>CAJUQN010000016.1 GCA_910588625.1 uncultured Oscillospiraceae bacterium
GGGAGAAAGACCGGGCCTATTACGAGGTCTATACCCTGCCCAGGACGGCGGAGGTACCGGAGGGATACAGGGAGTTGTCCTTTGTTTGCCTGCGGTCTGACGGGGCCATTGAAACGCCGGGGACGATAGGTATCATGTGCCGTCAGGCAAAGAAGAAAGTAAAGGGCTTAGAGGACTTCCATTTCCATATGCTCAGGCACACGTTCACCAGCAACCTCCTGTCCAACGGGGCGGCTCCCAAGGACGTGCAGGAGCTGCTGGGCCACGCCGACGTCAGTACCACGATGAACATTTACGCCCACGCCACAAGGGAGGCCAAGCGTACCTCCGCACGACTGCTGGATAAGGTAGTCTGCGGGGAGTAAAAAGTTTCCCTTGTTTCGGCCTGCAAGGGCAAAAACAAGGGAAATTACATAAGGTTTGAACATTCAATCAGCTGGAAGCCTTGATATATCAGAGTTTTAAGAGGATTTGACAGATAAACGGGAATTTAATTGTTCCTTAAATTGGTATGCTTGTATAGCTATCTTTTCATCACTATAGGTTATTTACTATAATCGCTTAATTTTAGGAATTATGAGACTACCTAACAAATATATGCTACACAGATAAACAAATATATTTCCAATATACGAATAAAGAGTAAAGCGTCCTTTCATAGCAACCTGTGCTGATAATGTCTTTGTATCAGACTGAAAGTAATCGGTCTGTGCCAACACACAGCCCTTAACATTTGAAACAATCGACATTCCGTTATTTGTATGTCTGATTATATTACTTCCATTTTCAACCCCACGCACAATCGCTGTCTTTGCAGCTAATAATGTCATTTCTTTCCAATCCGAAGCCGGAACAATTAGTATATCTACATTATTTCTTCCTGCCTGCTGTATTTTAGACAAAAATGCCATATCAGAACATATAAACGGCGCAATTCTACCATATTCTGTATCAAAACTTTTTAGCATTCCATCTCCTTTTTGGCACAATTCTCCGATTGAACGTCCATATTTAAAATATTCTGATATTAGTTCTCCTTGTGGATTAAATGCTACCGTTTTATTTTCCTTTAAGTCCTCGTAAGGGGTTTTCACCAGTAATGAAACAATCAAATAAATTTCTTTCTGTTTTGCCATATCCGACGCTCGTTGCAAAAGCATATCTTCATCTTGTTTTAAAACCGCTCCATTCAGTTCAGACCAAAAAACAATCTTTGCACCTGCTTGTGCTTCCAACTCTGTTTTTAGGAAAAGTTCATCAGCTACTGATGATAGTTTATTCCTTGTATTGGTAATGTTTTCATCAGTAAATGTATTGGTATAAAATGTAGAATATACATCTTTATCATTATTTAACAGCTCTGAAATCGGAACGGTTACTCCAGCAATCCTGACACTTTTATCTGAATTTCCTACAAAATGAAACATAACAACTCCATAGATAAATACCAAGCCAATTACAGAACCATATATGATTATGTATTTTCTGATGTATTCTTTTTTGCTTTTATTGTTCCAAATCCATATAACCATTGCCGCCGTCCAATACATTAAAAAGATGATTCCGTAAATCCCTGTTACCGTTACTATTTGTAGCAGGTATAGATTTTGGTATTGTGTATAAGCGTCAGACAACCCTCCCAATGCAGGGTATATCAGATAAATGATATACTCTATTGATACCATTATACTTGCAAAAATAACAGTATCTTGAAATCTCATTTTTGATTTCGACCAGTAGATATATGGTAAAACTTTCAGAAAAGACAGCAGGATTGCTACTATTATACATATCTTTATATCCATTCCAATGGCTCTCCAAAACTGGACAATAAAACCAATGGCATATATTGAACTAATTATAAGGTAGACTTTTCGAGTACGATTAAGATAAATCATACATAGAAACAAAATTGGATAAATCCACGCAAAAATCGGAACACACCATTCTCCGTTGGACATTACATAAATTAGAAAACTTAATATGATAAAAACTGCAAAGTATTTATTTTTCGAGGAATTTTTCATATTTATAATATTCTCCTAAACACTTATTTTCGCTTTATTTGCTTCCCGATAAACACCGATTTATCGCTCAGTTTAGTGTTAATATATCACATAGAAGCACACCGCGCAAGCCCCCTAAACAAGCAGGGAGCGCCCGGTCAAGCCGGAGCGCTCCCTCTGTATTTCAAAAACAACCTATCCAGCGTGGGCCGTGAAACTCCCAATTCGCGGGCCAATTCGGCCTTGCTTACCTCCCGGTTCATGTACCGCTCATAATACTCCCCAATGTCCGTAATGGCAATATTCTTGCGGCCCTTGTATTTGCCCTCGCGCTTTGCAATGGCGATTCCCTCCCGCTGGCGTTCCAGCAGATTAGCCCGCTCAAACTCATTGATAGCCCCTATTACGGTGACAATCAGCTTTCCCGTAGCGGTGGTGGTGTCAATGTTTTCTTTGTCGCTCACCAAAGCAACCTTTTTTGCGTCCAACGTGTCCAGCAGTTCCAGCAAGTCCTTTGTGCTCCGGGCAATACGGGACAAGTCATGGATAAAAATAGTATAACCTTCCCGCGCCCAGTCCAGCATTTTTTGCAGTTCCGGGCGTTTTGTGTTCTTTCCGCTGGCCTTTTCGATAAAAAACTTGTCAATATTGTGTTGCTCCAATGCCTCTCTCTGGCGTGCTTCGTTCTGTTCCTCTGTGGAAACTCTGATATAAGCGATATTCAAAATAAATCCCTCCATATGTAAAAATAAGGTCATAATGTTGCTTGCAATGTGTAAAAGAAAGCGAAAAATAGGTCTATTTTTACGCTTTTTCGCTCCCTTCCGTCTGTAAAGCGGGGGTATACCCCAAACTGCGGGTAAGTCCCCTGCAAAGGGGCGTTACATGGCGCGGGTGTTGCTGTACCAATAATCAGTCGCGGCTTTGAGAATGGGCGCGTAAGGGCCGCTGTAGAGGTACGCCGGGGCGAGGTCGGGGTAAGGCCCGTCACCAACTGCCAGATTTGCCGTCAGAGCCAACAGGCGGCGGGTATCGGGGTTGGTGGTTCCGTCCGACCAATCCTCCGGCAAACCCCGGAAATTGCCGTCCAGGTCAACCAGGTTCCAAAAATCGGCGCGGGTGTCCTCATGAGCGGACAGAAGATAAATCGCGGCGATATTGGGCGGGTATGCGGTGCCTGTATCGTGCATCGCGTTTTCAAACAAGGTTTTGTGCTCAAAATCCATAAAAGGAAGATTCCGAAAATCCATAAAATAGTCCTTTCTGCCCCTGTCGGGGCGGTCAATTTGTCAGCGCGGACACGTTTCCGCACCATTTTGTAATAAAATCGCTGTCAACTACGCCGATGCTGGCGCGGCCATAAATTTTTGCGCCCTCTAAGCGATATTGATAATACCTGGTTTTCGATGTGCCGGGGGCAATGGCTGTAAATGCGTTCATCAGCGCCGCTTTGTGGTCCCAGTCCAGGGCGTATACCCATAGGCCCGTTTCGTATTCGGGCAGCAGAGAAGTTACCCAAAAATGAGCGTCTATGAGCCAGTCCATGAGACGGCGGGCCTTGGTTTCCCGTCCGGCGAACAGCACAAAACCAACCTGTTTCTTTTTCTCAGACAGAAAATAAATGTAAATGCCCCGGCGGTGTAGCTGCTCCAATGTGGTGATGGGCGGGGCGTATTCCTCGGCTGGGGCGTTGCCCTGGGCCATCGTGCGCCGCTGTATGTCGCTGAGTTCCAATTGCCGTTCTTGTTGACAATAATTATCCGGGCGGACATAGGACAGGATGGGCGCTTGCTCTTGATAGTACCCTAACAAATCCGGGAGCCGGAGGAACATGGTACAGCCTATGGCGGATGGATGGTATTCCAGGTCCGCCGCGCTGGTGATACCGTTCTTTTCGATGAAGGACAGCAGCCAGTCAATTTTCCTTGCCCCCAAAAGGTATGGGGCCATGGTGTGGGGGCGGCGCGTGGTGGCGATTTCCTGGCTGGTTTTGCCCTCGAAAAATCGGTAGGCGTACTTTCGGGCCAAAATCAAATCGCTATTGTTGTCTACCCACGTCTGACGGGTCAGGATTTCGGCAGCTTTCAGCGCACGGACAGCCCGGTTGACCGTCTGGCCGTTCATGTCCAACAGGACGGCGCACAACGCCCGGAGTTGGGGCAGAAGCATAGCACCGCCGCCGTATTGGAGAATCAGGGCAAGCAACGCCTGGAATTTTTGGCACAGCATTTCTTTTTCTTCGTTTTTTGTCAAAGGTTTCACCCCTTTCATGCTCTACAAAATTCAATCTGCGCGTCAAGGGCCTCTGCGGCCTCTTCCTTGGCCTCTACCTCCGCTTGACCATAACTATCCGTCACGACCTCGAACGCCATAGAAACGCCGCCAGAGGCCGTATAGAGAGCGTCAGGCATGGATATGTGGCCCTCCCGCATTTTCTCCCACAATTCCCCCGCCCGTTCTTCCTCGCCCTGGTTTCTCAACTGCCTGATGTGGCCGAGCAGTATATCCCGGCATTGGGTTTCGGTTTTCCAGGTGGCCCGCTCATGCTCGGTCAGGGACAGGTAGCGGGTGGTCAGCGGCAAATCATGGGCCGGGTTCTGGGCGCTGTATATGTGGTCAATAGACAGTTCGCGGCGGCATAAATCCCGCCCCTTAGAGGTCAGGTGATATACCGTTTTATCCTGGCCCTTGCCCCCAGGCTGGCTGTAGACTGATTTTTCAATCAGCCCATCTTTGCAGTACCCGGAAATCCGTTTATCGCGCAAAAACTCCCATAGCTGCTCATGTGTGGTGTAGCCACATTTTGCGAGGGTGGTTAGCGCGTTTCTGTCGCGGGGATAGATATTTTTTTTGCCATGCAACAACTCCTTTCTGTGACGCTGGGTGGTACGCGCTCCCTCCCCGCGCACGGGGCCGAGCGGAGGGGCGGGGATTGTAGGGCTTGGCCCACCAGGGCCAAACCGTTAAGCAATCCCCGCGAAGTATCGCCCCTGGCTTCCCGGACTGGCCGGGCCAGTTGGGAAACCGGGAGCGATACCCCGGAGCGAGGCCCACTGTCCCGGTTTGCGCCGCTGTTGGTTTGCTGGTTTCGCGCCATGTCCTTTTGCGGACGGCGTTCCAGGTTCCGGCTTGCCCCTGTCAATCCTCATGCGGATTGAATCACCCCCGGCCTTTGGCAAATCACGCGAACGGGAGCGATAAAAGCAGGGGCGGCAATAGCTTTAAGCGGCTGTGCGGCTACTGCTACCCTCATATATCCAAAAACGACAAACTTTATAACGAGGCACTTTTTTGACGGTGAATCAGGTAAAATAAAACGACCATGGGCAGAATGCAAACTTAGTTGCGTTTGTCCATAGCCGCTTGCAGATGGCGCTCGGTGGCGCTATTGCTTACTGTGTAACAGGTATCAGAGACTATGCGTTGTGCCTTTTCCGTTTGTCCACCCTTATCGGTGTGTCTCTAAATAAACGTGCTTGCGTCCCAGCATGGTCCCCAGATTGGGGGCGCTCCCGGCAAGCCCGTCATTCGTCGCCAGCGCCAGCACCAGCGGCTTTCCATTGCGCAAATGGGCTTTCGCAGCCATTGTAACCGAGCTGTCCGTCACTCCATGGGCCAGCTTAGCCAGGGTGTTCCCTGTGCAGGGGCAGATCACCAGCACGTCCAACAGTCCTTTTGGCCCGATCGGCTCCGCCCCGGCCACGCTGTCAATGACCCGCCGGTCACACAGCCGCTCCATCTCCCGCATAAAGTCGTGTGCCTTCCCAAACCGGGTGTCAGTAGACGCCACCGTTTCGGATACGATAGGCGTCACCGGACCAAACCGGGCGGCTGTCTGCTCCAAAGCGTCCAGCGCCTTGGACATGGTGCAAAAGGACCCGCAAAACGCAAAGCCCACTCTCAATCCCTCTATGTTCACAGATCTGATTCCTCCATAATATGATAAACGGTGTCCTTGATGTACCGCCCCGACGTAACGGGCGCCACTTTCCCCGGCAGGGACAGCGCCCAGATAACCCGAACTCCCAAGGCCGCAGCGGCGTCCATATCCACTCCGCCGGGCCGGGAGGCCAGATCGATAACCAGGGCGCGCTCCTTCAACGCGGCCAGCTCCTCCACCCCCAGCACCAGGGCGGGCACCGTGTTAAACACCAAGTCGTAGCTGCACAACCAGTCCGAAAGCCGGTCCACGCCCTCGCTGCCCAGACCCATGCTTTCCGCGGCGGCCCGCTGCTCATAGCGCCGGGCGGACACCCACACTCGGGCCCCCAGCGCTCTCAGTCTCGGGGCCAGCGCCCTTCCCAGCCGCCCAAACCCGACAACCAGGACCCGGGCGTCGTGAAGGGTAATGGGCAGCTCCTCCATAGCAATTTGAATGGCTCCCTCAGCAGTAGGGATGGCGTTGAGCACCGCCAATTCCTCCCGCGCGAAGTAGTCCCGGATCACCAGCTTCCGTTCCTTCGTCATCCGTTTCAAATCATCTCCCACCATCCCGGCGCACACCATCTGGCCGGACCGCAGCCCATCCAGCACCTCCGCCAGTTCATGATGTCCCGCCGACAGCGGCGCATTCAGCCTCCCGTCCGCCCCCGCCGCCGGAAGGGGCAGCACCACACAGTCCGCCCGGTCCGCCCCCGCCATGGAGGGCTCGCACTTCATCCCCTCGCCCTGCTCCAGGGCGTAGGTATGTACGCTGTGGCCGTCGTCGGCCAATAGCTCGGCCAGCGCCGCCTGCCGGGGATCACCCCCCACCACCCAGATATTTTTTGCCCGCAGCATAATAACCTCCAGTCCGGGCCCTTTGCCTCCGGCCCTTTTCGTCATCGTTACAGTGTATTCCCCGCCGGGCGGACGGGTGACAACTCAAAATAACGCGCAAGTTTTTCAAAAAAACGGGTATACTATTTTCACCAATACATTGGAGGGAAAATTATGCCAAACGTCTACCAAAACTATCACAAAGGCAATCTGGACTTCATGGACAGCCGTACCCGGGAAAATCTGATGCGCTCCTTCGCCGGAGAGAGCCAAGCCCGCAACCGCTACACCATCGCCGCCTCCGCCGCCCGGAAGGAAAAGCTGGAGGTGGTGGCCCGGGCCTTCGAGTTCACCGCCGACCAGGAGCGGGCCCACGCCAAGGTCTTTTACGACCTGCTCCTGCCCTCCGCCGGGAAGAACATCACCATCGACGGCAATTACCCCATCGACCTGTCCGACAAGAGCCTGGACCTGCTGAAAGCAGCCCGCCACAACGAGTACCAGGAGTTCGAACACGACTACGCCCAATTCGCCAAAATTGCCCACGAAGAGGGCTTCGACCTCATCGGCGGCCAATTCGAGCTCATCGCCCAGATCGAAAAGGTCCACGGCGACCGCTTCGGCATGATGGCCGACCTGCTGGAGCAGGGAATGCTGTTTGCTGAAAAGGACGAGACCCTGTGGATGTGCCTCAACTGCGGAGAGATCGTCAAATCCTCCATTGCCCCCCAGACCTGCCCCGTCTGCCGCCACGGCCAGGACTTTTTCATTCGCCTGGACTGGGCGCCCTATACCGCCAGAGCATGACAAGCAAACACCGCACAAGCCGGTTTACCCGGCTGTGCGGTGTTTTTACATAAAGGGTTGATATTCAGACAGGCCTATTGTATAATATGTACAAAGAAATAAAAGGAGGCGGACTGTGACTGTCATCTACGGCACGACGGGGGCAGACGGGCGGCTTCTGGCCTGGCCACTGTTGGAACAGGCTGTCCACCTGTGTTGGGGCTGGGAAGCTCTCCCCCCGGTGGAGCGTTCCTCCCGCGGCAAGCCCCTCTTTCAAGGAATGCCGGACCGCTGGTTCTCCCTGTCCCACAGCGGCGGGATGGCCCTGTGCGCCCTGTGTGAGCAGCCTGTGGGGGTAGACGTGGAGCTGGTCCGCCCCCGCCGCACAAAACTCCTCCAATGGGCGTTGAGCCAGGACGAGCTGGCCCGCTGTGACGGAACCTGGGAGGATTTCTACCGCGTCTGGACGCTAAAAGAGAGTTGGTGCAAGCGGGAGGACGCCCCCCTGTATCCGCCCCGCGAGGTAGAAACTCCCCCCCCCTGCCCCCACAAAAGCTACACCGGGGAGGGCTGGCGGGCGGCGGTCTGCTGCCACGACGTCCCGCCCCAAACCATCATCTGGCTGGAAACTGACCGTAAAAAGGAGGGTTCTTTATGAGCAAACAGATCATCACCATCAGCCGGGAATTCGGCTCCGGCGGCCGCTCTGTGGGTCATCGGGTGGCCGAGCTGCTGGCCGTCCCCTACTATGACAAGGAACTGGTCAAGCAGGTGGCTGTGGAAACCGGCTTCGACGAAAAATTCATCGAGCAGGAGGGCGAATACGCCTCTCCCTGGCAGTCCCTGATGTCCTACGCCTTTTCCGGGGGCGGAGGCGGCAATCCCAGACAGCACATGAACGGCCTGTCTACCGCCGATTTTCTCTGGGTCATCCAATGCCGCGTCATCCTGGACCTGGCGGAAAAAGGTCCCTGCGTCATCGTGGGCCGCTGCGCCGACTACATCCTGCGGGAACGCGCCGACGTGCTCAACGTGTTCATCCACGCCCCCATCGCCTACCGGGCGGACCGGGTGGTTCGGCTGTACGGAGAGTCCGGCCAGGCCCCGGAGAAGCGTCTGGAGGAGAAGGACAAACGCCGCCGGGCCTACTACAAGCACTACGCCGACCGGGACTGGGGCATGAGCCAAAATTACCACCTGTCCCTTGACTCCAGCCTGGTGGGCATCGAGCGCTGCGCCCAGCTCATCCTGGACGTAGCCCGCAATCCGGAGACATAAAGAGCGTCCCCTCCCGTTCGGGGAGGGGACGCTCTTTATGCTCAGTGATAGGCTCGATAAAGGAAGGTGACGATCTGCCCGCGATTACAAATCGTGTCAGGCTCAAAGGTGGTCTCAGAGGCCCCGGTGGTGACTCCCTCCAGCAGTGCCCAGCCCACCGCGTGGGCATAGGGCGAGTCCGCAGGTACGTCGGTAAACGACGCTGCCTGGGCAGCCGGCCCCTCGAAGGCCAGCCAGATGTACCGCACCGCGTCTGCCCGGGAGCAGCCCGCCTCGGGGTCAAACTCCTCCCTCAGCATTTTCAGCTCGGAGGCCCAGCGCACCGCGCCCGCGTAATATTCCGTGTCTCCCAGCCTCAGCGTCGGGTCTCCCGGCTCTCCTGCCGCACGCCATAGGAAAGTCAAAATCTGCCCGTGGGTGCAGGGATCGCCAGGCGAGAAGGTGGTCTCAGTGGTGCCATTGGTGATCTCCTCCTCCACCGCCCAAACCACCGGGGCGGCGTAATAGGCCCCGTCAGCCACATCTGTAAACACACCATTTCCTGCGGCAGGAGTAACCGGCGGCTCCGGAGGCAGGTCGAACCCCGGTACATAATCCGTACTGTTCAACGCCAGATAGCCGTCCACATACAGCCCCGCCTGGTCCTCGTCATAGGTATACACCGACCGCAGCCGGTCCTTGGACACAGTATAGGTCCGCCCATCCGCCGAACTCGTCCCCCCGGTGAGGAACAGCTTATCCTCTGCTCCCACCGTTCCGGTGTCGCAATTTGTAACATCCACCAGATAATTTTTTCCGTCCCCCATCCGAACCACGTTCCACATATGACCACCCGAGCCCATGGTGCCGCTGACCAGATAACACGCCACGTTCCCTTGGAAGTCGGACAGGTCGCACAGATACTTGAAGGCTTTTGCATACCCCTCGCACACCACGTTGGTCTCGGGATCGCCGTCGAACACGTAGATCATCTGCCAGAGGTCGCCGTAAGGCATATTTCCCTTGGCGGCATTAGTATTATAATTGGTCAGGCGGCAAATCTCTTTCCGATAGGCCGCCAGCTTATCCATATCAGGCAGCCCCTGATACTGCGTCACAATGGCCTGGGCCGTCTCCAGCACCTTGTTTGCCTCGATGATCTTGGCCTGACTGGTCCTGGTACTCCCTGCACCCCGGTAATCCTGGGCCACCTCGAGCCGCACCGTCAAATCCCGCACCGTGGCTCTTCCTCCCCCGCGGGAGAGGGAATAGCCCCAGGTGAACCGGTCGCTCCGCCAAAACATCTCGTAGGGGCAGTCAACAGACAGGCACTTAAACACCCGCTTGATGTCCAGCACCTCGTTCACCTTCTCTTCCACGGCGGAACCGGCATTGCTCCCCAGCTCCGACAGCGGCCAGGACAAGCTGCTCTGGTCCGGTATCCTGATCTCGGTGCTGGTCCTGCTCCCCTGGGCGATCTTGACGATCTCTGCCTTCATGTAGTCGTAGGCCACCCGCTCCACACCAGTAAGGCGGCTTCCTGCCGTATCCTTCACATCGGCGGCCTGAGCCGGGGCCGGAAGCAGGCACACCGCCAGGGCAAACGCCAATAGAGCGGCTGTCCATCGTTTTTTCATAAGCGTCTCCTTTTCTTTAAACGGGGCGTTTTTGTCGCATCTGCTCCATTTTACCAGACTGCTCTGGAAATTACAAGGAAATAAAAAACCGCCCCGCCTGATCAGGCGGGGCGGCCTCTCATTGCTTCTCTCAGATGACCCGCAGCCGGATGATGCCAGGCACCTTGCGGATATCCTCGATGACCTTCTCATCTACGGCGGACCCGGTATCCACCATGGTATAAGCGTACTCGCCCTTGGACTTGTTGGTCAGGTTTTCCACGTTGACCCCGTCCTCGGACAGCTGGGTAGTGATGTTGGCCAGCACAGCGGGCACGTTCCGGTGGATAACACACAGCCGCTGTACGCCGGAGCGCTCCATGATGATATTGGGAAAGTTCACGGAGTTCTTGATGTTACCGTTCTCCAAAAAGTCCTTCATCTGGTTGGCGGCCATGACGGCGCAGTTGTCCTCGCTCTCGGGGGTAGACGCGCCCAGGTGGGGCAGGGCCACCACATGGGGGGCGGCCACCAGCTTGTTGTCAGGGAAGTCGGTGGCATAGCAGGCAATCTTGCCGCTCTCCAGGCCGGCGATCACGTCGTCGTCGTTCACCAGCCCGCCCCGGGCCAGGTTGATGAGGCGCACGCCATCCTTCATCTTGCCGATGGCGGCAGCGTTGACAGTGTTCTTGGTGGCCTCCATAAAGGGCAGGTGCAGGGTGATATAGTCGGAATTGGCGTATAGGGTGTCCAGGTCCTTGACCACCTTGATGTGCCGGTCCAGCCGCAGAGCGGCGTCCACAGACAGATAGGGGTCGTAGCCGTAGACCTCCATGCCCATGTTCAGCCCGATGTTGGCCACCAGGGCCCCGATGGCGCCCAAGCCCACCACACCCAGGGTCTTGCGGTAGATCTCCGGGCCCACAAAGGCGGATTTGCCCTTTTCCACCACGTCGGCCACCTCCACGCCGGGGGTGTTAGCCTGTTCCTTCACCCACTCCGCGCCGCCGATCACGTCGCGGGAGGCCAGCAGCATGGCGCACAGCACCAGTTCCTTCACCGCGTTGGCGTTGGCGCCGGGGGTGTTGAACACCACGATGCCCAACTCAGAGCAGCGCTCAACGGGGATATTGTTCACCCCCGCGCCCGCCCGGGCGATGGCCCAGAGACCGGCAGGAAAATCGTAGTCGTGGAGCTTGGCGGAGCGGACCAGGATGCCGTCCTCGTTGTCCAGGCTGTCGCCCACGGTATAGCTCTCAGCAGGCAGACGCTCCAGGCCCACCGCCGCGATTTTGTTCATAGTTTTGATGTTAAACATGGTTCTCACCTCGTTTTTTAAGTCCAGGAATCAACAGCAGTCCCAATTATAGCATACGCGGGAGAAATCCCGGCGTTTCAACGCCTCCCGGTTGATGAAGAAGTTGGCAATGCCGCAGTCGCCCCACAGCACCAGGTCGTCGCCGCCCTGCTCCTTTGGGAGCATATCGCTGTCCAGCTGGAACAGCAGCACGTCCAGATCGGCAAGCTCGCCAGCGCCGGTGCGGGGATCCTCCTGAGTGAAGTAGGGATACCCACCCAGCTGGTGATAAGGGGCTTTCTCCTTGGGCGCAGGGAACTCACCGTCAATTTTTGTCGCCCGGTAGTAATCCCATTGGGTCTTGAAGCCCGTGCCGTGCCCCTCATTCCATTTTTTGAGAAATTGGTCCCAGGCCCGGAAGTCCTGACTATTGATGTGCTGAACTGCCGCCGGAGCGAAGCAGATACCGTACGCGCCGAACAAGGGGGTATAGTATCTCGTGTCCCCCTCCGGCTGAGGGGCTCCCGCCTCCTTTGCCTGCACCTCCGCCTCCGTCACAGCGGAATTCACCGTCTCATGGTACAGCACCCGGAAGCCCTTTTGGGCCGTCGGGTCGTCGAAGTCCACGCCGAATACATCGTCCAGCCCAAAGAAAATCTGCAAAAGTCCCCTGTGGGGGAAGTCGGGCAGGTCCTCCAGCGCGGCGCAGTCCACCTGGGCCAGCAGCTTCATGCCCATGCCGTTGGAATCCAGCGGCCACGCCATATCCCGGGGCAGGTAGGGCGTACCGCCCACTTTGCTCTCAAAAATTTTTGGCTTCCCGCCCTGGTCCAGGGTAAAGCGCAGGACAGGCTCGGTGTTCCGCTCCACGATCTCCCCGGCGATCTGCCGGGCCAGCTCCAGCCCGTCCATCTCAGTTTGCCTTGTCGAAGGCGTGGATGAAGTCCGCCAGCTTCTCCACGCCCTCCACAGGCATGGCGTTGTAGATGGAAGCTCGCATACCGCCCACATTGCGGTGGCCCTTCAGGTTGGTAAACCCGGCCTCCGTGGCCTCCTTCACAAATTTCGCGTCCAGCTCCTCGCTGACGGAGCGGAAGGTGACGTTCATGTCGGACCGGCTGGCCTTCTCCGCCGCGCAGGTAAACAGCTTGGAGCTGTCCAGTACATCATACAGCAAAGCGGCCTTGTTGTGCTTGATCTTCTCCATGCCTTCCACGCCGCCCTTGGAGTCCAGCCACTCCAGTACCAGGCCCAGCATATAGATACACCAGCAGGGCGGGGTGTTGTACATGGAGTCCTTGTCGATCATGGTCTTGTAGTTCATCATCAGCGGGGTATAGGGCAGCTCATGGCCCGCCAGGTCCTCCCGGACCACGGCGATGGTCAGACCGGCCGGAGCCAGGTTCTTCTGGGCGCCACCGAAAATGATACCGTACTTGGACACATCCACCGGCCGGGACAGGAAGTCGGAGGACATATCGCACACGATGGGCACATCCCCGGTGTCGGGCACGTACTGCCACTCGGTTCCATAGATGGTGTTGTTGGCGCAGTAGTAGAAATAGCTGGCCTCCGGGTCCAGCTTGAGCTGGTCCTGGGTGGGGATATAGGTGTGGTTTTTATCCTCGCTGGAGGCGGCCAGGTTGATCTGACCGTACTTCTTGGCCTCTTTATAGGCGATGTTGGCAAAGTTACCGGTGACGGCGTAATCCGCCTTGCCGGTTTTGCCGATGAGGTTCATGGGCGCCATGGAGAACTGTCCGGAAGCGCCTCCCTGCAAAAACAGCACCTTATAGTTGTCCGGTACGTGAAACAGCCGGATGAAATTGGCCTTGGTATCGTCGAAGATCTTTTGGAACACCTTGGAGCGGTGGCTCATCTCCATCACAGACATACCGGAGCCCTGGTAGTTGGTGATTTCAGCGCCCGCGCGCTCCAGGACTTCTAAGGGCAGCATGGACGGGCCGGCGGAAAAATTGTAAACGCGATCGGTTCCCATGATCCTTTCCTCCTCAAAGCAGCATCAATTTTATACTTTAGCGTATTGTGTATTATATGTTCTTTTTCCCCAATCTGTCAATTACCATAAGGGCCAAAAAAGCCCCCCCAGTCGGGGGGGCTTTGGGTATTCTTGACACGGAACGGGCCTTTATGCTCTTCCAGCCGCCGCCCGTTCACAGCGGCCCGGGCACTTCCTCAGCTTTCAGCATCCTTGTGGCATTGAGGATGGCAATCACCGCCACTCCCACGTCAGAGAACACCGCCCCCCACATGGTGGTCTTGCCCAAAGCCCCCAAAATCAGGAACAGCGCCTTGACGGACAGGGCAAACACAATGTTCTGCTTCACGATGCGCATACATTTGCGGGCGGTGTCCATGGCGGCGGTGAGCTTGGCCGGATCGTCGTCCATGAGCACCACGTCGGCGGCCTCGATGGCGGCGTCGGACCCCATGGCCCCCATGGCAATGCCCACGTCGGCCCGTGAGAGCACCGGCGCGTCGTTCACGCCGTCGCCCACATAGGCCAGCACGCCCTTTTCGCTCTTGCGGCCCAGCAGGTCCTCCAGACGGCTCACTTTATCGGCGGGGAGCAGCTGAGCGTGCACTTCGTCCAGACCCAGCTGGTCGGCCACGGCCTTGCCCACCGTTTCACTGTCTCCAGTGAGCATAACGGTGCGGATACCCCGCTGTTTCAGGGCCTTGACGGCGGCGGGGGCAGTGGGCTTGATCTGGTCGGAGATTACGGCACAACCCAGATACTTTCCCTCCCTGGCCACATGGACCACCGTGCCCGCCTGGCTGCAGGGCAGATGTTTGATCCCCTCCCGCTTCATCAGCTTCTCATTGCCCGCCAGCACATGCTTACCATCCACCAGAGCGGATATACCGTGGCCGGGGATCTCCTGGACGTCCGTCACCCGGTCCGGGTCCGCCTCGCCCCCCAGCGCCCGCCGCAGAGACTGGGCAATGGGGTGGCCGGAATGGCGTTCAGCCAGCGCGGCAGTCTCCAACAGCTCCCGCTCATCCACGCCGGGGGCGGGGTTCAGGGACGCAAGCTCGAACACGCCCCGGGTGAGGGTGCCGGTCTTGTCAAACACCACGGTCTCGGTTTTGGCCAGCAGCTCCAGGTAGTTGCCGCCCTTGACCAGGATGCCCTGGGCGGACGCGCCGCCGATGCCGCCGAAGAAGGACAGCGGGATGGAAATCACCAGCGCGCAGGGGCAGGAGATGACCAGGAAGGTGAGGGCGCGGTGTACCCAGACGGACCATTCTCCAGTGACCAGAGAGGGGATAATCGCCAGCGCCAGGGCGGCAAACACCACGGCAGGCGTGTAGTACCGGGCAAACCTGGTGATAAAATTCTCCGCCTTAGCCTTCTTGGAGGAGGCATTCTCCACCAGGTCCAGAATCTTGGCCACGGTGGATTGGCCGAACTCGCGGGTGGTACGGGCCTTCAAAAGCCCGGTGATGTTGACGCAGCCGCTGAGCAGCTCGCCGTCCACCCCCACGTCGCGGGGGGCGGATTCGCCGGTGAGGGCGGCGGTATCCAGGGAGGATGTGCCCTCCAGCACCACGCCGTCCAAGGGAATTTTTTCGCCGGGGCGGATAACGATGACCTCGCCCACCGCCACCTCGTCGGGGTCTACCTCCAAAATCTGCCCATCTCGCTCCACATTGGCCACGTCGGGCCGGATGTCCATGAGCTGGGCGATGGACCGCCGGGACTTACCCACGGCATAGCTCTGGAACAGCTCGCCCACCTGGTAAAACAGCATGACGCCCACGGCCTCGGAATGCTCCCCCAGCACCAGGGCGCCGACGGTGGCCACGCACATGAGGAAGTTCTCGTCAAAAACCTGCCCGTGGCCGATGTTGCGGACGGCCTTCCAGAGGATATCCCAGCCGATCACACAATACGGGATGAGGTACAGCGGCCACCGGGCCAATACGTAAGCATAGGGGCCACCCAGCACAATCTCGCTCAATGGGGGGATATACCCGGGCACTGGGATATCCGGCATCAGTGACGCCGCAATCAGCAGCACCGCCGCCACGATGATGCGCACCAGCATATTTTTCTGCTTCCTGGTCATACAAATCAACTCCTAACGCGGATGTGCAGTCCGCTTTTTTGCTTCCTAAACGGCGCGGGCCGGTTTTTCCAGTACGCCGATGCCCTCCGGCACGCCGCCGGAGATGACCTCCAGCGTCACTGGACCCAGCCCCAGACGCTCCAAAAACATACGATACGTCTCCGGCGTGAAGGCGTGCTCGTAGTGAAAGCCCACGCCCTGATAAATTTTAATCATGCTGCCATAGGCCGCCCCCGTCTTTCCTTGCAGGTAAGTGGGCAGAATGAGCCGCCCACCTGGGGCCGTCACCCGCCACAGCTCCCGAACCGCAATTTCCGGCGCATCCAGCAGGTGGAGTACATTTCCCGCAATCACCGCGTCAAAGCTCCCGTCCGGGTCAGGCAGGGCAGTGACATCCCGGCTGGCAAAGCCCACGTTGGTCAAGCCGCGCTTTTGGACCTTTTTACGCGCCCGGTCCAGCATGGCCTCCGACTGGTCTGTGCACAGCACGGACTTCGCCCGTTTCGCCGCCGCCAGGGAAAACTCCCCCGTCCCGGCGGCGCAGTCCAGCACCCGTGCGCCAGCGGGGATCAGCGACCCCACACGGGCCCTGGCGGCGGCGTTTACTTTTCGGTTGCTCCACTCAAATAGGTCATACAGCCCAGCGACATGGTCCCAAAAGGTGCTCACAGCACAATTTCACAGTCCGGCTCAACCTTCCTACAGCACTTCACCACGTCCTTCATGATGGCATCGACGTCATCCGCCTCGATGGTCATCTTTTGGGTGAGGAAGCTGACGGTGGCGTCGGTGACGCCGGGGAGCTTCTTGATGGCAGTCTCCATTTTGGCGGCGCAGTTAGCACAGTCCAGGTCGATGAGCTTGAAGGTCTTTTTCATAATGATGACTTCCTTTCCATATATCATTCCCGTTGCCGAGCAAAAACTTCGCGGGACCGCCCGCGGGGGTAACGAATCAAAAGTTCTTTTTGGTTACTTTTTCTTGCAAGAAAAAGTAACTACTCGTTGACGTGGTCCATGCCCTGAGCAATGATCTTGCGCACATGGTCGTCGGCCAGGGAGTAGAACACCGTCTTGCCGTCCTTGCGAAACTTCACCAGGCGGCTGCCCTTCAGCACCCGCAGCTGATGGGACACCGCCGACTGGGTCAGCCCCAGTAGCTTGGAGATGTCGCAAACACACAGCTCCGCCTCAAACAAAGCATACAGGATCTTGATGCGGGTGGAGTCGCCGAACACCTTGAACAGCTCCGCCAGGTCGTAGAGCGTCTCGTCGTCGGGCATCTCGTCCAGCACCCGCTCCACCGCCGCCTCGTGGACGCACAGGAAGCCGCAGCGCTCGATCTCGTTGTTGCCGGTCATTCGGATCAGCTCCTCTCTTTTTGCTAACATATGAACATCTGCTCATATGTTAGCGCATTCTTCTCCCGTTGTCAAGGGGGCGGGCAAAAAAATTTTGGGACCGCCGGCGCGGCCCCAAAATCAGCTTATTCCAGCGGCAGGGTAACGGTGAACGCGGTCCCCTCGCCCGCCGCGCTTTGGACGGTTATCCTGCCCCGGCGCCGCTCCACGATGGACGCGGCGATGGCCAGCCCTAAGCCGTACCCGCCCTGCTCCCGGTTCCGGGCGGCGTCCGCCCGATAGAACCGCTCGAACAGGTGGGGCTGGGCCTCCGCCGGAATGGGTTGGCCGGTGTTGTGGACGGTGAGGACGGCTTTGTCGCCCATCGTCAGGGTGACGGTCACCCGTCCGCCCTCCTCGCCGTATTTGCAGGCGTTGTCCAACAGGATGGCGCACAACCGCCGCAGGTCCTCCCCGCTCCCCGTGACGGACACGCCGGGGGCCACAGCGCTCTCCAGCGTCAACCCCGCCTCGAAAGCCACCGGCTCGAAGGACATCACGCACTCCTCGCAAACTTCAGACAAATCCGCTCTGCCCTGGGGCCGCTCCGGCCCCGCCGCGTCCCCGCGGGCCAGGAACAGCAGATCCTGCACCAGCCCTTTCATTCTCAGTCCCTCGTCCTGAATGTGCTCCACCCATAGGCGCTGCTCCCGGACAGTGTCGTCTGGATGGCTGAGCAAGATGTCCGCATCCGCCAGCAAAACCGTAATGGGCGTTTTCAGCTCATGGGAGGCGTCCGCCACAAACTGCCGCTGACGCTTCCAGCTCTCCTCCACCGGCTTCACCAGCCAGCGGGACAAAAACAGGCTCACCACAAAAAAACCAGCCAGCGCCGCCCCCAGTACCAGCGCCGCAGTCAACACCTGCCGCCGGATGGCCCCCTGTTCCCAGCTCAGACCGGCAAAGGCAAACTCCATCCATAAGCCCCGCCGCTGAACTATAAACCGCAGGTTCAAGTTCTCCAGCTCCCCAAACTCCACCTCCGCCGCAAGGGCCTGCTTTACCGCCCAGGCCACGTCGGCCTCATCCACATCCGCGTTGTAGCTGACCGCCAGCACCGCCCGTCCGTGATTATTCGCCACAGCGTAAAAGGCGGGTATTAGCGTGTACAATTCCTCATCTCGCGCGAAGTCGTCCACCGGAGGATGGGCTGGGTCCAGCGCCGCGCTCCCCCGTTCCAAGGCCCAGCGCAGCACCCGGTCCGTCTCCTCCCGGTACTGCCGGACGGTGGAGCCGGTCTGGACGGCCAGCGCCGTCCCCAGCACCGCCGCCAGCAGCACCATAATAATGGCCACAAATTTCCACCGCAACTTTTCCAGCACAACACCCATCCCTTTCCGCATTATGAAAGGGATTATACCACAAACGGACCCCGCCGGAAAGATTTCTCCCCTCTTTTTCAAAAAAACCCTTTACAAGCGGGAACAACTGTGCTATTTTATATTTAGTAATCATTCCTATTAGCGCCAAGGAGGCGGAAGAGAGGAGCCCTCATGTACAACGTCCGGACCAGCAAGAAGCGGGACGCCATGCTGTCGCTTCTCCGATCCACCCACTGTCACCCCGGCGCGGACTGGGTTTACCGGGAGCTGAAAGCCCAGTACCCCGGCCTGAGCCTGGGCACCGTCTACCGCAACCTGAACCACTTGTGCGCGCGGGGCCTTATCCGCCGGGTGGGCGCGGTGAATGGGCAGGAGCGCTATGATGGAGTGGTCACTCCCCATTCCCATTTTATTTGCAACCGCTGCGGTGCCATCGTGGACCTACCCGAGCACTCGCCCGGAGAGGACTACCTGAACGCCGCCAGCGTGCAATATGGTTTTCGAGCCGAAGGCTGTGAGTTCATCGTCCGCGGCCTGTGCCGGGATTGTCTGTCCCAACAGCCCGAGGCCCAAAATTAACACTAACATTGGAGGAATTTTATCATGAAGAAGTGGATTTGCCCTGTCTGTGGTTACGTCTATGAGGGCGCCGAGCCCCCCGCCGAGTGCCCCGTGTGCCATGTGGCCGGCTCCAAGTTCGTGGAGCAGACCGGCGAGATGAAGCTGGCCGCCGAGCATGAGTACGGCATCTATGCCAAGACCGTGAAGAACAACCCCGACATCAGCGAGGAGGACAAGAAGTACATCTTCGAGCAGCTGATGGCCAACTTCAACGGCGAGTGCTCCGAGGTCGGTATGTACCTGTGCATGGCCCGCATTGCCCACCGTCAGGGCTACCCCGAGATCGGCCTGTACTGGGAGAAGGCCGCTTATGAGGAGGCCGAGCACGCCGCCAAGTTCGCCGAGCTGCTGGGCGAGGAGCTGGAGCCCAACATGACCGCCGACACCGCCAAGAACCTGGCCTGGCGTGTGGACTGCGAGTTCGGTGCCACCAAGGGCAAGTTCGACCTGGCCGCCTGCGCCAAGAAGAACAACCTGGACGCCATCCACGACACCGTCCACGAGATGGCCCGGGACGAGGCCCGCCACGGCAAGGCTCTGAAGGGCCTGCTGGAGCGGTACTTCAAGTAAGCCACCCGGAGGGTACATCTGATGGATCTCAACGAAACCGTATGCTTCTGTGGCAGCGTCACCGTGGGTGACATCAAAGCCGCCGTTGAGGCCGGCAACACCACCTTGGAGTCCGTTCAGGAGGCCACCGGCGCGGGCACCCACTGCGGCGGCTGCGTGGACAAGGTGACCGAGCTAGTGGAGCAGTTTGCCAAGTAATTGCCACACAATCAAGAGGGGAACGGGGTGACCCGTTCCCCTCTTTTCACGCCGCAAGATCCGAATGGAGGCCCTGTTATGCGCATCATTATTGCCCCGGCCAAGAAAATGACGGCGGACACGGACAGCTTTCCCGTAGACGCCCTTCCCCAGTTCCTGGAGCAATCCGAACACCTGAAAGCCGCCCTTCAAGGGATGACCCCGAAGGAACTGCAAACCCTCTGGAAGTGCAACGACTCCATCGCCCGCCTGAACGTGGATCGCCTGGCCTCCATGGACCTTCGCCGCCGCCTGACCCCCGCCGTCATGGCCTATGAGGGCATCCAATACCGCTACATGGCTCCCAGCGTGATGGAATCCGCCCACCTGGACTACCTACGGGCTCATCTGCGCATCCTGTCCGGCTTTTACGGCCTCCTGCGCCCCTTCGACGGTGTGGCCCCCTACCGCCTGGAAATGCAGGCCCGCCTGTCCGTGGATGGTGCTCCGAACCTGTACGCCTTCTGGGGAAACCGCCTGGCCCAAACCTTAGCCGCCGAAACCGACTTCGTGTTGAATCTGGCCTCCAAGGAGTACAGCCACGCGGTGGAGCCTTATCTCCCCCCGTCCACCCGCTTTGTCACCTGCACCTTCGGGGAGTGGAAAAACGGCAAGGTCATTGAAAAAGGCACTGTGTGCAAAATGGCCCGTGGCCAAATGGTCCGCTGGCTGGCGGAGAACAACATCACCCGCCGGGAGGACGTCCGTGCCTTCGACCAGCTGGGCTACCGCTTCCGCCCCGACCTGTCCTCGGAGAGCCACGACGTGTTCCTCCAGCCTGAAACGTAAAAAAGCGCCCCTCCTTCCCAGGAGGAGCGCTTCGCGCCGCTTACCGGATGAAATTGGTGCGCTGGGGCTCTTCCTTCTCAGGAAGACCGTACTTCTCCCTGCCCAGCTCAATGCTCCGCATCAGGAACGTCATGTTCCGGGCTAGGGTGCGCATGGTCTGCATCCCCTCCGCGTCCTGGGCGGCCTCCCCCGGCACGCGGCCGTGGACGCTGTTCCAATACTGGCTGGACGCCACCGGCATCCCGGAGATGGTGAAGAACTTGTTCAGCTCGTCAAAGGTGGCGGACAGACCGCCCCGCCGGGCCGCCACCACCGCGGCCCCCACCTTCATGGACTTGCTGAAGGGCGTGCTGTAGAACAGCCGAGTCATCAGCGCCACCAGCGTGGCGTTGGCCGACGCAAAATACACCGGACTGCCCACCACCAGCCCATCACAGGCCTCGAACTTGGGGGCCAGCTCGTTGACGATGTCGTCAAATGCGCACCTGCCCAGCTTGGCACAGCCGCCGCAGGCCACACAGCCCCGAATATCCCGGTTGCCCACGTGGACCAGCTCCGTCTCCATCCCTTCTGCCTGGAACACCTTCTCCATCTCGCTGAGGGCCGTGAATGTATTCCCCTGGGGCCGGGGACTGCCGTTGAGCATGAGGACTTTCATAAAGTCGCGCCTCCTTATTATGTGATATGGGACAGTATACCACACTTCCTCCGCGATGGGGAGCGAATTTACAAAAATTCCGCCCAAAGCGTCCCACAAAAAATTTCTCCCTCAAAAGGCAAAACACCCCCGCCCCCCGTCTAATAGGCAGAAAGGAGGGAGCCCCCTTGACCGAACAGGAATACATCCGCCGGGCGGAGGCGTTGAAACAGCCCCTCTACCGCACCGCTGTGCTCTACCTGGGCAGTGAGTCCGCCGCAGTGGACGCCGTGGACGAGGCCGTCTATAAAGGCTTCTGCGCATATCAAAAGCTGCGTCAGCCGGAGTTTTTCGACACCTGGCTCACCCGCATTCTCATCAACGTGTGCAACACAGAGCTGCGCCGCCGGAAGCGGGAGCTGTCCATGGACGAGCTGCCCGAGACGGCCCAGGAGCAGTTCGACGCGCTCCCCTTGAAGGAGGCCCTGCGCCGCCTGCCAAAGGACCTGCGGGAGGTCATTGTCCTGCGCTATTTCACCGGCCTGACCCTGGAGGAGACCGCCCGGACCCTGGACATCCCCCGGGGCACCGTGTCCACCCGCCAGAAAAAGGCCCTCACCCTGCTCCGCCTGGAGCTCACCGACGAAAAGGAGGACGCCGTATGAAAAACCGCACCGACGAATACTGGGCGCTCATCGGCCAGCTGTCCCAGCCCCCCAAAAGGCTGGAGGGCACCGTGGACCGGGCCCGGAACCGGGCGAGGCGGTCCCGGTTCCTCCACAGGCTGGCCACCCCTGCCGCCACCCTCGCGGCGGTCGCCGCCTGCTTCGTGCTGATGGTCAACGCCTTCCCCACCTTCGCCCTGGCCTGCTCCGGCATCCCCATCATCCGGGAGCTCACCGCCGCCGCGGCCTTCTCCCCCAGCCTGTCCGCCGCCGTGGCCCACGACTATGTGCAATACATCGGCCAGTCCCAGACCGTGGACGGGGTTACGGTCAATCTGGAATACGCCATCGTGGACGAGGCCCAGGCGGTGTTCTTCTACTCCGTGGACGGGGGGCGGTTCCACACCAGCCCGGACCTCACCGATGAAAAGGGCGAGGCCATTGGGGGCTACGGCGTTTCCACCTACCACAGCGGCCAGCCCGCAGAGGCGGACAACCTGGAACGCATGACTCTGGATTTCACAGGCGGCTATACCCTTCCCGACCGGTTCAGCATGGACATGTATATCATGCCGGAACCGGAACCCCTGCCCGATCAAATGACGGAGACACGGGAAGAAGCGCCCACCGCCGCCGCGCCCGGCGCCTCTGTGGGTGATGACAACCCGGACCTCTGGGGGGACCCCCGGGAGGACCCCGGCGTCCTGCGCTTCACTTTTGACGTGACCCTGTCCCCGGACCGCGTCTCCGAGCCCACCACCGTGAACGTGAACCGCTGGATCGAGCTGGACGGCCAGCGTATCTTGGTAGACCGGCTGGAATACTTCCCCACCCGGACCATCCTCTACCTGGGGGAGGACCCGGAGAACACCGCCTGGCTCCGCACCATCAAATTCTGGTTCGAGGATGGAGACGGCACGCGCTACGATGATATCGACGGCTCCCTATCCGCCAGAGGGGAACACGATTCCAAATCCTATTTGACCTACTATTTCCAGAGCTTCTACTACAACGAGCCCAAGGGCCTGACCCTGTGCATCGACAAAGTGAAATGGCTGGAAAAGGACCGGACCCACGTATTCCTGGACCTGGCCGCCAAAACCTGCCCCGGCCTGCCGGAGGGCGTGGAGGTGGGCGAGGTCACCCGCACCGGGGATTTCGTCGAGGTGAGCCTCTTTGCCCCGTTGGAGCGCCAGAGCCTGGGCCAGACCTTCGAGGGAACTTATTGGGACCCGGAGGGCGGAGAACACAGCTTTAACCGGTGGAGCGGCGCCAACCGCTTTGACGATAACGGCAACGAAATCGGCTATTGTGAGGAGATCTATCTGTACGACTACCCCTGGGACACGGTGGAGCTGGCGCTTTCCTATACCTCCCTGTCCGTCTATAAACAGCCCGTCTACGTCCCAATGACGCCCCAGAGCTGAGCCAATTGGGGAAAGCCCTTCTCTTTTTCCGAAAGAGGAGGGCTTTTTCTTTTCCGCGTCTCGTGGTATAATACCAGAAACGCCGCGAATTTGAAAGGAGGCCAGCCCATGCTGTCCCGTCAGCGACTATTTTGGCGGCTCCGGCCCTACGACCTGCCCGGCTCCGACCGGGCTTTTCTCCGAGCCTGCCGGGACAACTGCGCCTATCACATCCGGCACTGCCCCGGTTACGCCAAAATCTGCAAGCACCTGGGCTTTTCCCCGAACCAACTCAAGACGATCGACGATTTGGCAAAGATCCCCGTGATTCCCACCCTGTTTTTCAAGCGGAAAACGCTGTTCTCCATGCCCCAGCGGCGGATGGCCATGAAGGTGACCTCCTCCGGCACCAGCGGGAAATTCAGCCGCATCGGCTTCGACTGGGGCTGTATCCTGGCGGAGGCCCCCATGGTCATCAACCTGGGCTTCCGGCACCACCTGGCGTCCCCCAAGCCCGCCCACTGCGTGATTTTAGGGTATAAGCCCCACAAAGCCAACCACACCGGGGTGACCCGGACCATGTTCGGGCTGACCCACTTCTCCCCACCCCTCAGCCGGACCTATGCCCTGCACATGGTGGACGGGTCCTATGTGCCTGACCTGGATTTGGCGGCCAAGGCGCTGAAAAAGTTTGAGCGCTCCCACTTCCCCACGCGGGTAATCGGTTTTCCTTCCTACCTCTGGTTCGGCCTGAAACGTATGGAGGAGCTGGGACTGCGGGTGAAGCTCCCCCGCGGCTCCCGCATTATCCTGGCGGGCGGCTGGAAACAGCACGCCGACCAGGAGGTGGACAAAAGCACCCTCTACGCCTTGGTAGAGCGCACCTTGGGCATCCCTGAGGACCACATCAACGAGCTGTTCGGCGCGGTGGAGCACCCGGTTTTCTACAACACCTGCTCGCGCCACCATTTTCACGTCCCGGCCTACGGGCGAATTATCATCCGGGACCCGGACACTCTGGAGCCCCTGCCCATGGGCAAGGCGGGCCTCATCAACCTGATTTCGCCCCTCATGACCGCCACCCCCACCCTCAGCGTCATGACTGACGATCTGGGCTATCTGACGCCGGGGGAAATATGCGGCTGCGGCATCAAGACGCCGTACCTGACCATCCTGGGCCGGGTAGGCATGAGCGACATCCAGACCTGCGCCTCTGGCGCCTCGGAGCTTTTGGGAAAGGGGGAGGCATTTTGATCTTCGCCAACGGAAAGCTGTTCCCTGACACAGAGCGAAAGGCCGTTCTGGACGGCTTGGAGGCTCAACTGAACACCGCCCGTATCGCCCCGCCGCTGGAGGCGGAAACGGTCGTCCACGCCGTGGACGCGCTTGGTAAACGTCTGGCGTCTGGCGAGTTTGACACGCTCATCTCCCGTTTCCTCCCGGCTGGGGCGGGGCTGGACGAACTGCTCCCCCTCCTAAGCCGGGAGAGTTTAGAGGTCAAGCTCACCACCGAGCTTGGCCCGGACCCCTTTGCCTCCAAGGATCACACGAAAACCACCGCCCGCACCCTGCCCCTGGGCGTGCTGTTCCACATCGCTCCGGGCAATATGCCTGGTCTGCCGGTTTACACCGTACTGGAAGGGCTCTTGACAGGTAATATCAACCTGGTCAAGCTCCCCCATGGAGACAAGGGCCTGTCCCTGGCCGCCTTCGGCCTGCTGGTGGAGCAAGAGCCCCGGCTTGCCCCTTATATCTATGCCTTCGACCTCCCCGCCGGACAGAGAGCGGACATGGAAACCCTGGCCGAACTGGCCGACGGCCTGGTGGTCTGGGGCGGCGACGGAGCCATCCAGGCCGCCCGGACCCTGGCAGGGCCTGGATGCAAGCTCATTGAGTGGGGCCACCGCCTCAGCTTCGCCTATATCTCCGGCTATGAGGACAAGGAGGGGGAGCTGTCCGCCCTGGCCTCCCACATTGTGGAGACGGGCCAGCGGCTGTGCTCCTCCTGTCAAGTGATTTTCCTGGACTCCGAGGAGCAGAAGGCGGGAACCGCTTTCTGCCAGGAATTTCTTCCCTACTTGGAGAAGGCGGCGGCAAAGCGCCCCGGCCTGGGAGCTGGAGCGCCGGCCTCTCTCAGCGGCCACACCGCCCTATTGGAGCGCATCGTGGACGGGAGAGCGGAGGGGGAAACTTTGCTCCAGGGCAAGGGCTGCTCCGTCATTTTCCGCCCTGACCGGGAGCTGGAGCTGTCCCCCATGGAAGGGAATGCGCTAGTCAAACTCCTCCCACAAAGGGAACTGCTCCCCACCCTCCGCCGCCAAAAGGGACGGCTCCAAACAGCGGGTCTGATCTGCTCCCCAAAACGGCGGGAAGCGCTGGCCAGCCTGCTGGCCTGTGCCGGGCTGACCCGTGTCACCCGCACCGGGTCCATGTCCGCTTCCTTCCCCAGCGAGGCCCACGACGGGGAATACCCCCTCCGCCGCTATCTCCGGGTTGTGGATATTGAGAGGTAAAACGTAAACCGCAAACGCCATAGAGGGTAATTCTATGGCGTTTGCGGTTTTTTTCGTCCATCCCCCAGCAAACCTGTCGGGGCCGCCTGCCCTGACAGGCTTTTTTCCATTTCCTCGTCGGTGATGAACTCTGTCATCACATGGCGGTAGCGCTTGGGCAGATGGGTGGACTGGCATTGGGGGTTGATCCGCTCCTCGATGGCGATGGTCTGATAATATTTCCGCCACATGGCCCGGAAGGCCTTTTCCTCCGCCCCGGCGGGGCCCATGCGGAAGTCTTCGGCAGACAGGAGCTTCCACTGTCCCCGGTCGGATACAAGGACCTCGTGGTGGGTCCGGTCGTAGAGCACCAGCCGCTCCCCAGAGTACCGGGCGGCGAAGTGAGACGCCAGCAGGGGCAGGACCCGGTTCTTGGGCTCAATCTCCCCCACCAGCGCGCCATCCAGCTCGGAAAACCGGACAAAGCCCTTCAAATGGTCCCACTCGGTCCACATTTTGGTCAGCGCCAGGTTCACCCGGGCCATCACCGGGTCGCTCAGGTCCAGCCGCACCCGGTCGCCCTCCTTCATCCCTCGGCGGATGAGGACCAGCAGGTCCAGCTCCTTCTGGGGAAGGCAGGTCAAAAAGCCCCGGGCAATGAGCTTTTGAAAGGCGGGGGACACCCGGATTTTCAGGGCGGTGTAAAGCCGTCGGGCTTTCTCCCGGTCTGTGGGCAGCTCCTGCATCTCCCAAAGGCTCGCCTCGCCGTCTGGAAGTAAAAATTCCACCGGCTCCGTTTTGCTCTCCAGCGCATCCCAGACGCAGGTCAGGAACCCGGCAAAGGTGCCGTCATAACGATACGCTGTCATGTCAGCCCCCACCTGCGTCGAACAGGGAGAGCTGCTCCCAGCTCTCCCCGCTGCCCAGCGCCGCCTGCTCCAGCCCGGTGAGGCGGCGGTAGACGCTGTCCAGACTGCACCGCAGGCCGGGCAGCATCCGGCCTGAGCAGGTGATGAAATATTGGGCCCGCTTCATCACAATTCCCAGCCGTTTCAACCCCTCAAAGGAGAGGGAGCCATACCGCCGGGCGGCGACGATCCGCTCCGCCCCCCGTATCCCGATACCAGGAACCCGCAGGATGGCCTCGTAGTCCGCCCGGTTGACCTCCACCGGGAAAAACTCCGGGTGGCGCAGGGCCCAGTCGCTTTTGGGGTCCAGCGCCGCGTCAAAATTAGGGTGGTCCTCGTCCAAAATTTCTCGGGCCGTAAAGCCATAGAAACGCAGAAGCCAATCCGCCTGGTAAAGGCGGTGCTCCCGGAGCAGAGGCGGCTTAAAGCCCACGGGGGCAGGGAGGTTCTTGTGGTCGGATACGGGCATATACGCGGAATAGAACACCCGCTTCAAACGATATTTCCGATAAAGGCCCTCAGTCAGGGTCAAAATATGGTGGTCACTCTCGGGGGTGGCTCCCACGATCATCTGGGTGGACTGCCCCGCAGGAGCAAACCGGGGCGCGTGGCGGTAGAGCTTCAATTCCGCCTTGGACTGGGCCGCGCCGTCTCGGATTTGAGCCATGGGCTTAAAGATGGCAGCTTTGGTCTTATCTGGAGCCAGCAGCTGGAGGGAGGATTCTGAAGGCAGCTCGATATTGACGCTGAGCCGGTCCGCCAGCAGGCCCAGCTCATAAGTGAGACCGGGGTCTGCCCCTGGGATGGTCTTTGCGTGGATATAGCCGTTAAACGCGTATTCTTTCCGCAGAAGGCGCAGAGTTTCAATCATTCGCTCCGTGGTGTAGTCCGGGTTTTTCAACACCGCCGAGGACAGGAACAGCCCTTCGATATAGTTCCGCCGGTAAAACTGAATGGTCAGCTCCGCCAGCTCCCGCGGAGTGAATGCGGTCCTGGGCACATCGTTGGAGCGTCGGTTGATGCAGTAGGCGCAGTCATAGCAGCAGTGATTGGTATAGAGCACCTTCAAAAGCGAGATGCACCGCCCGTCGGCGGAGAACGTGTGGCAGCAGCCGGAGTTAGAGGCTGTGCCGATGGTCCCTGGCTTTCCGCCGCGGGTCACCCCGCTGGAAGTGCAAGCGGCGTCATATTTGGCGGCATCGGCCAGGATCGTCAGCTTATCCATGACCTCCATGGAGACCCCTCCATTCTGGTGAATAAATGCGCTTACGTCAGTTTGTCTGGTTTCATTGCTCTCAAATCAAACATTTGTACTTTTTATTATAGTACATACGCTCTATTTGTCAAGCGCTAATTTTTATGGGACAGCTTTTAGGTTCAGCATCGCTCCTCCATTGAGACTTTTAGGTTTGAGAAGACAGCTTATCCTATTGCTCCCGAATAAGATTATAGAAAATCCGGTTGTGCTGAAAGAAGGCGGAGACCTTAAAGACGCATCTGACGGCGTTGGACGGCGGGGCAAATACCGCCGCTTAACCGAACGCAGCGACCCTTTCAGCCGGTTCGCAAAAAATCCTCGCCTGACCGGCTCGTCTTGTTATGCCCTTTTTCGGCCGCCAAATTTCTTCAAGATTTTTCGTTTTGGGGCTTGACATATATTTGCAGGTTTGCCCGGCGCCCCGGTATCGGGGCGCCTACGCTTCATACTCTTCAAGAGCTTCCATCTGTTCAACGTTCAGCTTCACGCAAGAAAAATTTCCTGCCAGAACAGGAACACGACGTTTCCTAATGAAACGACTTATCGGAGGAAAACAGAAAACATGTTTTGCTAATTTTAACAGGAGAAGCAGGAAGTATCTGTGAAGAATATAGGAAAATTGCACCTTGCACAACGGAGCGAGTTGCGATATGCTAACTCCCGTAACGCGCAGTGCGATGAGCATGTAAGGCCAGTTCTTATCGGGCGCGCTATTTTTATAGCTCCGGATTAGTTTAGGCTAACTTTAAAAGGGGGGTAATTATGATAAGACAGCGTCGTTCAACTGTCATTCTTGCCTGCATACTGCTGATTTCGTCCGTGTGGTCACTGTTCATCGGCGTTTTGGACATCGCGCCGGGTGCTTTGCTGAATGGAGATTTGGAAACGGTCGAGATTTTCCTGATCTCCCGCCTGCCCCGGCTGCTGGCCACCCTGTGCACCGGTATCGGCATGAGTGTGGCTGGCCTGATCATGCAGCAGCTGTGCATGAACAAATTCGTCTCGCCCACCACAGGCGCCACCATTTCTTCGGCCCAGTTCGGCATCCTGATGGCGATGCTGTTCCTGCCGGGGTCTACGCTGTGGGGGCGTGCGCTGTTTGCCTTCGCGTTTGCCATCGCCGGAACCTGGGTTTTTGTGTGGTTTATCCAGCGCATCCAGTTCAAGGACGCGGTGATGGTCCCCCTGGTGGGCATCATGTTCGGCAACGTCGTCACCGGCATCACCAATTACTTTGCCTACAAGTACGAGATGAGTCAGGCCCTGTCCACCTGGCTGGTGGGGCACTTTTCCATGGTCCTCCGGGGCCGGTATGAGCTGGTCTATCTGGTGGTTCCTCTGGTCACCCTGGCCTTTGTGTTTGCCAACCACTTCAACATCGTGGGCATGGGCAAGGACTTCTCCAAGAACCTGGGCGTCCACTATAACTTTGTGCTGTTCATGGGTCTGTCCATTGCGGCGATGATTACCGCCTCCGTGGTGGTCGTGGTGGGCTCCATCTCCTACATCGGCCTCATTGGTCCCAACCTGGCGGCCATGTTCAAGGGGGACAAAATCCGCGGCACCCTGGTTGATACGGCGCTCTTTGGCTCTATCTTCGTGCTGGCCTGCGATATGATCGCCCGGGTGGTCATCGCACCCTATGAGCTGCCCATTGAGCTCATCATCGGCATCGTGGGCAGCATCGTCTTCATCGCCATGCTGCTCTACCGTCTGAACCACGGCAGGAAGGCCATCCGCCTGGGCGCTGCCGGGAACAGCGGGCGCCACGCTGCGGCCACCGCGGCGGTGAAAGGAGGGGATGAGAAATGAATCATGCAGCTGTCCGCGCCAACCAGCGGAAGCTGGTCATCCTAACGGTCATCGTGCTGCTTTGCGCTGTGGGGTATATGTTCTACGCGGTCAAATTCAACAACCCCAAGCTGTTTCAATTTTCTATGAAGCTGCGTTCCCCTAACCCCGACTACATCTTCGTCATGGATCGTGACTCCGCCATTGGCGCCACCGGCGCACAGATGGTTCAGGAGATCATGGAGAACGAGCTCATCATGAAGACTGACGCCTACCAGAACGGCAATCTGGTTATCCTGGAGAATCCGGGCATCTGGTATCTGGCCGAGGGTGGTATCACCTCTTTGGGTATCATGCTTGAGGATTTAGAGAGCGCACTGGACTGAAACGCACTGCCAATCAGATAACATCGAAAAAGGGATCAGCGTACAACTTCCGCTGGTCTCTTTTTTTGCGATTCCATAGCAGCTATGTTCTGCCCTTCTCTGCTGACTATTTTGTTTGGATTACCCTTGACAAAAGCTCCCTGAGGACAATGTATCGGGTAAACTGGCAGACGATTGCTTTGTAAAAATGCCCCAGCGATACGACGAGGAACAGCAGCAACTCAAAAAGGACATTGAGGAATTGCAGCGCCAGTGTAATCAAGAAGACAGACGACGCAGTGTTGGACAGCCGCCAGGGCGTGCGGTCGAATATGGTTGGCAAGGCTGGAAAAAAATGGAGCAGCCTAAGCCGCTCCACTGTGGCAGACCATCCCTTAAAAAATAGTAAAGGGACAGTCTTTCGACTGTTCCTTTACATACGAGTGTTCAGTTGCGTTATGAACACTCGACATCGTCGGAGCGGCGGGGCTTGAACCTGCGGCCTCTTGGACCCTGGGGGGAACTGACGCGGGTAGTGCCGGTAAAGGCGGTACGCTGTCCGTCGGGACCCAAGCTGCCGTAGAGCCGGACAAGCCGGTCCCCGATTTCCAGGCCACCCGTATAGGTCATCGGCTTCAACGACGATCTGTCCACCATCACCTGCCGCAAGCAGTCATTTTGATAAAATACCGCTTGCGCTACCTTTGCAAACCGGCTATATGCTGCACCTTTATCCCACAATATTCCAAATTCTAATCTGATAGGACTGCTTTTCCTCTTATTTTAAAAAAAGTACGCAAAATTAGCCGTTGATAGGATAAAAAGTTCCAAAGATTTCTGATCCTGAAAAAGGGTTGAAAAAAAACGTTTAAAATGGTTGAAAATGGGAAAACAGGGACAAAAACGGAACCAATAAATAGATATTTTTGTAATAAAAAGGAAAATAAGAGAGGATGGCCTATCCTATTCACTCCCGCCGAAAAATTCCGGCTTGACGGCAAAAATAATCAAGGAGGAAACTATCCAATGAGAAACTTGAAGAAGCTTCTCGCGCTCGTGCTTGCGATGGTGATGGCGTTCAGCCTGATGCTGACTGCCAACGCCGCCGTCAAGTATGACGACTACCAGGATAAGGACAGCATCACCGCCGAGTTCGACGAAGGCGTCCGGGTGCTGACCGGCCTGGAAGTTATGCAGGGCGACGAGAAGGGCTTCCGTCCCAGCGACAAGATCACCCGCGCTGAGGCGGCGGCTGTGATCTACCGCGCCGTCACCGGCGACGTGACCGACCGGCAGACCGCGCTGTACAAGGACTATGGCACCTTCACCGATGTGAAGTCCGACGACTGGTTCGCCGGCTATGTCGGCTACTGCCAGAACGCCGGGTACATCAAGGGCACCAGCCCCACCACCTTCCAGCCTTACGGACAGGTGACCGGGTATGAGGTCCTGGCCATGATCCTGCGCGCTGTGGGCTACGGCAAGAACAACGAGTTCACCGGCGGCTCCTGGCAGGTCAACGTGGCCGCCCTGGCCAAGCAGCTGGGCGTGACCCGCAACGTGGTCGCCGCTCACATGGACCAGACCCTGAACATGGCCGCTCCCCGTGAGGTCGTGGCTGATCTGATCTTTATGACCATCGCCACCGTCCCCACCGTGACCTACACCCCCGCTCTGGCCTACAACGATAAGCAGGCCATCCTTAGCAACAAATTTAACCCCACCCTGGGCCAGCAGGTGTTCGGCCTGTACTGGGGTGAATGGACCTCCATTGACATGTGGGGCCGTCCCGGCTATAAGTGGTACAGCGGCGGCATCGACAGCGGCAGTGTTACTAGAACTAGCAACAGCGCTTCTTACGCCAAAGGCACTGCTTACGTGATCCCCGACAACCATCCCATTTATGCTAAAGACTCCGCTAAGGATGAGGTTGTGGTCGCCACGATCGGCGCCAAGGCCACGAAGGAATACCAGGTCACCACGCTGGAGTGCGACGTGGCCCACGATCTGGAGATCAAGAACGAGGAGACCTTCGTGCTGTACGTCAACGGCGACCACAACCTGACTCGAAGCGGCATCCAGCCCGTGACCGAAACCTACAAGATCGTGGCTACCGACACCGTGACCAAGGTGGGCGGCCAGGGCCGTTTGAGCGAGTTCTACTATAACGAGACCAGCCCCTGGGCGGGCGACCTTGCGGACCGCGTTGTCATGATCGACACCATGCTGGCCCAGGTGACCAACGTCACCCCCGTCAAGCTGGACGTTAACAACCATGTGATTACCCCCGCCAAGATGGAAGTCACCATCTATGACGGCGGCGTGACCAACGCTCCCGCCGGCAACAACGGCAACTCCAAGCGGATCATCTCCAAGCCCTCCTCCTCCAAGGACAACTGGGAGTACGGCAAGGGCGACATGATCCTGATCCACGCCTATACCAACAAGGGCGCGCGCAACGAGACCCCCGTCAACAACACCAAGCTGGAGGCCGCCGCCTTTGAGACCGACCCCGTCATCGGCACCGACAGCCCCACCACCACTCTGAAGGAGGGTGACACCGTTAAGGTCGAGAAGAAGGCCGATTCCATTACCGGCAAGCAGACCACCGCTTACTGGAATGCCAACAAGCACCAGATCGACGGCAAGGACTACAACGACCAGCTGGAGCTGTTCTTGGACCGCGCCAAGCAGGCTACCAACACCACCTTCACCTGGTGGATGGACCTGTACGGCAACGTCATCGGCATCACTGACAGCCAGGCTACCTTCGGCGTCATCACCAGCATTTACGCCTCCATCAGCCAGGGCGAGGCCGATACCACCGGCCGCGTGAAGGCTATGGCCAACGTGAAGTACGCCGACGGCTCTACCGGTGTTGTGGCGATTGACAAGTTCCTGATGAGCACCACCGCCACCGCCGCCAATGGTGTCGCTACTACTGCCGGCACCAAGTCCACCGACGAGAACGAGCAGCTGACCGCCAATAAGAGCACCGTGGAGCTGTGGCCGCGCTTCGAGAGCACCGGCACCGCCGCTTACAACCCCGCTATGACCGTCAGCGTTCCCACCGTTAACATGAGCGCCAGCGACGACGCGCTGTACCAGGGCTTCCTGTACCTGGCTCCCAGCACCGTCACCAACAATGACGCCCACTTCAACAAGGCCGGGAAGTACCAGCAGGACTCCTACGGCATCCTGTATGACCACATGTTCCAGTTCGTGATCGCCTCTGACAGCTCTGTTGTGGCCATCGAGGTGGCTGGTTCCACCGCTCCCGCCACGCCCAACCAGGGCCTGTACGCCGACAAGTACAACAACCTGGCTGGCAACACTGCGAACCAGAACGGCAAGATCTTCAAGAACCTGTCCTACATGGTGCTGAATAACGACAACGCTGCCGCCGGCGGCACCGCGGGCAGCATCAACACCGTGTACCTGGACAACGACACCCAGATCATGGTGTACAACGGCGGCACCGGCGTGTCCACCTACAACGGCGTGGGCGAGCTGCCCGGCGATGTGACCCTGAGCCTCAACTCCGAGGTTGACTGGGCCGATACCGACGGCGACGGCCGTGCCAACTACGTGTACGTCCAGGGCGAGATCCCCGGCGTCGTGACCTACAACCTGTTCTACAACAACGGCGGCGGCGCTCAGTGGGACGGCACCATCGGCACCATCTCCGGCTACCTGGACGGCAAGGCTGAGACCGTGACCTTCAACAACTACAGCCTGTACAACACCGTCAACAACAGCAAGAACTACGACGCCCACCTGTTCGCCCTGCAGATCACCAACGGCATCGTGACCAACGTGATGCAGGCCGACAACGAGGCCAGCACCAATTGGGGCCAGTTGATCCTGGCGAACTATAACAGCGGCACCCCCGTGGACCAGACCGGCGTTCGGCTGAAGTTCGATACCAGCACTACCGCCGCCCCGGGCAGTGTCGACAACATCAAGACCGTGGCGACCACCCCCGTGAACTTCAAGACCGGCTCCGCCAACGGCAACAGCTACACCGTGAGCACCGAGGCCGTGTACTGGCACGACAGCATTGATGTCAACGTAGCCAAGGGCCTGAGCAACGTGGCTTACGAGCGCGTGAGCCAGGGCCACAAGATCGTGGTGTCCGGCGCGACTACCTTCGTGACTGGCGGCCCGAACACCGCTGGCGCCAACATCGAGTACTGGATCGCTCCCACCTGCGAAATCATCGGCGAGCTGGAATGGCTGAATATGCGCGAGTGCGATGTGACCATGGTCTATGAGGCCGGCAGCATCAACTCCGTGATCCAGCTCTACATCACCAGCGATCCCGACGTGACGCCCGTCGATCCTGATGCGAATGTGGTCAAGGGCAACCGTCCTTATGGCAACTGCGTGTCCTATCCCGTCAATGGGTCTGGGCTGACCGCCGCCCTGAAGAGCGGTGTGCGCGACACCCTGCTGTTCTGCAGTGCTCTGTCCGATGACAACACCATGAACGGCAACTTGGGTGTCAACGGTGTGGCTCCCACCAGCCTGATCTACTTCCCGTTCACTGTTCAGGCGGGCACCGTGGCTACTCTGGAGATCCGTGACCAGAACGGCGACCTGGTGTACAGCGAGAACTCCAATACCCTGTCCAACAACGGGTTGAACAGCAGCGATTCCGGCGATGCCCACGCGTTCGTGATTAACTTCAAGAACGCTGCGTCCAACGCTGGCTACGCTCCTGGCCTGCCCCTGCTGATCACCAACGCCAAGGGTAATAGCATGACCTACACCTTCACCATCTACACCACCAACGCCTCCGGCAACGTGGTGCTGAGCACCGGCTCCTTCGGCATGAACTAATTCGTTCGTTTCACCGAGAGAACCAAACAAAAAAGCCCCCCGGGAATTCCCGGGGGGACTTTTTTTCGGCTCAGGAGAAGGCGAGGAAATAAAAGCTGCTGATGTTGCTTTTGAACCCATTTTCCGTCAGCGTTATGCCGCCGCTGCTGGCATAGGTGGCGTTTTCCACGTAGATGACGGGGCCATACGAGCCGATCTGCTGGGTGATGACAGCCCGGGGATGGAAGCCCAGGTCGATGACGCCGGCGCCTTTGGTCCAAAGGCCGCAGGCGAACTTTTTGTCCTCCAGCACTGTGACGCGCTGGTCCATGCCCTCCAGGTGCTGGCTGACCACCTCCTCCAATTTCAGCGTGTTCTGGTTCAGCCCGTCCGGCAGGAACGGGTCGGACGACTCGATGAGATTTAATTTGTACTTGTCAGTTTGTTGCATTTTTTATCCCTCCCATAAGGGAGGGATAACCGGGGCGGCGTTGCCTGCCTGAGGGCAACGCCAAACAAAAACTTTCCCAGGCGGCGGGGGAAAAGGCAACGTTGTACGGACTCGGGCGATACAAGGCAAAGAGGATGGTCCACAACTGCTGTACTTGACTTCAAAGCATTAGACCGCTTCTGACGGAATCATCATAGAATTTTGCCGTTTTGCTATAGCGGTCCTTCCGCATTGCTGGTATAATGACACCAGCATAGAAGGGGGAACGCAATATGGCACATCTGCTTTTGGCCGTGATCTATCTGTCTTTTATTAGTTTGGGCCTGCCCGACTCTTTGCTGGGCTCTGCCTGGCCGTCCATGTACAGGGGTTTTGACGTTCCAGTTTCCTACGCTGGGGTGATTTCCATGATTATCTCCGCCGGCACCGTGATCTCCAGCCTGCAAAGCGACCGGCTTAACCGGAAATTGGGGACGGGCCGGGTAACCGCCATCAGCGTGGGCATGACCGCCGCGGCACTGTTCGGCTTTTCCGTCAGCAGCTCCTTCTGGATGCTGTGCCTGTGGGCCATCCCATACGGCCTGGGGGCGGGCAGCGTGGATGCGGCGCTGAACAACTATGTGGCCCTCCACTACGCCAGCCGCCATATGAGCTGGCTCCATTGTATGTGGGGGCTGGGGGCCTCTGTCGGGCCTTACATCATGGGGGCTGCGCTGTCCGGTGGCGCGGGGTGGAATATGGGGTACCGGTATATCTCCCTGCTCCAGATTGTGCTGACGGTGATCCTGGTGGTCGGCCTGCCCCTCTGGCAGATGCACAAGAGTGTGGAGGACGAAGAGGGTGAGCAAGCCGGACCGCCGCTGACGCTGCCTCAGATTTTCCGCATCCCCGGCGCCAAGGCGGTGATGGGCGCTTTTTTCTGCTACTGTGCCCTGGAACAGACCACCATCCTCTGGGCCAGCAGCTACCTGAACCTGTGCAAGGACGTCCCGGCGGAAAGGGCGGCAGGGTACGCCGGGCTGTTCTTCATCGGCATCACCGTGGGTCGTGCCCTCAGCGGCTTCCTGACCATAAAGCTCAGCGACAGCCAGATGGTCCGGCTGGGCCAGGGCATTGCCGGGGCGGGTATTTTCATCATGCTGCTGCCCCTGCACGAATATGCCGCTCTGGCGGGGCTGGCGCTCATCGGGCTGGGCTGCGCACCTATTTATCCCTGCGCCATCCATTCCACCCCGGATCACTTTGGTGCAGATAAGTCCCAGGCCATCATCGGCGTGCAGATGGCCAGCGCCTACGTGGGTATCTGCCTGATGCCGCCCCTGTTCGGGCTCATCGCCGCCCACATCAGCGCGGCGCTGCTGCCCGTGTATCTGCTGGCCATTCTGGCGGTGATGGTGGTCATGCACGAAGCTGTGCTGCGCCGGGGCGGGAAGGCGCCCGAGGCGCGATGAACGCCATGTCCCTGCCATCTCGGAAGGACACCGCCCAGAAAAAGGAGCGAAAATGACTCACACGAAGATAAAAGTAGGGCCGGGTTAGAATTCCCGGCCCTACTTTTCGTCCAAAATAAAATTCGCTTTCTTTTTGTTTGCCCTTGAAACAACGCCAAAATTTTTAGACCGAACATTAGTGATTCAGCATTTGGCGAATCTTTCCCACATAAAACGATATTCTTCATATGAAATTCCCTCATTACGAGCCTCCATGATATCACGCAGGACGACGTCTTTCCCGGATTTCAGCCATTGGCCATATTCGTAAGCGGTCATGCCTGAAAATTCATGGAGCTCTGTACCTGTCTCATTGTTGTGCCAGTATTCAATATAGTCGTGGATACCCCCTAGCAGAGCCTCACCGGACAGGCAAGAATCGATATATTTTTTAAACATGAAGCCGTCTCTCCTTTCTGTCACTCCTCTTTCGCGCTGCGCCCATCAGCTTGGAAACGGCATCGGCGCCAGATCATTATTAAGGGGCAAAGTGCACAGATTTCTAAGAATTACAATTCTAATTATAGCAGGAATCTCCATCCGGCGCAAGCACAGACACCGTTACGCCAAAAAGTTCGGGAATATTATATGTGGCGGTCTGCCCCTGGCCGCTGTACTGGATCTGGGCCAACCCGCTCCAATCAGAGCAGTATGTGGTCTTCTCCGGCTCAACAGGCAGGACAAATCCCACCTCCGCATTACTGCCATCGCGGACGGCTCTTGGAGGGAGGCAGCCTCCCCGACCGCCGGCGGCACCATATACAGATTGGAAAGGAAAAAATGCTGCGGCGGCTTCAAAAAAATTTGAAGCCGCCGCAATGACTGTAAACAGGGTAAGATGTTCGCTAATATGGTCCCGCGCCTCAAACTGCTCAGGTCCCGGCCTCAAACTCGCCCACAAGGGGCGGGATCTGGGAGATCATGTTGTCGATATCCTCAAACATGGCGCTTTTCGTGGTGCCCAGATTGCTGGCGGACTCAATGTGCTTGACGACCTCCTGATACTGCCCGTTGATCTTCTCAAAAAACTGCTGCAAGCTCTGCAACTCCTGCTGGGACACCTGGATGACGCCGGAAATCCCGGCCTGCACGGTTACCGCGCCCTCCGCTGCCGAGGTGATCTTCTCAAAGCTTCCCTCCGTCTGGGCCACGATGCCGGCGTTCTGGCCCAGGGTCTGCTGGGAGGCGGAGATGCTCTCGCTCAGCTCGTTGGCCCGACCCTCTACCTCGGTCACGCCGCTGTCCACCTCGCCTGCCAGCGACTTAATCTCCTCCGCCAGCTGCTTGACCTGGGCAGCCACCACCGCGAAGCTGCGGCCCTCAGCCCCGGCCCTGGCTGCCTCGATGGAGGCGTTGATAGCCAAAAGGTTGGTCTGCTCCGCGATGGACACGATCTTGCCCATGGACTGCTGGATGCCCCGGATGGCCGCCTCCAGCTGGGAAAAGGTTTCCGCCATAGTGTCGTAGGACTGCTGCACTTGGGCAGAGATCTGCTCCAGATCCGCCATCTGCCCTCTGGCCTCGGACACCGCCTGCCCGATCTCTCCCCGCACCTGGGTGAATTGCTCTGCCGTCTCATTGATGTTGGAAAAGGATTCTCCCAGATCCTGAAGCTTCGCCTGGAACAGTTCCCCCTCCCTCAGCACGCCGGTAAAGGAGGTGCCGATCAGGTTCAATTCCCCAAGGGAGGCAACCTCGTTCCTGACCAGCTCCTTCTGGTATTCCTTCAGGCTGCCTACCATATGCAGCACCGGGTAAAGGCTTTTTTTCTCCTGAACCTGGTCGGGCTTCCGGCTCTTTTTTCCCAAAAACATGGCTGCCCCTCCTTTATTCAAATACGACGCAGGTCATAGACTGGTTGACAAAGCGGTTGTTGTAGTGCTCGCCATACCCCACAAGCCCGGCATGGCTGCCCAGTGCCGCCATGTCCCGCAAATAGTCCTGCATATAGCCCTGTTCGGAGAACAGCTTGTACCGGAACAGGCAGTTCACCGAGAAAATGGCGGACCGTCGGGGGAAGTCCCGGCAGATCTGGCGGATGGTGTTCTGCACAACGGCCCGGTAGTCCCCCAGTTCCAGCAGAATAAGCACGTCGGAGTCGTTCACCTGCCGGAAGCAGGCCAGGGCGCTGCCCTGGACCTCCTTGATGGAGATGATACAGGTGTCGTCCCCGTTCAGCTTTCCGAAGGGGTTTTGGAAGGTCCGGGTGAGGATTTCCTCGTCGGTGACGTGGAGGATGTCCTTATAAACCTGCTTGGCGCTCTTGCCGTTCAGCGTTCCCAGGATGTAGTTGGCCCGGTCTGTGTTGGCGGCGACAAAGCGATAGTCTCCCATCTGGTGGTAGATGTTCTCCTTATAGGTCTTGACCCGTCCATTCTGGTTGCGCACCAGGGCGTAGGCCACCGCGTCTTCGTAAACCCGGCCGTTGGCGGACACCTTTCCTTGGTCGCCGGTGCCCCCCACCAGGGAGATGCCCCGCTTGCGCAAAGCGGTGTTGATGGTGGTGAGCACGCAGGCGTCGTTGCCGGAGCAGAAGTCGATGCACACGGTATCCCGGTCGGACCCGCCCAGTGACTGCAAGTCCTTCTCCAGGCGCTGTATGTATTTGATGGGCATGGTGGACACCTGCTCCAGCACATTGGAGACGGCGGACACCCCGTCGGAAAAGGCGATGATACCCACGCCGTTTTCCACCACGCAGGTCTGATAGCTCATTCCAATACATCCGATGCTGGGCACCCCGGGAAAACGCTTTTCCAACGCCGCCACATGGTCCTCAAACTGGCCGCTGTTGGACATCAGCATAATAAACTGCGGACGGTAAAGGCCCTGTAACGCCTCGTCCAGGTTCCCCCGCTGGCTCATACCGAAAAACTGCTTCATTCTGCCGCCTCCTTATATATCCTATCGAGTCATTATACGGGAAATCCGCCCCTGTGTCAATATGAATGCGCCGGACCGGGACAGTCAAAAGAGCGCGGCCGGGGCATTGGGGACCATGCAAAACGGATTGCCCCAAATACCCCGGCAAGTGAAAAAGCCGTTCCGATTATGGGTTGTTCAGCGCCGCGTCCTGGAGCTCGTCAAAGGCGGCCATGCACTCGTCCACGGTTGCGCCGCCCAGCAGCAGCCGCACGATCCGGCAGGTATTTCCCCACTGCTCCACGTTCATCCCCGCGTTGGAGCCCAGCACATAAACCCCCTCCTCGATTCTGTCGTTAAGCGGCTTCAGGGCGGGTACGCACTCCACCTTTACATTCTTGGACGGTGAGATCACCTGGTTGGTCTCCGAATAGAGCTGGAGCGCCTCATCGGAGGTGATAGCATCCAGCATCTTCATGGCGTCCTGGGCGTGCTCCCCGCCGGAGCACACGGCCCACCCGGTCATAGGCATCACCGGCATCTGCCCCCGGCTGCTTGGGAAACCGATGACCTCCATGTTAAAATCCGTTTTGCCGTAGGCGGTCTCCGTGTTGGCCGCGCCCCAGTAGGCCATGACAATGGGGGTTTTCCCTGCCAGAAAGTCGGGGCCCTCCGCCTCGATGGCCTCGCTGGCCAGAGCCTTTTCTGCGTCGATATAGCCCCGGTCGATGAGCGTCTGGAGGAACTCAAAGCCTGGGCGCATATAGTCGCTGTACCTGGCCTCCCCGCTGTTAAGGGCCTTAATCTCCGCCTGGGTATTTCCGCCGTTGTACAAATCGGCGTAGGCCTGGGCCAAGACAAAGGTCTCCAGCCACCAGCGGTTGGCGCCGACGGGCGTGCCGATACCGTTCTCCTGGAACACCCGGCAGCACTCCAAAAACTCCTCCGGCGTCTCCGGCAGGTCCAGCTTGTACTGGTCAAACAGGTCCTTGTTGACGAACAGGCCATAGGCCACCACCTCCTGAGGGATGGCCACCAGCTTCCCGTCCACCGTGTTGGCGGTGAGGATGATTTCCCGCAGGTTTTTGGCGCTGTCCAGCCCCGAAAGGTCCTCCAGTCTGCCCTCCGCCCCCAGAGCCAGGATGGTGTCCGGGTTGAGCAGGTACAGGTCGTCCATATTGTTCCGGGCCCGGTCCAGGCAAACCTCGTCGTAGGTCTTGTCCTGATAATTCTCCGCCGTATAGGTCCGGTACACCATGGTCATGCCCAGCGCCTCCTCCGCCATGGCCACCGTCAGGTCCGACGCGGTCCGCGCCACGTTCTCTGCGTCTGGGTAAATTTTTTCCATGGGGCTGAACAGGTTGACTGTCCGTTTTTCCTCCTCCTCCCGGGGAACCAGGTTTTTCGAGTTCCCTCCGCCGCAGGAGGCCAGCGACAGCACCGCCAGCGCCGCCAGGCAGATGGAGAGCCATCTGTGCCTTTTTGCCCTATTCATTTCGTCTCCCCCCGTTTTCTGCATTGCCTGATCGCCTGTTTCAAAAGCTCCATGCTCAAGGGCTTGGATACGTGGGCGTCCATGCCGGCGCTCAGCGCGGCCTTTTCATCCTCGGCGAAGGCGTTGGCTGTCATGGCGATGATGGGGATGCGCCCCGCGTCCTCCCGGTCCAGGGCCCGGATGGCCCGAGCCGCCTCGTGGCCGCCCATCACCGGCATCTGGACGTCCATCAGGATGGCGTCGAACTCGCCCGGCGCCGAATTCTGGAAGCGTTCCACCGCCAGCTGTCCGTTGGCGGCGATCTCACAGGAGGCCCCCTCCAGCTCCAAAAGCTCCGTTAGAATTTCCGCATTGATCTCGTTGTCCTCCGCAGCCAGGAAACGCAGCTTGGCCAGACCGCCGTCCTCCTCCGGTTCCGGCCCGACGGTCCCGTCTGCGCCGTCCCACAGCTCCCCGGCCTTTGCCCGGAGGGCGGAGACAAAGAACGGCTTGGTGAGTATATCCGTGCGGCTGAGCTGGAGCGCCTCCGCTATCCCCTCCGCGTCCAGTTCCGCCAGGATCAGGATGGGCACGGATTCCGGAAGGGCCTTCCGCAGCGCTCCGGCCCCCTGGAGGCCGAAATCCTCCCAGTCCAGCAGGGCCAGCTGGCAGTCCCCGCCGTGCAACGCCTCCAGCGCCTGTTCCACTGTGGGGCAGGCGTCCAGACGGACCCCCGTGCCCTGCATGAGGGCCGCCATGCTCTCCCGGCTCTCCTGGTCTTTCGCCGCCGCCAGGATGCGGGAGACGCCCCGCTGGGCCCAGAACTGCCGGTCCGCCTCCTCCTCCAGAATGCGCAGCTCCAGCTCCACCCGGAACAGGGAGCCCTGGTCCACCTCGCTGAACACCTCGATGGTTCCGCCCATCAGCTCCACAATGCTCTTGGTGATGGCCATGCCCAAGCCGGTGCCCTGCACCTTATTGGTGGTGCTGTTCTCCGCCCGGGTGAAGGCGTCGAAGATGGTCTCCAGGTACTCCGGCGTCATGCCGTAGCCGTTGTCCTCCACCTCGATGCGGATGTGCTCATACTGGCCGGAGCGCTGCTTAAGTCCGATGATACGCAGCCAGATCCGACCGCCCTCCGGCGTGTATTTCACCGCGTTGGACAGCAGGTTAATCAGAATCTGGTCGATGCGGGTGGCATCCCCCACCAGATACTCGTGCCGGATTCCCGTCACCTCCAGATGGAAGTCCTGTCCCTTGGCCCTGGCCATGGGCTGGATGATGGCCTCCACGGAGGAGATCACGTCGTTGAGGGCGAACTTCTCCAGATTGAGCACCACCTTCCCGCTCTCAATCTTGGACACGTCCAGAATGTCGTTGATGAGGCTGAGCAAGTGCTGCCCGGAGGCCGTGATCTTTTGGGTGTATTCGCGCACCTTGGCTGGATTCTCCGCGTCCCTGGCCAGAAGGGTGGTAAAGCCCAGCACGGCGTTCATGGGGGTGCGGATGTCATGGGACATATTGGACAGGAACATGGTCTTTGACTGGCTGGCGATCTGCGCGGCGTGCAGGGCCTCGGCCAGCTGCTGGCTGTGGAGCCTCCGCTCCTCTTCCTGCTCCCGGCGCAGCTTGTCCTGCTGCCTCCAGTTCAGGTAATACAGGGCGATGCACAGGAAGAACGCCGCCAGCAGAGAGGCGACGACGATCATGATGTTCTGGCTGACGGTGCGCCCCTCCTGCTGGATGGCCTCCACCGGCACATAGCCCACCAGGAAAATCGTTCCGCCGTTCACTGACCACATATAGTTAAGGGCCCGAACCTCCCGGATGTCGTGGTAAAACAGGCTGTTCCGCCCGGTGTCCAAACACTCCTCCACTTCGGCTTGGATTTCCGGGTCCTGAATATTGTTCGCCCGATAGAAATCCGTCAGGTTCAAATGCCCCGCGCTGCGCTGCCCCATCCCCTTGGGCTTCAGGACAAACCGCTGGCTGTCCGCGTCCATGATATACAGCGACGCCTGCTTGTTGTAAAACCCGTCCGGCAGGGACCGGTCGATGGCATCGTAGACGTACTCGGCGTAAAGGGTACCGATTTTCCGCCCGTCCCGCTGGATGGGACATTTTATGGTATAGGACCAGGTCCCCATATAATTCAGATAGGACTGGGAGACCGGCAGGCCGAGAATCGTTTCCCCCGCGGAAAAATCCAGACCCTCCTCGGTGAACCGCTCCCCAGTGTTGGAGACCCCTTCCGTCTTCCCGGACAGAATCAGCGACAGCTTTGACATTGTTTGATTTTTCTCGTAGGCGCGGATATATTCCTCCGGGTCTTCCACACGGGCGATCTCCTGGGCAATCAGGGCCTGGAATTCCGCCTCGCTGCGCAGAATCGCCTCAATGGTGCTTTGGATCAAGTCCAGGCTTTCACTCAGGTTCTGGATGGCGGCTTCGGACATCTCCCTGGTGGTTCTGCGGGACACAGCGAATACGATCGTCCCAAAAATGCAAAAAATGATGATAATGGAAAAGAGCAGGGGTAATCCTCTCCGCTTTTTCTGCTTATCCGTCGTTTCTTTCATTGACAGTCTCCATTTCGGCGTTTTGGATGGATATACGGCTCCAACGAAAAATGCCTGTCAGCTCTGCGGCAGCCAATGTGGCGGCTGCTGTATTTATATTATACTATTCTCCTTCTTTGGGTGTCAATAGCCGTCAGACAGCGCGGCATCCAGCCGTACGGCAAATCGGACAGCCTGTTGATGGAGGAGTTCATCCTAAATTTATCCCGAAGATACCATCGCTGCGGCAGTTTCTCAAACCAGCTGAAATAAAAAACGCCTCTCACCCGTCATCTGCGTTTGCTCAATGCCGGGGAGCGGCGTTTTTTCAGTTCGATTGGCTTTTACAGCGCGGCGTAGCCGTACTTGTCAACCACGGCGTCCAGAGGCTGCCCCAGCTTGCAGAAGGGGCACTCGTCGGGGCGGTGGCTGACATAGCCGGGAAGGTCGTTGGTATTGAACAGGGACGCCACCGGTATTCCATCTACCTCCTTCACATGGCTGTAGATGGAGGCAACCCCCGCAACGTTCCCCTTATAGTACTGGACACAGCGTATTCCCTTGCGGACGGTGCTGCCGGTGGTGACGGAGGCGAGCAGAAGCAGTACATTTTTCCCGTCCAGCATAAACCGGGCGTTGTCTCGGAAAATGAACTTTCCATCGCGGCTCAGATTCTCCCGGAGCAGGTAAATTTCTTTTCCGGCGTTGATCGAGCGGTTGCCGCCCTGGGTGAGCTCCTGAGCCAGGCAGGTGCCGATAACCCGGGTTCCGTCCAGGCACAGGATGGTGTCCACCATTGTGTTGCGGGTCAGATCCTGCTGGGCCAGCTGCCTGGCCACGGCCTCTGCCTCCCGGAGACAGGACTGCTGCTCGGTCACGTCGATGAAGTAGTTGGTGTGGCTGTTTCTGGTGGCGAAGTGGCCCTTAGCCACCCGCAGAGAGACGCTGCCGACGCTGACAGGAATTTTAAAAAACTTGGGTTCCATCATCTTTCCTCCTTTTCTCCGCCGTGGGGAGTGGTTTCCCCCTAAATATACCATATCTGCCAGCTGTTGTCCAGATATTTTTGTGCACATTCACAAAGCCTTGGTTTCAAGATGAATTGCCTTGAGGCGAATACACCAGCGGCCTGAAATCCCTTATGCGGTAAATACTTCGGATCAGACAAAAACGGCCTCCTTGTTGCAGAGGAAAGAATACAAAACGGGGCCGCGGCAACTGCCTGCGGCCCGTTTCATCAATGTTTCTCCGCCAGCAGCCGCGCCCGCACGTCCCACAGCTTCTGGGACAGGTCCACATAGTAATTATGCGGGTACTCGAACCGCTTCACCTCGTCCCACAAGCTGTCCACCTCCCGCTGGCAGTGGGACCGGGATTCCTGGATGGTGGGGATGCTATAAACCAGTTTACCGCCCTGAAAAATGGGCGCCAGCAGGGGCCGGACGGTGAAGTCCGCCACAGTCTTGCGCTTCCAGGTGGCCTCAGGGTCGAACAGCTCCAGGGGCTGGGTGAAATCGGGCTGTTCGTCATGGACGCAGATATAATCCGCGATGGCCTTGCCAGTGGCGTTCTCAAAGAGACGGTACACCTTTTTAAAGTGGGGGATGGTTACCTTCCCGGCGTTTTCACTGATCTTGATCTTGGGAGTGACAGTGCCGTCCGCCTCCTCAATAGCGGCCAGCTTGTAGACGCCGCCGAACACCGGCTCACTCTTGGAGGTGATGAGCCGCTCGCCCACACCGAAGGCGTCAATGCGGGCCCCCTGGGTGATGAGGTCCCGGATGATATACTCGTCCAGGGAGTTGGAGGCGATGATCTTGATGCCGGGCAGACCGGCATTGTCCAGCATTTTCCGCGCCTGCTTGGACAGGTAGGTCAGGTCGCCGGAGTCGATGCGGATGCCGCCAGAGGTGATTCCAAGCTCCCGGAACACCTTGATGGCGTTGGGCACGCCGGAGTGGAGGACGTTGTAGGTGTCCACCAGGAGGGTGGCGGCCTGGGGATAGACCTGGCAATAGGTCTTAAAGGCGGTGTACTCGTCGGGGAACATCTGGACCCAGGAGTGGGCCATGGTGCCGGTGGCAGGGGTGCCGTAGCGCTCGTCGGCCATGGCGCAGGCGGTGCCGCTGGCTCCGGCGATATAGCTGGCCCGGGCGCCCAGCACGGCGCCGTCGGAGCCCTGGGCCCGGCGGGAGCCGAACTCGGACACGGGACGGCCCTCAGCGGCGCGGACAATGCGGTTGGACTTGGTGGCGATGAGGGACTGGTGGTTGAGGGCCAGGAGCAGGTAGGTTTCCACAAACTGGGCCTCGATTGCCGGGGCGCGGACGGTCAGGATGGGCTCCCGGGGGAAGATGGGGGTGCCCTCGGGCACGGCCCAGATATCGCCAGTGAAGCGGAAACCCTTCAGGTAGTCCAGAAATTCGGGGGCAAAGCAGTTTTTGCTCCGCAGGTATTCGACATCCTCTTCGTCAAAGTGCAGGTTCTGGATATAACGGATGACCTGCTCCAAGCCCGCCGCGATGGCGAAGCCGCCGCCATCAGGGACATTGCGGAAGAACACATCAAAGTAGCAGATACGGCCCTTCAGGCCGGTTTGGAAGTAGCCGTTGCCCATGGTGATCTCGTAAAAATCGGTGAGCATAGTATAGTTGATATCGTGCTTCATTGGAGAATACCTCCTAACATCATAGTGCCTCTCATTATAAGCTGTCTTGACACCAAAATCAATCCCCAATTGACGAGAAAGACACCGCCCCGTTGACATGGAGCGATGTCTTTCACTTACTTGCGGAATGTGGTCTCGTGGCGCTCGGGGCCGGTGGACACGATTTTGACCGGAACACCGATGCGCTTCTCCAGGAACTCCACGTAGCTCTTGGCGCCGGCGGGGAGCGCGTCATAATCCGTGATACCGCGGATGTCGCTCTTCCAGCCGGGCAGCGTCTCAAACACCGGCTTTGCCTTCATCAGCCTGGGCGTGGTGGGGAATTGATCCGTCACTTCCCCGTCGATCTCGTAGCCTACGCACACCTTGATCTCGTCCAGATAGCCCAGCACATCCAGGCAGGTTAGCGCAACCTGGGTGGCCCCCTGGACCATACAACCATATTTCGTGGCTACGGTGTCAAACCAGCCTACACGGCGGGGCCGGCCCGTGGTTGCGCCGAACTCGCCCTTGTCGCCGCCGCGGCGGCGCAGCTCGTCTCCCTCCGCCCCCAGCAGCTCGCTGACAAAGGGCTCGGTGTTGGACCCTACGCTGGAGGAATACGCCTTGGTCACACAGATCACGTCTTTCACGGCGGCGGGGGGCACCGGAGCGCCCACACAACCATACCCCGCCAGGGTATGGGAGGAGGTGGTCATGGGGAAAATGCCCAGATCCGGGTCCTTCATGGACCCCAGCTGACCCTCCAGCAGCACGGTTTTGTCTTGAGCCAGCGCGTTATGGAGAAAGCTCACCGCGTCGCCTACGTAGGGCCGCAGCATCTCCCGGTAGCCCAAAAGCTGGTCGTACAGCGCCTTGATGTCCAGCGCAGGTTTGTGGTACAGGTGCTCAAACAGCACATTTTTCAGCTCCACCGCCCGGCTGAGGCGGTCCCACAGACGGTCCTCGTCGAACAGGTCGCAGACCTGAATGCCCGTCTTGGCGTACTTATCGGAATAGAAGGGCGCGATGCCGCTCTTGGTGGAGCCGAAGGCCTTGCCTCCCAGCCGTTCCTCCTCATATCCGTCCTGGAGTACATGATAGGGCATCAATAGCTGAGCCCGCTCTGACACGATCAGGTTAGGGGCTGGCACGCCCTGGCCGGTGATGTCTTTCAGCTCTGCCACCAGCTTGGCCGCGTCCAGCGCCACGCCGTTGCCAACCACGTTGGTGATGTGGGGGTAGAAAATGCCCGACGGCAGTATGTGCAGCGCGAACCGCCCATAATCGTTGATGATGGTGTGGCCCGCGTTGGCCCCGCCCTGGAAGCGCACCACCACATCCGACGTCTCGGCCAGCAGATCCGTGATTTTGCCCTTGCCCTCGTCGCCCCAGTTGGCCCCTACAATTGCTTTTACCATAAAACACCTCCGCTCACCGGGATTCGCAGCCAGTTTGGTCTGCCTTATCCGGCTTGCGCGGGCCGTCCTCTTGGCCCAACGGCTTTATTATAATAAAGAACGCCCCGATCTGCAATAGCTTTTTCCGATTTTGTCTTTACTTCCATAAAGCGGCGTGCTAAAATGATAACTTAAGATATAATATAACGCTTTTTACGGGAGGATGCGTCATGCAAAAAGAAATGCCGGACCGGGATGCCCTGCTGTTTGAAGCCATCCTGTCCCTGAAGGATGTGGAGGAGTGCCGCGCCTTTTTTCAGGACCTGTGCACCGTGGCGGAGCTCAAGGCCATGGCCCAGCGGTTGGAGGTGGCCCAGCTTTTGGATCAAGGCTTCATCTACAATGACATCCTCCAGCAAACCGGAGCGTCCAGCGCCACCATCAGCCGGGTAAACCGGGCTCTGCAATATGGCTCAGACGGCTATAAAACGGTGCTTCCGAGGTTGAAGAAATGAGAAACTCCTTTGCTGCGGGGCTGGAAGAGGTCGGCAATCCCTATACCGTGATGGTTCAAAGCTACGACCGGCTCACGGTCGATGTGAACTATGAAAAGTGGGCAGACTATGTGGAGCGGCACTTTCGCAGGCTGAAGCAGCCCGTCCACTCAGTGGTGGAGCTGGGCTGCGGCACCGGGAGCCTGACCAAGCTGCTGGCAGAGCGGGGCTATTCTGTGACTGGCGTCGATTTGTCTGTGGATATGCTTACTGTTGCCGAACAGAAATGCCGGGGGCTGGATGTGACACTGCTGCATCAGGATATGTCTCTGCTCACCCTGCCGGGACAGGCGGACACCGTCATCTGCTGTCTGGACAGCATGAATTATATCACCCGCCCCTCTGATCTGCGGCGCACCTTCCAGCGGGTGTATAAGGTATTGGTTCCCGGAGGGCTGCTCCTTTTCGATGTAAAGACGCCCGCCGCCTTTGAGAAAGCGGATGGCCAGACCTATTTGGATGAAGACGAGGGGCTCTACTGTGTTTGGCGAGCGGACTATTACCCCCGCCGCCGGGTGTGTGCCTACGGCCTGGACCTGTTCATTGAGCAGGAAAACGGAAGCTGGAGCCGGTGTGGCGAGTACCACGAGGAATACGCATATACAACTGACGAGCTGGAGCGTTTCCTGGCTGAGGCCCAGTTCCGGTATATCAAGCAATACGGCGATAAAGTTATGACTACCCCCAAGGAAGGGGCGGAACGGGTCTTTTTCGCCGCGAGAAAGGAGCAGTAACAATGGATCAAATCGTTCGCGTCATTGCCAAGGACGCCCCCATCAAAGCCATGGCCATCTCTGCCCGGGATGCGGTGGAGCGGGCCCGGGATATTCACGATTGCTGGCCGGTGGCCGCGGCGGCGCTGGGCCGGCTGCTGATGGCCGCGTCCATGATGGGCGCTGCCATGAAAGAAGAGGATGGAGCCGTAACGCTGCGAGTCAAGGGCGGCGGGCCGCTGGGGTTGCTGACCGCCGTATCGGACAGCCGCGGCAATGTGCGGGGGTATGTACAGAGCCCCGCCGTGGACGTGCCTCGAAAGGCCAAGGGTAAGCTGGACGTGGGCGCCGCCGTGGGCGCGGACGGAGAGCTGACCGTCATCCGGGACCTGGGATTGAAAGAACCCTATATTGGGTCTGTTCAGCTGGTGGGCGGCGAGATCGCGGAGGACGTGGCGGCCTATTTTGTGGAAAGTGAGCAGGCGCCCACCGCCTGTGCCTTGGGTGTGCTCATTGCGCCGGACCAGACCGTCCAGGCGGCGGGGGGGTATCTCATCCAGCTGCTGCCGGGGGCGGACGACGAGGTGATTTCCGCTGTGGAGCGGGGCGTTGCCAAGCTGGGAGCCGTCAGCGGGCGTCTGGACGCGGGGATGGACCCTCTGGGCCTGCTGCGGGAGGTGCTGGAGGAGTTCGAGCTGGAGGTGCTGGAGAGCGCCCCCATCGAGTACCGCTGCTACTGCACCCGGGAGCGGGTGGGCAGGGCGCTCATCAGCTTGGGGAAAGACGAATTGACATCTCTGATTGAGGACCAGGGCGGCGCGGAGCTGACCTGCCAGTTCTGCGACAAAGTGTACCATTTTGACGGAGAGGAACTGAAGGCTTTGCGGGACGAGGCCACCGCCAAGTAATGCCAACTTTTTTATTGTTAGTGTAAAATTTTCATTGGCAAACGAAAAAGGGAAGCGGTGAAAGCACCA
>CAJUQN010000017.1 GCA_910588625.1 uncultured Oscillospiraceae bacterium
AAAAAATAAGGCCGGGAACCTGTTTTTAGATTCCCGGCCTACGGTTTTGTTTTATGCTGTCCGCTCTGCTTTCAATTTTTTTACTTCGTCAAGAGGAAGTCCTGCATATTCCGCAATTTTTTCAAGTGTCAATATTCCATCTGTCAACATTCTTTTAGCAGTATTTATTGCCCCTTCTTTTATGCCCTCTTGTAAAGATTCTTTTCTCATATCCTCCATGACTTTGCACATGATTAAAATGCCCTCCTTACTTTCCTTGAAAAAACGAACTCTGTCTGCCAGTGTCGTATAATACATATCTGCCGCATTAGTACATGAAAAATCATGCATGAGTTTTCCGATTGGTGTATCTCCACGATAAGCGCCGTTTACATACAGTATATGTGAACCGTCCTCAAATCTTTCTCCGGTTCCTAAAAAGCAGCGCTCAACCGGATAGAGCGGCAGCCCTTTTCCTATCACATCATTTTCCGTGATGAACACTACCCATGTTTCTGGGAGATTGTCAAAATCATCACCTTTCTTCAAAAGAGTTGCGTCCATCATGCTGGAATTATACCTTGCTCTTTTTCTCCCGGCTCCTTTATCGGCTCGTTGGATTTCAACATTTATTTTAGCGCCAGTACTGTCAGTAGCAAGAATATCAAACCTTACTGAACGATTCAACAAATTCTCCACAAATACCTGGGTGCGGACGTCCAGCACCTTTAAATCCGGTTTTTCCAGTACAATCCGCAATACCAGTTCTATGCTTGCCGTATCTCCCTCAAAACACTTGGTGAGGAAATCATCATCAAGCAGGCGAAAGCCTCTTAGTCTCTGTAAATCTTCCTGATGTTTCTGGTCTATCTGTTCCGTCACTGTCAATTTTCCCACCTGCTTTCCCTTCTGTTTTTGTATCTTCATACTACCATAAACCTCCTGATTTTACAAGCCGGGAGCCAGCGCATTTCTGAATCCCGGCCTGTTTCCGTTATCGCTTTTTCACATCTGCCGTATCTCATTTTTCAGCATACGCTTGATTTTGTCACTCATGGTTTCCTTGCTGGTCTTGCTAAAGTGAACCCGCACAATGTAGGTCGTCCGGCCAATCTTCTTCACCAGTGCGGGAGCGTCCTTAACCGGTGCTGTGGTGGTAGTGTCCTCTGTGATTTTCTCGCTGTCCATAAATCCTCCTTTTCATGCAATCAAACTTTGTTATCCTTCCTCACAATCTCCTTCGCCGCCGCTTTGGTCGCCCTGGCTCTTTCTTCCCGGAAATTCTTACCAGAAAAGAGAACCGGCGCACACCGTTCCAGTATGCGGTCATAAATCCTTGCGTGGGCAAGGGCTACTCCGCATAAGGACAACAACAAAATGGCCGTTCAGATCATTGAAAAGAGCACTATCTAATTATTGGGACACTTCTTTATGGGGTGTCCCAATAATTTTAGGCAGAAAGAATTTGCGCACCGTTCTGTTATTTTTCTCTCATAACATATTGACAAGGAGGAAAGGACTGGTTATAATAGGGAATGAAATTTGCAGTAGGAAGGTTTTAAGCCGATATGTTATTTGCGCCCCATGACAATATAGAGGTGAACAATGACTCTTGGAAACATTGCTTTCGTTAGAAGCGGATTAGTCTTATCAAGAAAACTCTCTCGGAAACGATCACCATATTGCTACCCACTGTTGAATCTACGAGCCATTCATCCAGATGGGTATATTCTATCTGATGACTTAGAAGTGTTCCACGCAATCGAGCCGCTCAGTCGGGAGTACTTAACACAGCAGGGAGATATTATCATCCGGCTTAGTATCCCTTATACTGCAATCCTGATTGATTCGGATGTGGAAGGAATAGTAGTTTCATCTAACTTTGCGATTATTCGTTCAAATCGAAATTACTTGCTACCCGAATACCTTCTCTGGCTTTTGAACACGCCGGACATCAAGAAAAGAATCTACGAAAGCAGTTCCAGCAATATGCTCAGTGCTGTAAGGCCTACTTTTTTTGCTGATCTGGAAGTATTGCCCCTTCCCCTTATGGATCAAGAAAAAATATCGCAGTTGAATCTACTGGCAAAGCAGGAAAGCCGATTATTAAAAAAATTGGCCGAGGAAAAAGAAAAATATTACGCCGCTGTGATAGACCACATACAAAAAAGTATGATAGGGGAAAAAACGCCATGACGACCAGAAAAGATATTGAGCAAGTCCTGTGGAACGCCTGTGACAGTTTCCGCGGTAAAATCGACAGCTCCCGTTATAAAGACTATATCCTTTCTATGCTGTTTGTGAAATACCTCAGCGATGTTTCCAAGGAGAGACGCGAAGAGTATGTCAAGCAGTATGACGGTGATATTCGCCGGGTGGAACGTGCTATGAGCCGGGAACGCTTTGCAATGGACGAACAGTCCACATTTGACTTCCTTTACGCTAACCGGAACGATGCAGAAATTGGCCAGAAAATTAATGTGGCACTGAACCACATTGAGGAACACAACAGCGGAAAACTACGCAATGTATTCCGGGCTATCGACTTCAACTCACAGGTAGATTTTGGTGACCCCAAGGAGAAAAACGCAACCCTGCGGAACTTGCTGGAGGACTTCAACGCCCTTGACTTGCGCCCTAGCCAACTGGGTTCTTCCGATATCATTGGCGATGCCTACGAGTACATGATCGCCATGTTTGCTTCAGACGCCGGAAAGAAGGGAGGAGAATTCTTCACACCCAGCCAGGTTTCCGAGCTGGTGGTCTCTCTAGTACATCCCCAGGAAAATGACCGCATCTACGATCCCACCTGCGGCAGCGGCGGCCTGCTGCTGAAAGCATATAAGAAGGTGCATAGCGGAAAAGCGGCTATCTACGGTCAGGAAAAGAACCAGCAAACCTGGGCACTGTGTACTATGAATATGTTTTTGCACAGCGTGGATGACGCCCGAATCTGGCAGGGTGATACTCTCTCCAACCCGCAAAATATTGAGAGCGATGCCCTGATGAAATTCCAAGTGGTGGTGTCAAACCCTCCATTCAGTTTGGACAAATGGGACAGTGGTTTCCTCTCAGAGGCGGAGTTAGACAGCAAGGGCAAGAAGAAAATGTCCGCCGAACTGGACCCCTATCACCGCTTCGACTGGGGTGTGCCGCCCACTTCCAAGGGCGACTATGCTTTTGTATTGCACATGCTTTCCAGCCTGGATGCGGAAAATGGTCGGATGGCGGTAGTGCTCCCCCACGGCGTGCTGTTTCGCGGAGCCAGTGAAGGAAAAATCCGCCGCCAGCTTGTGGAGATGAATCTTTTGGACGCTGTGATTGGCCTGCCAGCGAACCTGTTCTATGGTACCGGGATACCCGCTTGTATCCTGGTATTCAAGAAGAACCGCGCCCGGCGGGATGTACTGTTCATTGATGCTTCGGGTGATGGGAACTTCGAGAAAGGGAAAAACCAGAATATCCTCCGGGATAGTGATATTGCCCGGATCGTCAGCACCTATGAGGCCAGGAAAACGGTGGACAAATATAGCCATGTGGCCTCTTTTGATGAGATCAAGGAGAACGACTTCAACCTGAATATTCCCCGGTATGTGGATACCTTTGAGGAGGAGGAACTGGTGGATATTGATGAGGTAAAGCAGAACATCGCTAATATTGAGGCGGAACTGGCACAGGTTCAGGCGCAGATGGCGAAGTATTTGGAAGAGTTAGGACTATAAAAAAGAAAAGAGGTAGCGCTATGTTTAGAAGTTTTATTTACCTTGATACAGACAAGTTGTATTCATATAAGAGACAGATCGAGGGGACAAATCAGGTTTTGCCCAAAACCGCGAGTCAAAAGAAGGCTAAAAGTCTTTCAGCTGGTGTAGAGGGACTTGGGGTGAGTGTTGCAACGGAAACAAGTATTACTGGGGAATTTGAAAAAGACATTAGCTTTGACTATGACCGCTTTGAATTGGCATTAGAAAAACTGGATGGGGAAGATTATTTTGATTGCGTTTTAAACAGTGATTACGATCCACAGACAGTACCCCCTATGAAAATTTTCAGAATCAGCACAGGTTTTTCGGTTCCAGAAGAATTTGATGCAGTAAACCTAATTGATCAATTTAAGCCGATGCTGATGGGACAGATTCAAACAAATTCTGATAATGAACAAGAAGCATTGGAAACTTTCTTGGGGAAAGCATCTGCCGATACCCCGATTATAATTGACTATAATGATATCACTGTATCTGGAAAGCTGAATGCGAAATATTTGTTGGAAGAATATTCTGCTCTTGAGGACTATGCCGATCAAGATGTTTTCATGCTTTGTAAGGTGGTTGGCATTAGTAAAAAAGAGTGTGTGGAAATTTTTGATCCGCTTAAAGATTTTATCCGATTACCAAGAGTAATGCGCAGGCAAATGGAGGGAAATCCAAACACATCTGGGCTTGAAAAAATAAAAATTCAAGGACCGGTTTTAAAAGTGGAGATTATCGCAATTTACAAGTGATGAGCAGAGATGGAGGATAATCGTGACGCCAGAAATCAAAAACCGAATTGAGCAAATTTGGCTAGGTAAGGTGCCAGAGGGATATAAAGCAACATTAGCCGGAATCATCCCAGTGGAATGGCAGTGTGACGAATTAAAACACTGTATCAATATTTGCAATGAAAAAAGAAAGCCGATTAGCAAAGAAATGCGCAAGAAAATGGCAGGCCCATATCCCTATTATGGTCCAACCCAGGCTCAAGGATATATTGATACTTATATGTCAGAGGGACCAGCCGTATTGATTGGTGAGGATGGTGACCACTTTTTAAAGTTCAGAAATAAATCTATGACCCTTTTTGTCGATGGAGAATATACTGTAAACAATCATGCACATATAATTACTGGAACAGAAAGATGCGCTACACGATGGTTCTACTATACTTATCAGCATAAATCCTTGCTCTCTGCAATTACTCGCCAAGGTGCTGGAAGATATAAATTGACAAAAGAGGCGCTTGAAAAGTTGCCACTTCAATATCCAGGATTTAAGGAACAAAATCAAATTTTAGCAATTATTACTCCCCAAGACAAAGTTATTGAACTAAAAGAAAAACTGATTGCCGAAAAGCAGCGGCAGAAAAAATATCTGATGCAGCAGCTTTTTACAGGGAAGGCACGATTGCCTGGTTTCACCAAGAAGTGGTGTACAATCAGATTAAAAAACATTGCCCATAAAGAAAAACTTAAAAATATCGGCTTTGAATATTCTCTGGTTCTTTCAAACAGTGCACAACATGGTATCATTCCTCAGGAAGAACAATTTGCTAAAGAGATTGCTAACACAGATAGAATTGATGAATATTATGTTGTTAAAGATGGGTATTTCGTTTATAATCCGAGAATTTCAACAACAGCCCCTTGCGGACCAATTAATATAAATGAAACAGGATATACAGGCGTAATATCTCCATTGTATACTGTTTTCTCGATTGATTGCGATTACATTGATAATTCATACATGAAACAATATTTCAAATCGACATGCTGGTTCCGCCATATGAAGAGTGTAGCAAATTATGGGGCGCGCCATGACCGAATGAGCATTACGGATGATGATTTTTTTGCGATGCCTATATCTGTCCCTGAATTGAAGGAGCAGCAAGAAATTTCCGCTATTTTTGCTGTTGTTGATAAAGAAATCGAATTGCTCCAGCAATCCCTGGAGCAGGAAAAACAAAAGAAAAAAGCCCTGATGCAGCTTCTGCTGACGGGGATCGTGAGGGTGATTATATGACTGAACAAGAAAAATATTATTTGGAATCGGCTAAGCAAACTGCAAAAGCAGCAATCAGGTGCCGCAGAGACTTAAGCGAACAACAAAAACAGGAGGCTTTGAAACAAGTTGATTTCGCTGGGTACAAAACAGAGGCGTTTGTAGAATTCTGCAAAATGTTGGGAATCAAGTTGTAATACATAAAAAAGCGAGGCGGATCACTCCGCCCCGCTCTTTCCACTTCTGTCAGACGATCAAAAAGGAGGCCGCACCATGGATAAAAACGCATACATAGAGCGCAACGCCAGCCAGCAACCAGCGCTTGAACTGCTTCAGGCCATGGGCTACATTTACATTTCACCGGAGGACTGTGCTTTGCAGCGGGGGAGCTGCTATCATGTGCTGCTGAAAGATATCCTCCGTGGCCAGCTACGGCGGCTCAACCGCTACGCCTTCGCCGGTGCGGAAAATGAGTTCTCCGCCGCAAACATTGAGCGGGCTATGGAAGATCTGGACGAACCCCTCACCGATGGTCTGGTGCGCACCAGTGAAAAAATCTATGACGCCCTGCTCTTGGGGAAAAGCTACCCGGAGACTGTGGGCGAAGGGAAAACCCTCAGCTTCAACTTGAAATACATTGACTGGGAGCATCCGGAGTATAACCTCTTCCATGTGACCGAAGAATTCGCGGTGGACAGCCGAGACAAGCTCCACAATGCCCGGCCGGATATCGTGCTGTTTATCAACGGAATTCCCTTCGCCGTCATTGAGTGCAAGGCCCCGCATATCCCGGCAGAGCGGGCGGTGGAGCAGATGTGCCGCAATCAGCAGGCGGAATATATCCCCCAGCTGTTCAAATTTGCGCAAATCGTGCTGGCCACGAACAAAAACGCAGTCAAGTATGCCACGACAAATACCCCGAAGAAATTTTGGAACGTGTGGAAGGAACAAAACACCGTTTTTCTGGAGGACGCGCTGGCCCGGTATGTGGCTGACCACACCGCTGCTGAGCAGGATCGAACCCTGATCTCTTTGTTCAGTAAAGAGCGGGTGATGGAGCTAATGCGGTACTTTGTCCTCTTTGACGCCAATGTGAAGAAAATCTGCCGGTATCAGCAGTATTTCGCCATTAAAGAGATCATCAAAACCATTCAACAAACGGATGCGAAGGGCAACCGGCAAAGCGGCGTCATCTGGCACACCCAGGGCAGCGGGAAAAGCCTGACTATGGTGATGCTGGCAAAGTATATCCTGATGGAATTATCAGACTGCAGCCCCAAAGTGGTGATTGTTACGGACCGTAAGGAGTTGGACCGGCAGATTGCCGCCACCTTTGCCCATACCCGCTTGAATCCGGCCCGGGCGTCCAGCGGGCGGAATCTGGTGGAGTTGCTGAATAGTGGCAAAGCCGATGTGGTAACTACCATCATCAACAAATTCAACATCGCCGAAAAAATGGAGCACAAAAATTTCTCCAAAGATATATTTCTGCTGGTGGATGAGAGCCACCGCTCCAACTACGGTCTGCTTTCCACCAAAATGCGCGCGGTGTTCCCAAATGCTTGCTATATTGGCTTTACCGGCACCCCGCTGATGAAAAAAGAAAAAAACACTATGGTGAAGTTCGGAAAACTGATCCATAAATACACCATCAAGGACGGCGTGGAGGATGGCGCTATTGTGCCGTTGATCTACGAAGGCCGTTTTGTGGAACAGATTGTGGATGAGGAAAATATTGACCTCTGGTTCAAGCAGACCACCAAACGGCTCACGGAGGTGCAGAGGGATGACCTGTCCCGTAAATGGAGCAGCATCCGCCGTCTGACCTCCACCGACGCCCGTATTAGGCGAATCGCGCTGGATATCAATGAACACTTTATCGAAGGGTATCAGAACACCGGCTTTAAGGCCATGCTGGCTACCAACTATAAGCGGGACGCCATTCGGTATCTGGAGTGCTTTGAGCAGTTCGGCGATTTGACCTCTGGGGTGGTGATTTCCCCGCCTGACCTGCGGGAAGGGGTGAATGATGCAGACGAAAGCACCGACAATAAGGTCATCGCCTATTGGAATAAGATGATGGACCGCTATGGCGACGCGGATACCTATGAAGAAGTGATGAAAAATCGGTTCTGCGCTGGGGATATTGATATTTTGATCGTTTGCAGCAAACTGCTCACCGGCTTTGACGCTCCTATCTGTCAGGTGCTCTACATCGACAAGGAGCTGAAGGAACACGGCCTGCTCCAGGCTATTGCCCGTACCAACCGTCTGTATGAGGGGAAAGATTACGGCCTGATTGTAGACTACCGCGGACTGATTGAAAAATTGGATACCGCTATGGATCTATATAGTGGTGCAGGGTTGGAGAACTTCGACGGCGGAGACCTGAAGGGCGCCGTGGTGGATGTTATGTCATCTGTATCCGGCCTGCGGGAATCCCATACACAGTTGATAGAACTGTTTTCGGACTTAAAAAATCCCCGCGATATCGAAGAAGTTGAGGTGTTCCTTGCCGACGATAAAAAACGAGAGCGCTTTTATAATCTTCTCTGCGCTTTCGGCAAGTCTTTGAACCTGGTACTGAACGCGGAACAGGCGTATGCGGCAGTTCCCAAGGATGAATTAAGGAAATATCAAAACGCCTTTCTCTTTTTCTCAAAAGTGCGTCGTAGCGTAAAGATCCGTTACTGCGACGCTATCGACAACCGGGAATATGAGTCTCTTATGCAAAATCTGCTGGATACACATCTCTCGGTGGCCGGTTTGAAACAGATTACCAGTCCTATTGACATCCTAAACAAGGATGATTTTGAGCAGGAATTAGAGAAACTGGGTTCTCTGCGAGCAAAGGCAGATGCCATTTCCAGTAAACTCACCCGTAGTATCAACGAAAAGTATCAGGAGAATCCCGCCTATTATGACAGTTTCTCCAAGCGTATCAAAGAAGTTCTGAAGCAGTACAAGGAAATGGTGATTTCAGAGACAGAGTATCTGGCGAAAATGCGTACTATCATGGAAGATTATCACGCTGGAAAGAGCACTGTGACTTACCCAGAGTCGATCAAGAACAATGTACATGCACAGGCGTTTTACGGTGTTTTATTTGCAATATATAATGAGGATCAGGAAGTGACCGTCTCCCCTGATTTTGCAGCGGAAATCGCGGAAGAGATCACGAAAATTGTAGCGAATCATAGCCGGGTGGATTGGACCAACAACAAAACGATTCATGATCGGATTTCACAGGATATTGACGATTTGTTCTATATTTACGAAAAGAAACGGGGTTTAAAACTGTCTTTTGACACCATTGATAAAATCATTGAAAATGTCAAAACAGTGGCACTTCGGAGGTTTTGACAGCGATGACGCAGGAAAGAACAGTCTTATATGAAGGCAGCGAAATCCGCTATATGCTGGAAGAAAAACCAGTGAAGAATCTCAATTTACGGATTCATAAGGATTGCAAGGTATATGTATCTGCAAGACCCAATATCCCGGCTGAACAAGTTGATAATTTCGTAGTGAGCAAAGGAAATTATATCTGCTCAATTCAAAGAAAGTTTCGTGAGATGGCGCAATATGCCACTCAACCCAAGCAGTACGTCAGTGGTGAGACGTTCTATTTGCTGGGCAGAGGAGTTCGCCTAAAAGTAGAGAAGAACGTACGAGAAACAATTTCCTCTGACGGAGTTTATCTGCACCTTTGTGTAAAAGATATTGATGATTTTGCGAAAAAGCAAAGAATGGTGACACGATATCTGGATGAACAGTGCCAAACCATTTTTTGCGAGATTATTTCGGAAACCTACCCAGTATTTCAAAAATATGGAGTACCGATGCCTGCGTTGCGAATTCGGAACATGGAGACTAGGTGGGGATCATGTCTAGCCAAAAAAGGAATCATTACATTAAATAAACGTTTACTTGAAGCACCGAGAAACTGTATCGAATATGTGGTGATGCATGAATTCTGCCATTTTGTCCATCCGAATCACTCAAAACACTTTTATGGTTTCCTGGCAACTCTGATGCCCGATTGGAGAGAACGAAAGAAAACTTTAGATAAAAGTGCAGTGTACTGGGTATAGTTCAGCAGTCATGAACAGAAAAAGTGCCGTTTTAGACAAATTTTGCCTTGACAAGATCTTCTGCCAGAGTTATACTAAGAAATACAGCGGTTTAATTGGATAATATTATTTTACTTTTGTACCATCATTAACAGGCTTTCTCGAAAGGGATTGGAAATCATTTATAGGCTTTTCGCTGTACCCCAGGCACGTTTGTGTGTCTGGGGTAAAAGTAAATGACCGTCCAATCAGATACTTTTCGGGGAAGCCTGTCATGATTTCAGTTTGAGGGAGCGGGCCAAGAAAAGGAACACGACACAGCGCCGAGCAGGGTTGCCTGTCAGGAACCGGATTGGGTAGAACGGCAAGTGCCAGCGGAGGCCACAAAGGCAAACTTCCCGGTGAATTCACCAAAAAGTGAGGTCGGTAGACACAGAGGCAAGCAACTGACCGGAAATATATCCCAGCCAAATAATGCGTTGAGAGGGAAAGACAGGGTGTCAAACACGACACCCTTGATGGATAGAATTCAGCAAATACTGGGTAAAAAGGCGGGATAGGGTGTTATGTATGACACCCTATTGGCCACTGTGCCGCTCAAAATAGGAGTTCTAAGACGCTCAATGCGTATCAGTGTACACATTGGGCTTTTTTCTTAGGCGAGCAGTGCATATATCGGTATGCATCGCAACGGCATCAAACTGTCTGCCGATTCATCTGGATATGGGCAAGTGGTTCCAGTATAATGTGGGCTACTACACAACAGGAGAAACCGCAAAATGGAAGTAAAATTTCTCTTTAACAGAACTGCCGTGGAACGGCGGGGCTACACGCTGGAGAATGTGCGGCAAACCATAAAAAATCTGTTTGCTGTCCACGATCTCCCCTGTGTGTCTGAGGGCAGTGTTTTGACCTTTAAGGACAAAGGACATGGCGATGACTTCGCTGTCATGTGGGACATCATCCTGTCCCTGCTGCGGGCCAACTGGTTCCTGGACTGTGCTGCTTTCTGCGTCTGGCAAGACGAGGATGGTGAGGAGGATGTGCTTGCCCAGGCGGGGCAGATAACGGGTTCCGTTCGACAATAGCCTGTTGAAAGCAGCGGGCTTCGCCCGCCAAATTTCAATCATCCTACCGCTTGGGAAAAGCCCCGCCGCTGGCGGGGCCAAGACCCTCGCCGCCCGGGGGCGGCGAGGGCGCAAGCATCGCGTTTTGATGTCAAAACGCCACTTGCAGGGGAAATCCCCTGCCCCCTATGCCGCCTGCAGGCGGTAACCTTTTGGCAATGCTGCCGAAAGGTGTGGAGTGAACATTTTGACAATGTTGTCGGAAGGTACCTTCGAGCGCCATCGCTTTTGACAATATTGTCAGAAGCGATCTTTTGGATTTTTGGCACGATTGCCGGAAGTCCACTGTTCTACGAACCGGGTTCGGCAATGTTGCCAAACCCGGTTTACTGTTCCCTGTACCGGAAAAAGTAAGGTTTGGCAACATTGCCAGACCTTACTCTGCATCATCAAAATACCGCTTCCGGCAACACTGCCGAAAGCGAGAAGGGAGTGAAGAGTACGAACAAGCAATCACACCGTACCTGTGTCCGCATGAGCGTCCAGGATTATGAGCTGCTGAAGGAAAAAAGTACAGCCGCCGATCTGTCCGCCAACGCTTGGCTGATGGGGCAGTTGGAAACCAACCGCCCCGTCCTTCACCGCGAGAGGGAAACTTGGGAGGTTGTCCGCTTCATGGATGAAGCTGGCCGTGAGATCAACGCCATTGCCCGCAATTTCAACAGCGGCTATGGCACAGCGGAGCAGCTTCGCCGCGCTGTCTGCCTCCTGGGAGATGTGTACGAACAGCTTCATAAAGTGAGAAAGAAGGGATATCTCCATGCGGCATAATAAGAAAACCAGGAAAGTTCGTGGCTCCACGCGGGATTACAGCAGAAACCTCTCCGTCCGCATGACGGAGGAGCAGTACCAGCGTCTGCGGCAATACATGAAGCTGACCCGGCTAAACAGTACAGCCTATTTTTGCTGTCTGATTCGGGGAGATAATTTCAGGGGCCGTTCACCGAAGCTGAACCATGCCTTGCACGCCAGCGTTAACATGATCTATTCCAACATGCGGCAGATCACCCGCCATCGGTACGCAAAGGATCTGGACGCCAAAACCGTGGCAAAGCTGGATTTTTTGATGGATAAGATCTGCGAAGAGATCTATCTTTTGGCCGCCCAGAAGTAGTCCAAATCGGTTTTTGTGAATTCACAAAAACCGTTTCCGAGCAGAAGCCTGCAATGTAACCAGCATTGCAAATCGCTTTGGACGAATTCATCAAAAGCGGTATTCTCTGCCCTGATCTGGTTGAGGATACCACTTGCACATTGAAAGGAGCGAAAATGGCAATATTCCGTGTTGAGAAAAATACAAATTACACAGTTATGTCCAACCATCATCTGCGGGACAAATCGCTCTCCCTGAAAGCCAAGGGTCTACTGTCGCAAATCCTTTCGCTACCGGAAGAATGGGACTACACCCTGCAAGGGTTGGCCTGTATCAACCGGGAGCAGCTTGACGCCATCCGTCAGGCTGTTCATGAGCTGGAGCGGGCCGGGTATATTGTGCGGACAAGGGAACGAGATGGTCAAGGACGGTTATGCGGAGCGGAATACAACATCTACGAACAGCCACAGCCGCCGTCTGATTCCCCGGCGCTGGAATAACCGGCATCGGGAAAACCGTTGCCGGATTATCCAACACCGGAAAAACCTACGTAGGTAAATCCAACGCAATTAAATAAAGATAGAAAACAAATAAAGACTTATCAATTACTGAATTCTTTCCCTTCCCTTGGACGGGCGGCAAAGCCGCCGGAAAGGAATGGAAGCGGAAATGGAGAGCAGCGCAGCCAGATAGCGGCAGAAGCCATTGGGAACACTTCCCTGATAAATCCTTCCTGGAAAACTGTCCGCCGATAGTATTCGACTTTCCCTGCCTTCTGTGGTATGGTTCGGTTTGCGAAAGCCCCACCATATTACGAAACGGAGGAATCGAGTATGAAAAACAGAAAAACCCTGTCCCTGCTTCTGGCCGGTACCATGGCCGCGGCCCTGCTGACCGTCCCCGCCCAGGCGGCGGAGCAGCAGCCCCAGACGCCCGCCACCTACGCCATCAGCGCGGATCACTGGAGCCGAGAGGACTTCTCCCAGGAGGCCAGCCCGGAGATGTTCACCGGCGTGTACAGCCAGGAGCTGTACAACACCATCCGCCAGACCATGGTGGACGGGACCAGCGCTGCCGCCCCCGCCTACACCATGGTGGGCAAGGAGGAGTACAGCGCAGTGAAAAAGCTGATCGGGCGCATGGAAGGAGTGCTGCGGTATGAACACCATGTGCCGCAGGGCTTCGCGGACTACTGGCGGTACCTGGACTACTTCGCCGTGTCCGCCGAGATGCCGGAAAACTACCAGGCGCCCCTGGACTTCGTCCAGCCGGTTATCGAGGCTACGGCGGAGATAGGTGACCGGGAACGGGTGGAATACTTCAACGACTACATCCGCACCCTGCTGGCCTATCAAAAGGGGAAAACAGCCGGCATCACCCAGACCTTCGCCCCCCACGCCGGGGAGCTGAAAGCGGCCTGCGGTTCCTACGCCAGAGCGCTGAAGTTCCTGTGCGGGGCGGCGGACATCCCCTGCTTCACCGTCAGCAGCAAGACCCACACCTGGAATCTGGTGTATGTGGACGGCCAGTGGCTCCATGTGGACGTGTCCGCCAACGACCTCTCCGGCAGGAACAGCGTCCTGCTGGTGGAAAGCTACCAGATCGGGAAGGATCAGGCCCCGGAGGCCACCGCCTTCCTCAAAGAATTATTTGTCCCTGGCTCGACAAAGTAAAAAAAGCCGTACCCCCAGCGCAGGCAGGCCGCGAACGGCCTGCCTGCTTTTGCCTCCAGACTTTGCGGATGCAGACTGCCCCCTGTCGGCACCACAAAGGCCGTTGTGGGCCTCCGGCGGCAGGCAGCGAGTCCCAGCACCACTGGGCCACGACTACCCCATACAGCACCCCGTGTGGCCCCCGTTGCGGCTCTGGCCGCAAGCGATTGGATATGTTCATACCGGATAAATTGTATGATTGGCAAAATTGTCAAGAAGGGAGGGTTCGACCATAGACAAGCCAAACAGCAACCAGCAGATCAGAACGGAACGTATCCAGATTTCCCACGGCAGAACGATCCGAGTAGTATCTGTGTTTCCGGAAAACGGACATTGTTCCCCGGAAGATAAGTTAAAAGCATTGATCGACCTGGAAATCCAGCAGGAAAAACTGTGCGCGTAAGCCCAGTGCTGTCTGGGAAAAGCACTGGATATCCGGGCCGTTTTGGAGTATAGTCATGTCGCAATGCTCTGAACGGTTTGACCAACGAAGGAGGGTAAGATGATAACGTCAAACCAGAAGAAAACCGCTCTGTACTGCCGCCTCAGTCAGGATGACAATACGGAAAACGAGTCAAACAGCATCCAAAATCAAAAAATGATCCTTCAACGCTTCGCTGCCGACCACCATTTCCCCACCCCTTGCTTTTATGTGGATGACGGATACTCTGGGGCCAGTTTTCAGCGTCCAGGTTTCCAGCAGATGATGGCCGACATGGAAAACGGCGAGATTGGGATCATCATCACGAAAGACCTGTCCAGGCTTGGCCGAAACCAGCTTCACACTGGGCTGTACATCGAGGAGCGCTTCCCCATGTTCGGTGTCCGCTACATCGCCATCAACGACAATGTGGACACTGACAGCAGCGAGAGCAACGAACTCTGAGGGTAATGTGTGCTATGTGATCGGCGTACTCAAATCCATCCGGGAGCAGCTTGGGAAAAAGGACGGGGATACGCTTCACGTTATGATTGAAGAACACTAATGGCGAATCAATACGGGGATGGCCGCAAAAGCCATCCCCGTGTATTTTTTGAAGAAATGAGGTGATAAAAATAGGAAGCGGAAACTGGATCGTGGACAACCTGAACCCCGCCCTGGGGACCTGGAACGGAAAGCTGGCGGAAATCTGGCAGCTCCTCAGTACCACCCCGGAGGAGTTCAAGGGCGGCGGAGTCTGGACGGTCATCCAAGGTATCAACGGCGCGCTCCAAGCCATCGGCTGCGCCCTGCTGGTGCTGTTCTTCGTCATGGGCATCGTCAAGACCTGCGGCAGCTTTACAGATGTAAAACTTTTTTAGAGAACATAAACAGGCGCTTGTCTTTGGCCCTTGGGCCACAGGCAGGCGCTTTTTCTATATCCTCTGGAAATTTTGCGGAGTAGACTTTCAAAACCGGCTATTCATGAGTAAACAGGTGGAACTACATAGACGCGGACGGGCTGGACATGGCGGTCATCCGCGAGGCGGGGGAGGCTTTTATGAAACGGCCCGAGGTGCACCCGGTGTGGCCCCACCAGCTGACTGTCCCCAGTGAGCAGGTGGCAGAGCAGAGCCAGGAGGGGCCTAATCCATTCCAGATGGAGCCTACAATGTAATAGGAGATGATGAGCATGGACAAAGCAAATATCACCCTGGCCTTCGACCAGGAGAAATGGGATACCCTGGAGTTCTATCTGAAAAAGGAAAAGACCACCGCCCAGCGGCGGCTGGAGGAATCGCTGACCCAGCTCTACGAGCAGGCCATGCCCGCGCCGGTGCGGGAGTACCTGGACAGCCGGGGCGTTCCCCCGCCCCGGCCCCGCCGTCCGCCCAAGGCCGACACGCTCAAGGGGACGGTCGTCCCCGCCGCCCAGGTGAAGGATGAGCAGCATGGACAGTAGAGAGGTCTGCGTCTGGCTGGACAAACGGTGGTATGGCGCACTGTCCAGCCAACTAAAAAAAGAGGGTGCGACTGTGGAGGAAAAGCTGGACGAATACCTGAACGCCATGATCGGCCAGCTCCCAGAGCAGGTGCGTGAGAAGATCAGCCGGGAGATCGGGAGGAGGAACAGCGGCAGCGGCAGGAGGCTGAGGCCACCCGCCAGCTGGCGGTGCTCCATGTGCGGGAGGATGGCCGGGATGGGTATTTTCAGATCGACCACCCTATGGACAGCTTGACCGTTGCCAAACAGCTGCGCGGCTACCTTCGGGGAGAGGCGGGGATGGACCGCCCCTCCTTCGCGGAGTGCTGTGAACGGCACCTCCAGATCACCGTCAGGGAGTTCGACCGGCTGACGGGTATCCACATGGAGCATCCCGAAAAGGCCACCGGTGCGTTCGAGCTGGACTTTGACAAGCAGGAGTTCTCCACGGCGCATCCCGCAGAGGGCTGGCGGACCTATCCCATGAAGGACATATCCACGGCAGCGTACCATGCCTTCCATCCGGACAGCATGGACTGGTCGAAGCGGACGCGCAGGTTCACGGAGAAACTGGCGGGCAGACGTATACGATCAACGATGTGTGCTTGGCCGCATGGCAGGCCACGCTTCCCAACCATGTGGACTGGGAGGATCGGCGGTGTATCTTCGCGGAGTGCCTGCAGGACAAGCTGGTGGAACAGGAAGCTTCCGACATGGTTCCGCCCAGCGGCCCAGTGATGTGACCTGCCGAAAGGGCAATGCAAAAGGCCGTTCCGCGCCAGTGGAGCGGCCCTCCCGCCGTTCTCCCCCGTGTCGGCCCCTTTGAGGGCGTTTGCGGCGCTCCTGAGCGGGTGGTAGCACCCGTACACCTCCCACCCCTGAAACGCGGTGTCGGCCCCCTGTGGGCCGCTGTTTCGGGTCGGGGGTCCGGGACCGCCAAGGGCAGTGCAGAGGTTCGATTTTTGTGCGGGATAAAGCGGTGGCTCACCGCTTGCCACACCGCCCCGCAATGCGGGTCGGAAGGGACGAGGAACGGGCCATTTTGCACCGCTCCCGGTCTGTTTTCGGAAAGTTGGTGTGGCTCCGATTTTGGGACGCTGAGCCAGATATGGCTCCGAAACAGCAGAACCCCCCGCCGTTGAGCCATTTGAGCTGGCTCCGAGGTGGCTCTAACGGCCATTTTTTAGATTTTGGAGGAATGAAAATGTCAGAAGAAAAAATGCGCATCCACACCCGTATCTCACAGGAGATGGAGCGTAAAATCAGCGCGGCAATGGAGAAGGACAACTGCCAGAGTCGCAACGAGTTTTTGGAAAAGGCCCTCAAATTCTATGCGACTACCTGGCCGCCGAGGACGTGGCGGAGTTCCTGCCGCCCATTTTTGTCCACGCCATGCGCGGCACCATCCAGTGCAGCGAGAACCGCATCGCCCGTCTGCTGTTCAAGCTGACGGTGGAGGTCAGCATGATGATGAACGTGCTGGCGGCGGGGCTGGAGATCGACGCCAGCCAGCTGGATGCGCTGCGCTGGCGGTGTGTACAGGAGGTCAAAAAGACCAACGGCACAATCACGTTCAAGGACACGCTGGGTAAGCAGAAGGACGGACCGTAACGCGGCCCGCCCTGTCACTTCTGTCCAGGTTCGATAAACCCCATGATCAGATCCACCGCCTCCGTTGTGACTGCAACGGGTGCCTTCTCCTCGAACGAGGCATGGAGGCTGTCCAGATCCAGCATCCGCGCCTGGTCGCACATCACCACCCCTGTGGTCTTTGTGCGCCCCTCCAGCCGGACATGGAACGGATGGCCCCGGTCTGTGTTGGTAATGGGACACACCATGGTCAGCCTGCTCACGCGGTTGAACAGGTCGTTGCTCACCACCAGCGCGGGACGCCGCCCCCGCTGCTCATGGCCGGACTGGGGATCGAAGTCCAGGTAGATGATGTCCCCCTGCTCAAACACCGTCACCATACCTCGCTGCCCTCCGCTTCACCCCAGTCCACCTCGGGGCCGTTGTCGATCCGCCCGATTTTTTCGATGGGCTGTCCATAAAACGCCGTCAGCCGTTCCTCCAGCGTCCTGTGCGCGGGCGCGGCTGCCTTCCGGATGGTGATCGTGTCCTCAGTCTGAATCAGCTCCACTCGGTCGTTCTCCCGGATGTGGAGCGCCTCCAGCAGCACCTTCGGAATTCGGATGCCGTGGCTGTTCCCCCATCGCTGGATGGTCGCGTACATACACATCAGCTCCTTGTCAAATTCCCATCTCAGTATATACAAAGTTTACACACAAGTCAAGGGAATCATCCGTTAAAAATTTTCCGCCAAGGGGGTATTATACCCAATCGCTGGACCGAGCCCCGGTTCACCAGGGACCGCCCTGAACTTGATCTCTCTAAGGTTTTTAATACAGAGAACTCTAAATGAGCAAAATTAAAAACTGCCTAAAAGGGTCCTAAAACGACGAATAGCGGCAGACAAAGACAGAGCTGCATCAAAAAGGACAATAAAAAACAGATGGGCCAAGGGAAGGATGCCAAACAGGCGGTCAATGGCTATTGCAGAACGAACCATAAAGGATTTGAGGCCCAAATACATTTTTTGCTGCTTGAACATGACCTCAATTTTCCAGCGATGGGTGTAATGAGAAAGAATTTCCCCATCAGAAAGGCCGAAATCAGAGCAAATGAAGACGCGGAGCGCCTTCTTGCTGCCAAATTCATCCTTTGGATCGGAAAGCAGGACAACTTCCCGATTCAACAACGTGGGGCTGGTCAGGACCGACGGCACTTATGAACCCAGCGCGCAGCTTTCTGTTTCGATCAACACGGATGACTCTGGCATATTTGATACCTCCCTCGAAAACGAGTATGCGGTCATCGCGGCGAGCTTGGACTGCGCTGAGAAAGACGGGCACAAAAAATATGACAGCAATTCGATCTATATCTATCTAGAAAATGTCCGAAAGATGGGGCTGGATCAATCCTTTCAAGCCCCTGTATCCCGAGCCCAACCGGCTGCTCCCTGTCCAGAACGGAGATGTGGCGATCGGATTTTCTACCGCAGGCACAGATGAGCACATTCCGGCCCGTCAACAGCTTGTGGGCGCAGCATGGATGGAACATGGCAAAGACATCTTATCCATCGGCGAGCCAAGCGTATAATTGGAGCGCCGCTACGGCCTCCACCCTGCCAAAACGGGTTACTAACGCAACAGCGGGACGGCTTTTATGAGCCGTCCCGCTTAACTTCAACACATACCTGGCAAAATACCATCCAAGCTATTCCTTTCAGGTGGAACGCCTTGCCGCCTACGGTAAAACGCCCCACCCCCTCCAGCATCCTGACCATGGCGTCCCTCAGCCGCCTGTCAGCTCTATGGTATTACTTCTGAAAAACAATCTGGGAATATGATGTAGAAAATGGTAAAATAGAGAGGATGAGTACATAGATTTACGAAAATTGAACAAGGGAGAGCCCAAGCAGGTACGCCGACAGATCGTACGCCTCAAAAAGATGGGGAAACCCGGGATAGAAATTGAGGAATCAACCGGAGCGCGGCAGAATTGCGCCAGCGTCCGATCAAGCGCGCCCGGAAACAGGATCCTTCCCGTATATAAAGGTGGCAGGAGGAGGAATATCCCGCCACCGCCCAGAGAGCGATGGCGGAAAATGCCGGGATTTACTGGGGAGACGAGACTGGGATCGACAACGGCTCGAGCTGTGAGCGCGGTTTTGCACCCGAAGGGCAGCCTCCAGTTGTGCTGGTGGAGACGAAAAGAGAGCACTTTCCACCATAACTTGAAAGCGCCCTGAAAAACTTGTAGTTTAGCAGGGTTGTTCTCTTGCGCCCTTTGCGGTAGCCCTAAAACGTGCGTATCTTTCACACTATACCCCTCCCGGCGCTTCTCGTTGCCGAGCGCCAACTCGAAAAGCTCAGGCAAACGCTCGTAACGAACCAAAAGTTCTTTTTCAGTTCCTTTTTCTTTCAAGAAAACGGAACGCCCTTACAGCCTAGAGCGGATGACCCGCAGGAACTCCAACCCTGTCACCTTCTGGGCCTTGGCCTCGCCCTCCCAAAGCCCCACCAGGTCGCCGGTCATAACGCCACTCTCGATGGTGTCGATAGCCGCCTTTTCCAGTTTCCGCGCAAAGGCGGTGAGCTCGGGCAGGCCGTCCAGCTCGCCCCGCTTGGCTAGGGCGCCCGTCCAGGCAAAAATGGTGGCCATGGGGTTGGTGGACACCTCTTCCCCTCTCAGGTGGCGGTAATAGTGTTGGGTGACGGTGCCGTGGGCGGCCTCATACTCATAGTTGCCGTCCGGGGACACCAGCACAGAGGTCATCATAGCCAGGGAACCGAAGGCGGTGGACACCATGTCGCTCATGACGTCGCCGTCGTAGTTCTTGCAGGCCCAAATAAAGCCGCCCTTGGAGCGGATCACGCGGGCCACCGCATCGTCGATGAGGGTGTAAAAATAGGTGATGCCCGCCTTCCCGAACTGCTCCTTATACTCCGCCTCGTAGACCTCGGCGAAAATATCCTTAAACGTGTGGTCATACTGCTTGGAGATGGTGTCCTTGGTGGAGAACCACAGGTCCTGCTTGGTGTCCAGGGCGAACTTAAAGCAGGAGTGGGCGAAAGACGTAATGGACTTGCTCACGTTGAACTGACCCTGGATGACGCCGGGACCGTCGAACCTGTTGATGGTCTGACGGATTTCCTTACCGTCTGCGTCTGTGAATACCAATTCAGCCGTACCGGGGCCAGGGACCTTGTACTCCGTAGCCTTGTACACGTCGCCAAAGGCGTGGCGGGCGATGGTAATGGGCTCTTTCCAGTTCTTCACCACCGGATTCAGCCCCTTGACCATGATAGGGGCCCGAAACACGGTGCCGTCCAGAATGGCCCGAATGGCGCCGTTGGGGGACTTCCACATCTGGGACAGCTTATACTCCTCCACCCGCTGGGCGTTGGGGGTGATGGTGGCGCATTTCACCGCCACACCGTATTTTTTGTTCGCCTCAGCAGCGTCGATGGTCACCTGGTCGCCGGTGCGCTCCCGCTCGGGCAGGCCCAGGTCGTAGTATTCCGTTTTCAGGTCGATGTAGGGCTCCAACAGCTCCTCTTTGATCTGCTGCCAGAGGATTCGGGTCATCTCGTCGCCGTCCATCTCCACCAGCGGGGTTTTCATTTGCAGTTTGTCCATGAGTGATCGCTCCTTTTCAAAGTAAAGCGGGGCGGATGACCGTCCCCGCTCTTGGGTTGGTTAATTCAGTTCCAAGGGTCGTCCCTGGGCTTGGGGGGATTGGGCCTGGGTCCACTCCCATTGCCCTGGCCTGGGCCAACCCCTGTGCCGCTCCCGGAGCCCGCGCCGGAGGACCAAGTGTAATCGGTGTTCCTGCCCCAACCGCCGTCAGAACCGCCGCCGAAGCCGGGACCAGGGCCCACATTGCTGGTCCTGCCCTGGGTCCAGTCGTAGAACTTGGCCATGGACCCGGTAATGTAAGGCCTGAGCCAGAGACCGATGATGGCAACGGGGGCCACGCCCAGCAACACAATCATCATGGCTCCTATCGCAACGGGATTGGCGCTGCCTGAGTAGACCTGAGCGGCCAAAAGCGCCACGAAAGCAAACACCGCTGCATATACAATAACGAACATCAGCAAATACCAGCCGGCAAAGGACAGCTGGAGCTTAAACGCCCTGCCGATGTTGCCCTGCATCAGCCGCTTGTTCTCCCGGATGGCTTCCATACCGGAGAGGCCCTTGTCCAACAGCACGTAATCCACCAGAGCGTAGCGCACAGATATCCAGAGAATGCCCAGCACCAGCCACGCCACCGCCGCCAGCATTAGCAGCATCGTCAGAAGCACTGACTCGGTGAGCGCCGCCAGCAGGCCCATAACCACAAGCAGCACCCCATAGCCCAAGGCCACCAGCAGCCCCCACAGGCACATAAACACCCCTGTGAGGAAACGGGTGATGAACACCGGGATGAACTGCGACAGCGCCCCAAAAATCTTGCCCATGGGAGGGTCCTCATTCCGGACCATGGACAGGCAATAGCCCTCATAGCCCACGTTCATCACGCCCTGCCACAGGGCCACCAGAATGGACAGCACGCTACCGCCCACCACGGCCCCGAAGATGGCCCCGGCCCCCATGCTGAGCAGCTCCAGCAGCGCAGCATGAACAGCGTAGTCCACATCATAGCCTTGCAGTATATACTGCTGCACCGTGGCGGAAATGCTTCCCACGCCTCCAGTCAGCATCCAGCCCAAAACTGTGTTAATCAGCCAGGTGCCTGCTGAAACCGCCACCGTGAACAGCAGCGTCACCAGCATGGGCCGGGTGGTGGCACCCTTCATGGACAGCCGCACACCCTGCTTCAGCTCTGCGCGGTTAAAATCCATTGTAAAACCTCCTTCTCTCCAGGGGCGCGGACACCCCCGTTTCCCGCCTGCGGCGGTTTGATACATTATACCCTATAGGGATACGGATTGCAAGAAAAACAGCCCGTTCCTTCAAGCCTGGGTTTCCCCTCCAGGAATGCGTGACAACGCCGCCGGAATGTGATATAATCCATTTCAAACCCGCGCCGCTTGGGCGCAATCTATGACAAGCGAGGGATCCCCCATGAACACGAAAGAGCTGGGCGAGCTGCGCCGCCGCTTCCGCCCCAACAAAAACGCCATCAGCCACGTCTACGGCTGCTACGTGGGCGCCACCAAGGACATCATCGGCGAGGTGGACCAGTCCCTGGCTATGCTCAGCGAGGACGACGCCCAGGGCTGTCTGGACCTGCTGAAAAAGGCCCTGTCCGGTTCCCTGGGCCGCAGCCTGATCGACATCGGCTTCACCACCCAGCAGGTGGCGGAGGGTGAGGACCATAAGCTGCTCCAGGATCTGCGAAGCTGCAAATTGAAGGATTCGGCCCTGCGCCGCCAGTTTTATGAAAAGGTCATCCAGAATGTGGAGATGGGGGGCGATAATTTTCTCATCCTCCTGGCCCACGACACCTATGACGTGCCCTTTAAGTCCAGGAACGACGAGATGATGGACGACTCCTCCGACACGGTGTTCTCCTACATCATCTGCGCCGTCTGCCCCATGCGGGAGGGCAAGCCGGGGCTGGGCTACATCGCGGCGGACAATGTGCTCCACATGAAAACCGCCGGGCAGTTGGCCGCGCCGCCGGAGCTGGGTTTCCTCTTTCCCGCTTTCAACGACCGGGCCGCCGACCTGTACAGCACCCTGTATTACGTCCACAAGCCTGATTTCCTCCACGGCGAGTTCATCGAAGGCGTGTTCGGCGTTGAGGCCCCCTTGTCCGCCCCGGAGCAGAAGGAAGCCTTTGAAAGCGCCCTGTCCGATGCCCTGGGCGTAGAGTGCAGCATGGAGCTGGTCCAAGCGGTTCACGAGCAGATGCGGGAGCGCATCGAGCTCCACAAGGAGAGCCAGAGCCCGGACCCCCTCACTGTCACGGCCAAAGATGTGGGCGGGATGCTGCGGGAGTGCGGCATCGAGGAGGAGCGGGTATCCGCCTTCCAAGACTACTGCACACAGCGGCTGGGGGAGGACGCCGCCATGGACCCGGCCAACCTTATCGACAGCAAGCGCTTCCAGATCAAGGCCGGGGAGATCACCATCACCGTCAAACCGGAGCTCAGTGGCCAGGTGGAGGCCCGAGTGCTGGAGGGCCGCAAGTACATTCTCATCCCCGCCGGCGAGGGCGTGGAGGTCAACGGCCTGGCTGTGGAGCTGGAGGCCGAGCCCGCTGTAAAACTTTAACACGGAAAAGATTTAATATTTTTGTAACATCTTATGTCGAACTTTCGTAATGACTTTCCTCTATTCTAATCCTTGCAAGAGATATCCTTTCTTTTTCATTCTATCCTCCATCCTCAAAAGAAGAACCGGGGCACAAGCCCCGGTTCTTTGCGTTTATTCCAGATATTTCTTCCGAATAAAGGAGGCGATGCCGTTGAGCCCACGGGCCAGTACCTCCGCTTCCTCCATCGTCATCGTCTCCACCGTAGCCTCCACCAGCTCCCGGTGGAAAGCGGTGTGGCGGGCGTCGGCCTCACGCCCCTTTTCGGTGGGATAGAGCCGGACGGAGCGCTTGTCGCTGCCGTCCCGGACCCGCTCCAGATAGCCCTTGGCCTCCAGCTGATTCACCGCCGTGGTGAGGGTGCCCGCCGTTACGTGCTGGGCGGCGGCGACGGCAGAGGAACGGTTATCCCGCTCCTGGTCCACTGCCCGGCACACCTCTTCAATGATGTGCATTTCCCGTACGGACAGGTCGGTGCAGCTCTCGGTGACGTAAATTTCCTCTGCCTTCAAAATGTCGTTGAACACCTCCACCAGAAAGGCGTTCAGCTCCTTTTTATAGTGGTCGTTCTCCATGGTGCTCCTCACTCCGCCGCGATATAGGCCACGCCCACAGCGCCGGGACCTACATGGGTGCCGATGACCGCGCCAATGGAGCCCATGATGGGCTCCTGCTCCTGGGGGAGTACACCCTTCAGCGCCTCCATGCACCCGGGGACCCGCTCGGGGGAGTTGGAGTGCCCGTAAGCCACCAGCCGTCCCGGTTCTGCGGGAGCACTCTCGATATGCCGGGCAATCCACTCCAGGCCGGAGGGGATGGAGCGGGACTTGCCCATGGCTTCCACGGTGCCCTGACGGCCATCCACACCCACGATGGGCTTGATGCCCAGCAGGCCGCCCACGGCGGCGGTGGCGGCGGAGATGCGCCCGCCCTTCTTCAGGTAGGTCAGAGTGTCCACAATGGCCAGCAACTTGGTGCGCTGGGCCAGCTTCTCCACCGCCGCGGCGATTTCCGCGGCGGATAGGCCACGGTCCCGCATACGGACCGCCTCCTCCACCAGCAGGGCCAGGGCGAAGGTGACAGTGTGGGAATCCACCACGTGGATTTCCCCGCCCTCCACCATGTCACAGGCGATGCAGGCGGACTGGCACGTGCCGCTCAGCTCGGTGGACAGGAAGATACCCACGACCTGGTCCCCCTGGCCGGCGTACTTTTGGAACAGCTCCAGGAAATCGTCAGGATTCAGCTGGGAGGTGGTGGGCAACTCCTGGCTGGAGGTCAGGCGGGCAAAGAACTCCTCGCGGGTGATGTCGATGCCATCCAAAAAGCTCTCTTCTCCAAAAAATACCCGCATGGGGATCACGTCAATGTTCAGCTCCGCCGCCCGCTGGGCGCTGATATCGCTGGTGCCGTCGGTAATGATACGTACCACATCAATCAAATCCTCTCAAAAACTTTGAAAGTCAAATATTTTGATCTTCGAATCATTTGACTTTCAAAGTATCATAGACCTAGTCGCCCAATTTGTCAATTCCGGACCCACCAAAAAGGCGTGGAAAAAAACCGCCGGATTGTGGTATTTCCACAACCCGGCGGCTTTGATTATCCTTTATAGCCGAAATCCGGAATTTTGTTCCAGCGCTGGCGGAAGTAATGCGCGGCCAGTTTGGGGCGGCGGTCTCGAGTCAGCAGACCCTTTTTGTTGCCGTCCACCCGCATAGGGCCCTGAATGGTGGCAAAATCGGCGAAGTTCCACACATGCTCACCGATGAAGAAAGGGCGCTTGTCCAGCTCCGCGTTCAGGCGGGAATAGTAGTCCATCTGGTACTCTTCGCTGAACATCTCCCCGTTGGTGTTGTGGACGCCGGGGTAGGTGTCCGCACCATATTCGGTGAGCATCAGCGGCTTGCCGATCTCGGCCCAGAAGTCCAGCTCGGTGTTCAGCGCGTCACAGGCGGCGTCCAGGTCGCCACTCAGGTTGTACCAGCCGTAATAGCGGTTTACACAGCACACGTCCATGGTCCGGGTGACAATATCCTTTGTGTAGTCGTTCTGACAGCACACCAGAGTGACGGGGCGGTCTTGGGGGTCGCACTCGTGGGCCAGCTCATAGAGCGGACGGAAGTAGTCATAAGCCGCCTGGGGGAAGTGCTCCGTATCCGGCTCGTTGGCAATGGACCACATCACTACACAGGGGTGATTCTTGTCCCGGTCGATCATGTCCCGGATCACGTCCCCGTGGTGGCCCTTGAGGCGCATGACTTCGTAGGGATTCTGCGCTCCGCCTGCGTTGATGCCCACGGCAGGCACTTCATCGATGACCACGATGCCCTCCCGGTCGCACAGGTCGTACATCTCCTCGGCGTAGGGGTAGTGGCTGGTGCGGAAGGAGTTGGCTCCCAGCCAGCGGATGAGGGATATGTCCTTCACGTTCAGGCACTGGTCCAGGCCGCGGCCGTGGAAGAAGCTGTCCTCATGCTTGCCAAAGCCCTTGAAATAAAAGGGCTTTCCGTTGATGAGGAACTTATCCCCCTCCACCTTCACAGTGCGGATGCCAAAGGACACCTCATACAAATCGTCATTCTGGAAGGTGACCTCGGCCCGGTAGAGGTAAGGCGCACCGGGATTCCAGCGCTTGGCGTTGAGGATGGTGATCCGCCCCTTGGCTCCGGTGGCGAAGCCCACCGCCCGGCCCCGGTGGTCCAGGATGGTCACCCGGATCTCTCCCTTGCCTTCTGTCTCCACGGCGTAGTCCACGACGCCGTTCTCGCCATCCACGCCTGGGGCAATGGAGATGTCCTTGATGTAGTCCCAGGGCGTGGTGTAGAGCGTCACAGGCCGGGTAATGCCCGCGTAGTTGAAAAAGTCGAAATTCGGCCGGTTCTGGGGCTTACAGCGGGTCTTGGCCAGCTCAATGGAGGGGATGCCAGGGTTGTCCGAGCCGAAGAAGGCCACGCCTCCCTCGTTTCCCACGGGGAGAGTGGAGAAGTCCACCCGGTTGTCTACCGCCACGGTGAGACGGTGTTCCCCCGACATGGAATAGTCCGTCAGCTCAAACTCAAAGGGCAGGAAGCCCCCCTTGTGCTCCCCCAGGAAGTAGTCATCGATCCACACTTGGGCGGCGTGGGTCACCGCGCCAAAGCGCAGCCACAACCGCTGCCCTATCACCTGCTCGGGGATGGTGATGGTGCGCTGGTACACCGCCCAGCCATAGTGGGCGCGGAGATTCACGTCGTCTTTCTGGTCGTTGTAGGAGGCGGGCACCGCCATGGTCATAGGCTCCGGCAGAGGGCCGCTGACCCATTCATGAGGCCACTGGTCCGCCCCGGCGGTCTGGAAGTCCCACACGCCCCCCAGGTCAAAAACCATCCGGGACCTGCTCAGCTTTGGATAAAGCATCGTTTATTCCTCTTTTCTATTTTCGTTCCTGGGCTGGACCACCAACGCGGCCCGCCAGATCTCCTGCCTGACAGTCAAAAGCTGACTGCGCAGGGGTACCTGCAAAGCAAAATCGTCCAGCTTCCCCGGCAGGTGTGGCTCGAAATGGAAGCCCCCCGGCGCGTCCGGGTCAGGCCGCAGACCCGCCAGCTCCTCGATGATGATGGGGATGGCCCCGCTGGCCCAGGGGTGGCACAGACTGGTGTTCCATTTCTGGCTCTTACCCCAGGCCTCAAAGCAGGCCGTAGCTCCCTCCCGTAGCATATTGCGCCAGCCGTACTCATCCCTCCGGGTCAGCAGGCGGTAGAGAATGTCATACTTCCCCAGCCGTCCCAGGCTCCGTAGAGCAAAGTACATGGGCAGCGGCCCGCAGACCCGCCCCGGCGTCAGCAACAGCTTCTCGTAGGCCGTTGAGCCCTCCGGCGGCATGAGCCCGAAACAGGCGGCATACAGGTTGGCGTGGATAGAGCAATGGGCGCTCTCCTCACTGTCGGCAAACAGGCGCTGATCAGACCGCCAGAACGCCCGACGGAACGCCCGGCCCACCCGGCCGGACGTCATCATCCGGGAGATGCCAAGAATCCGCTCCATTTTCTCCTTCATCAGCAGGAAACCGTACCACAGAGCGTTGATGACGTTGTGGCACCCCTCCCCCACCTCGGGGCGTGTCAGGGGAAAGTCGTAATCGTCCCGCATCGTTTCCGGCCAGTCCACCATGTTCCAGGCGTGGGTGACGTTTTCCAAAAGACCATCGGAGCGCTGATAGCTGCCGAAACAGGCCGCGGTCTCCTTCACGGTAGGGTAGCACTCCCACAAAAATTCTCTGTCGCTGGTAAAATCGTAGTCCGTCAACGCCAGGGCCGGGAACAGCAGGGAGTAATCGGCGATCTCCTGCATCAGCGCCCCCGGAGCCACCGCCAGTAGAGAGGGCGCCACCCGCCCAGACACGATGAAATCCCGGGCACATTTGCGCAAAAGGTCTGTTTTCCCCGTCAACCACACCTGAGACCGGGCCGTGATGACCGCGTCCCCCAGATACTGCCCCTTTTCCCGGCTGGCGCAGTCCAGATAGCCCTCCTGGCAGCAGGCGCGGACAGCGTTTTTGCAGATTTGGAAAATATCCTCCAGCTCGTCCCGCCGGCAGGACAGCGTACAAAGACTGTCGTCCATGGGATAATGCCGCTCCCAGACCCAGCACTCGGCCAGCTTGGGACCAGCCTCCAACCCCAGCACCTCTACATAACGAAACGCCTTATAATCAAACTGATGGAGGGTACTCTTCCCCCTCCCCAGCGTCCAAATCTCCTCATAGCGGCACCCGCACCGCATATCGTACCGGACCCGGCCTGTCCCGTCCAGCTCCTCCCCAAAGCGGAGGATGAGCTTGTCCCCTTTCCTCCCCTTGACTACGGCATGGAGTGTCCCCACCCGCTCGCGGCCAAAATCCAGCAGGACGCCGCCAGGAATGGAATCACTGGACACGGCCTCCGCCCTGCCCCGCCACAGCTCAACAGCGGGCTGAGAGACCAACCGGTAATCTGCCCACTGCGCCGGAACCAGACGGCCCCAGCCGCTGTCGTCAAACTTCGGTCTCTCCCAGCCCTCAGGCCATTGACGGCTGTCGAAATTCTCCAGGAACTGAGTGTCATAGCCCGCAGTCTCGCCGGAATAGGCGGTGCAGATTTGATACCGCCAGCTTTCATCACACCAAGCGATCTCTTTGCCCTTCTGGACTATCACCGCCCATACGCCAAAGCGCCCGTCCCCGCTGTTCCAGGCCCGGTTTATCAACCCCTGATAGTAGAGGTGAAGGGCCACAGTGACAGCCCGCCCCCCCTTCACGGGGTACTCCTGATAGTTGTAGTGGTCATGATAAGCAGGCGCCGGCCCCTGCCCCAGCCACTTGCCATCCAGCCAGGCGTGGTAATAGTCATCGGCGCTGAGCCGCAGGACGCAGGGCCCCGGCGGAAGCTCCACCCGCCCCCGCACCAGCACATGGAGGTTTTGGGGCGCGCCTGTTTTTGGCAGGGCGCACGTATCCCGCTCCCGATGAAATACGTTGATCTGCCGGACCTCATCCCACTCCGGAATGGTCATCCAGCCACCCGGGTTATTGCCTGTCATCGGCCCCACCTCCTTTCGTTCATTATAAGCGCTGGAGCTCCAAACAGCAATACAAAATATTGAGAATTACATATACTTTTGCACGGCACAGTGATAAAAAGAAACCGCGGCGGCCCCACGGTCTCTCAATATCCCACAGCCCCAACCAGGAACATAAATCCTGTGCCGATGGCCAGATAAATCCCCACCAGGGGCAGGAAATATCGGAATCGATCAGGCCGTGGGCAATGGGGCGGCTGGCGCTCTGCTCTGAATTTTATTCCGTCCCATAGATCAGGCACGAACGGGTCCAGTGCTGTCCCGGATCACCAGAGACGGCTTAAAAACCTGCCGCGGCTGAACCCCGCCCTTCTGCTCAATGAGGGAAATGGCCAGTTCTACGGCGGCCTTCCCCAAATCCGTCATAGGGATGTGGAGAGTGGTCAAGCCCCGGTCCGGATAACGGCTAAAATACAGGTCGTCATGGCCCACCACCGAGACATCTCCCGGTACCGACAGGCCCTGGCGTTTCAGCACGTTGATCACCCCGATGGCCATATAATCGCTGGCACACCACAAGGCTGTGGGCAGCTCACCCTGCTCCAGAAGCTGTTCCACCGCCTCTTTTCCGGCCTGCATCGTATTGGCGGCGTCTCCCGTTTGTACGATCTGGGGGATGAGGCCCCGGCGCTCCATCGCCTCAGAAAACCCTTCCTCTTTTTGCTGGATCGTAAGATTCTCCGGCTCATAGCTCAACAGGGCGATGCGCTTATGTCCCAGGCCGGTCAGATGCTCCACCGCCACCTCCGCACTGTGGCGGTAGTCGCACACCAGGGCAAAGTTCTCCTCCTGGCTAATTTTGCCGCCGATGAAAATGACGGGCGTGGGGCCGCAGGCCGCCTTGATGTGGGACACATCATTGGTGCAGGAGGCCACAATGATGACCCCCACCTGGTTACCCACCATCATGCGGCAGTGCCAGGCCTCCAAATCTCTGCGGCGGTGGCTGCTGCCCAGCATGACGCAGTAGCCTAGCTCCGCCGCCGCCGCACTGACCTCATTGAAAATATAGTCATAGGCCGTGTTGTCCCCCATGGCGGGAACCATCATGCCGATGGTGCTGGTACGCTTGAGATATAGGTTTCGGGCGGCCAAGTTGGGGGTATAGCCCAACTCCTCAGCAATCTTTTTCACTCGCTCCTTGGTGGCGGCAGAAATATCCGGCGCGTCCCGCAATGCCTTGGACACCGCCACATGGGACAGCCCTGCCATCTGTCCGATGGTTTTTAATGTCGGTCGGTTTGGCATCTCTGCCACCTCCGGAATTCGTTCAGTATGAGCCCATATGATAATTTCTAAGGGCTGCATATGATTTCTTTTGCTATTATAGCCTAGTTTTCACGAAAACACAAGACATTCCCCGGTTTCTAGCGGTAAAAACAGTTTTTACCGCTTTGTTCCCTTCTTTTTTCAAATTCTCGGCCTACTGACAAGATACAGCCATACCATCATACAGGCATTGACAAACCAGGGGAAAAGTGGTTAAACTATAGTTGAATTGATATGCCTGTTTACTGCAGAGCCTGACCCCGGCCAACTACAGCTGAGGTCCTGGGAGGTATTTCCATGATCGTTCCGATTCTTCTGTTCGCCGTGGGTCTGGTCTTTCTCATCAAGGGCGGCGACTGGTTTGTGGACGGCGCCACCGGCATTGCCCGGCGGTTCAGCCTGCCCGAGCTGCTCATCGGCGCCACAGTGGTGTCCATCGGCACCACTCTGCCCGAAGTAATGGTATCCACTACCTCCGCCCTGTCCGGCCACGGCGAGATCGCTTATGGCAACGCCATCGGCTCCGTCATCTGCAACACTGCGCTGATTGCGGCCATCACGGTGGCCGTCCGCCCCGGCAGGGTGGACCCCAAGTCCCTGCGCCTGCCGGTGGCCTTCTTCTTCACTGCTGCCGCTATTTACGCCGGAATCGCTTACACCACCGGCTACTTCAGCCAGATCTCCGGGTTTATCCTGCTGGCTATGTTTTTGGCCTACATGATTGCGACGGTGTGGCAGATGAAATCTGGTTCTGGCTCCAAGCCCCACGCGCCAGCGGAATCCCGGGCCGTGGAGAATTCCATGCTCAAGGACGTCATCCTGCTCATCGTGGGGGCCGCCTTCATCGCCGTGGGGGCCGATCTGCTGGTGGACAACGGCACCCTCATCGCCCAGGCCCTAGGTGTGCCGGAGTCGGTGATCGCCCTCACCCTTGTGGCGCTGGGTACGTCTCTGCCGGAGCTGGTCACCGCCATCACCTCCCTGCTCAAGGGCCACGGCGCACTGTCCCTGGGCAACGTCATCGGGGCCAACCTCTTTAATCTGGTGCTTGTGTCCGGTGTATCGGTGTCGCTGGCACCTTTCTCCATCCCTCAGAACTCCACGATTGCGGGACACAACGCTTCGCTGGTCATGGATATTCCGGTCATGCTTTTCGCCATGGGTTTTCTCACCATACCCGCCCTCCTGCGGGGTAAGCTGAGCCGGTTCCAGGGTGTTGTACTCCTGCTGATCTATGCGGCGTTCTGTTTCATCCAATTCACCATCTGACTGGGGCGCTATGCCCAAGGAGGTATTTCCCATGAAAAAGCCGGTCCTTGTCATCATGGCCGCGGGCATGGGCAGCCGCTACGGCGGGTGCAAGCAGATGGACCCCATCGGGGGCCACGACCAGGTCATTCTGGACTATTCCATCTACGACGCCCGGCAGGCGGGCTTTGAGACGGTGGTCTTTGTCATCAAGCACGAGATTGAGGCGGATTTCAAGGAGCGCATTGGCGCCCGGATCGAGCGGCATATGGATGTGCGCTATGCCTTCCAGCGCATGGACGACCTTCCGGATGGATACGTCATCCCGGAGGGGCGGACCAAGCCCTGGGGCACCGCTCAGGCAGCACTGGCGGCCCAACTCTTCATCGACGGCCCCTTTGCCATCATCAATGCCGACGACTACTATGGTCCAGAGGCATTCAAAGTAATTTACGAATTTCTTTGTAATCATCCGAGTGGAGACGAATACGCCATGGTGACCTACCGTCTGGAGAACACCGTCACCGATTACGGCCACGTGGCCCGGGGCGTGTGCCAGGTGGGCGCGGACGGCTGTCTTACCGGCATCGTGGAGCGCACCCGCATTGAGAAGGGCCCTCCCCCCCGCTTTACTGAGGACGGAGGGGAAACCTGGACCGAGCTGCCTGGAAATACCATGGTGTCCATGAATTTTTGGGGCTTCAATCCCTCCCTGCTAAAGCGGGCGCGAGAGCGCTTCCCGGGCTTCCTGGACCAGGCATTGGCGGAGAACCCTATGAAAGCAGAATATCTGCTCCCCACGCTAGTGGGCCAGCTCATCCGAGAGGGAAAGGTCACCGTACGGGCCCTGTCCTCCGGGGACAAGTGGTATGGCGTCACTTACAAGGAGGACAAGCCATCCGTGTCCTCCGCCATCGCGCGGATGACACGGGAGGGGCTTTACCCCGACGATTTATGGGGCTGAGCGACAAGCCACAATAAAAGCAGTGGAGGGCCTTGTACAATCAAGGCTTTCCACTGCTTTTTGCAATGTCTTTACAAGGAGCGGCAGTAAACCGCTCCTTTGTCAGTGGACCCGCTCCAGTAAAAAATTCCACATAATCGGAAAACCCCCGGCAGGAGAGATGACTCCTGCCGGGGTTGGGATTCCTCATGTTCAAAGGACGTTTAGGAATTTCAGGAACTGCGCCTTGCCCTCCGGTGTACGGGCGTAGACGCCGCAGTGCTCCAAAACCTTGGCGAACACCTTACCTGTCTCCTGCTCCACCACATCCATGGCGTTATCCAACCTGATGGTGTAGTTCTTGGCAAACGCCTCCGCCCAGTCGGCGTGCTTGGCAGTCAACTCGCCGGCGCGCAGGTCCTTGCCGGTGGCCAGAGCATCCGCCACCGCGGCCAGCTCCCCCTTCAGCCGTGCTGGGAGCACCGCCAAACCCATCACTTCAATGAGCCCAATGTTCTCCTTCTTGATGTGGTGCAGCTCGGCATGGGGGTGATAGACGCCCAAGGGGTGCTCCTCGGTGGTGATATTGTTGCGAAGGACCAGATCCAGCTCGTACTTCTCCCCCCGCTTCCGGGCGATGGGAGTGATGGTGTTGTGAGGCTCGCCGCCGGTCTCGGCGTAGATGAAGGCATCCTCATCGGTGTAACCCCGCCAGACTCCCAGAATGTGATCCGCCAGGTCGACGAGTCGCTCGGGCTTTTCGGAGGCGATGCGCACCACTGACATGGGCCACTTCACAATGCCCGCCTCCACGTCCCCATAGCCAGGAAAGGTAGCGGGAGTCTCCACCGGCGCCTTGGCCATGGCGAACTCGTACCGTCCGCCCTGAAAGTGGTCATGGGCCAGGATGGAGCCGCCCACGATGGGCAAATCAGCGTTAGAGCCCACGAAATAGTGGGGGAACTGCCGCACAAAATCCAGCAGCTTTCCAAAACAGGCCTGGTCGATCTTCATGGGCACGTGCTGGCTGTTCAGGCAGATGCAGTGCTCGTTGTAGTACACATAGGGGGAGTATTGCAGGAACCAAGGAGCCCCGTTAATGGTGATGGGGACAATGCGGTGATTCTGACGGGCAGGGTGGTTCACCCGGCCCGCATAGCCCTCGTTCGACCCACACAGCTGGCACCGGGGATAGGCGGAGGCCGGCAGGTTTTTCGCCGCCGCGATGGCCTTGGGGTCCTTCTCCGGCTTGGACAGGTTGATGGTCACGTCCAGATCGCCATACTCCGTGGGAGCCTTCCACTTCACGTCCTTGGCGATGCGGTCCCGGCGGATGTAGTTGGTGTCCTGGCTGAATTTATAATACCAGTCGGTGGCCTTTGGGGGGGCCTCCTTGTACAGGGTCTGGAACTCCTCAATGACCTGGGCCGGACGTGGGGTAAGACGGCCCATAATTTCCGTATCGAACAGGTCCCGATAGACCACCGAATTTTCTGACAACACGCCACGGGCGTGGGCGTCATCCAGCAGCTCCTCCAGGACTGGGGCCAGTTCTACCTGCCCCCAGTCCTGGCCGGGATCGGCGTAGCTGTCGAGCTTTAGCGCATCCAGAATGGTATTCACAGCCCAATCCTTCTCGCAGGGCTGGATGAGGCCCGTCTGTAAAGCGTAGGCCACCAGCTTGGCAACGGCATTGTCAACCATAGCGATTCGCTCCCTTTCTCATTCCGCCACTACACAGCCGCCCTGGGGACGAATGTGGAGGATGTGGCATTTGCCCTGACCCAGCAGGGCCTCCATGCCGGACTTGAACAGCGACAGCCTGTCCTCCGGCACGAACGCTTGGATGGTGCCCGCGAAGCCACCGCCGTGGACTCGGACCGCTCCGGTTCCGTCCAGCAGCTCCTCCGCCACGGCCAGCGCCAGGGGAACAGCCTGCTGCTTCGGGTCGGCGATGGACCAGGTGTTTTGCAGATGGAGCGAGGAGGATTTGCCCGAGGCGTTCACCAGGCTCAGAAAACGGTCAAAATCCCCGGCCTTCAGGGCCTCTGCCTCCTGAGCTGCCCGGCGGTCGTCGCTATAGAAGTGCATGGAGCGCAAAATGGCCCGGTCGCCGCACTCTTTCCGCAGGGCAGGGATGGCGGCGCGGAAACGCTGCTCCGGCACATCACGCAGGAACTTTTTCCCAAAATAAGCGGACACCGCACCCATCTCCCGAGTGACGGCGGCGTAATCGTCGGTCAGGTCGCCATGGCTGGAGCCAGTGTCCACGATGCACAGCACATGGCCGGACTTGGTAAAATCGTAATCCACCCGCTCCACAACAGGGTCGGCTGGGCTGCTGAAGTCGATGGCCACACAGGCCCCCACAGAAGAACCCATCTGGTCCATCAAGCCACAGGGCTTGCCGAAGTAGATGTTCTCGGCATACTGACCGATTTTGGCAATGGCGACGGCGTCCAGTTTATCCTCACAGCAGAAGTGGTTGAAAATATTGCCCACCAGCGTCTCATAGGCGGCGGAGGAGGACAGTCCTGACCCGGACAGCACCGTGGAATTGGCACAGGCGTCAAAGCCGGACAGGGTGTAGCCCAACTCGGCGATCTTCGCCGCCACCCCCCGCACCAGAGCGGCGGAGGTGTTCTCCTCCTCCTTCTTGGGCGCCAGGTCATCCAGGGAAATCTCCAGCATGGGATAGCCCTCGGACTGGATGCGCACCAGGCGGGTACCGTTGGGCGCGGCACAGGCCAGCATATCCAGGTCCACACTGCCACACAGGACGCGGCCGTGCTGGTGGTCGGTGTGGTTGCCGCCAATCTCCGTGCGGCCAGGTCCACTGAACAGGGCCGCGCCCTGAGCGCTCGCTCCATAGCTTGCGGCAAAAGCCTCCACCGTGTGGACGGCCCGGTCACGGGCCTGGTCCAGCTTCTGGGCGGTGCCGTCCAGGGCGTAGAGGGCGGCCAGGGCCTGGTCAAAGGTCCCATTTTTCAAGGCGGTCAAAAGCTGTGTGCAGTCAGACATCGCTCTCACCTCATTTTTCAATTCATTAAAGCCCGGACGAACCATTCAGCCCGCTCAAGCGTTTGCGCCATAACCATACCACAGCAGGCAAAGTTTGGCAAGGGCGGCTAAACCAAAATAATCAGCCCAAAAAATCCTAAGCATTAGAAATTTTTACAACTGCCCCTCAATGTCCTCGAACACCACCGGGACTACCTCCTGGAACATCTTCAGCAAGGGCGCCGCCACCTCCCGCATTTGGGGGTGGGCCCCCGGCGCGGTCCTCAGCTTAAAAAAGTGCCGCCACTCCCGCAGGTCCATGGTGACCACGATTTCTGTCTTTAGGCTGTTGGGCAGAACGCTCCGGGCTTCCTGAGGGGTGGCCCCCTTGGCAATCAGCTCCAGATAGCTGCGCTCCGCCGCCGCCATGGCCTCCTCCCAGATGCGGAATTTTTCCAGATCGTCGCTCCAGAAAAAAGGGCGGATGAAGGTTAGCTCATTCTCGTACTTATTCAGGGAATAGTTACAGTACCGGGTGCTCTCCTGGCTATAGCTGGCAATCCGGTGGCGGACCAGCTCGTGGGTGACGCCCCGGTCACAGATGATGCGCACCGTCAGCTTTTCGTGCTCCAGGACGGACTCATGGCCGTTGGACAGGATGCGGCGGACGAAGCCCTCGGCGGAGTCCGGCGTGATCTTGGCCTCGCTCTTGTAGCAGACCCGTCCAGCCAGCTCGATTTTTTGCAGGATGGCCGCGCCATCAGGGCAGTCCATCAACTCACAGGAGGGGGGGATGACTTTCATAGAAACACCTCTCGATATCATTTGTTCCCTGCCCGGCTTTGCCGGAGCGTCAGCTGAAACTCTTTGAGGACATTATACTCTGAAATCTCCCCCAAGGCAACTTATTTATCATCGTAGATTTCCCGCCAAAAAAGGAATACCTATTCTCGCAGTTCATTGTCAAAATCAGCCGGCGCCCTATCAAGGCGCCGGCTGATTTTGATGGAAAGCAGATTTTCTCAACTGGCCCGCTCCATGGAGGAAGGCTCAATTTTGGGCTCAGGTCCATTTTTTACCCGCGGCTGAGCCGCAATAGGGCGGCGCACTACCCGGCCCACAGCCAAAATGATGGCCGTCACCAGCAGTACCAGATAGCAGCTCAGGCTACGGCTCAGAATCATGGCGGGGGCCACCAGGCTTTCGCCATAAATCAGCAGGAATCCCCGGAGGAATACGTTTTCCGCCGCTCCCGCGGAACCGGGCAGGGGCAAATAACCCACGGCGATGGAACACAACGCCTGAAGGGCCATGATCTCTCCCAGGCCGAAGCCGGACAGGCCAAAAGCGCGATAAACCACATAGGGCATGGCATAGGAGCAAGCCAGCTGGACCATGCTCAGCCCGATCACCTGGGCCAGCAAGGCAGGAGCGCGGCGGATGAGATCCGCACCGCGGCAGTACTCCCGGAGGTGCTCGTCGGCCTTGGCCTCTAAGCCTGACTTGTCAAGGGGTGGATAGATCTTCGCCGCCAGATTGATACAACCATACATCAGTTTTTTCACTGGGCCAGGGAGAAACAGGAATAGGAACATGGCCACATCCAGCAGCCCAAACACAGCCAGTCCCAGCCCCAACAGCAAGCCGATTTGCCCACCCAACCGCTCGGTGAACCCCCCGGCAGTGAACAGGGCGAACACACCCCAGATCATGGCGGCGGTATTGTAGCCAATGGTGACCAATAGCATATCCAGGGCCCCGGCGGCGGCAGGGGCGCCGTCCTTGCTCATAGACACAATCTGAGCGGGCTGTCCCCCGGTGGCGGAGGGCGTGATGGTGCTGAAAAAGAAGCCCACACTGGAGTAATAGGCGCACCGCCGGAAGGGCTGGGGACAGCCCAGGGAGCGTAGGATAGAGTGGGTCGCCTTGGCCTCACAGCAGATAAAGAGGACCATCAGAGGCACGCCCAACAGCAACACGCGCCAGTCGGCACTGAGGAGCGCCGCGGCTAGCTGGCCGGGGGTCTGCTTCTGAAAAATGGTGTACACCGTCCACCCCAGCAGAGCCAAAACCGCACCGCCGCACAGGATATTTTTCCACTGCTTTTTCATGCGGACACCCGTCTTTCTTCCACAAGGTCCCGCACCACGGCACAGGCGGCGGTGCGGCTCAGTTCAGCGGCCAGGTCATCCATGGCGCATTCCATGGAGGTCAGCAGCTCATTGTCATAGATGGTCTCGCGGATGGCGGACAAGCACTCGCTCTCATCCTTGGCGGCAATGCGGGCCATGCCCCGACGGACCAGGAAGTTGGCATTTTCCTGCTCCTGCTTCAGAAAGGGCTGCCAGGCCAGGATGGGCAGACGGGCCGCGATGGCCTCGAAGCAGGTAATCCCACCGGGCTTGGACAACATCAGGCGGGCCCGGGCCATGTACTTTTCCACCTCGGTGGTAAAGGGCACCACCTCGATGTTCTCATACTTGCCATTCAGCCGCTGGAACAGCTTTTCGTTCCGCCCCACCAGGATTGTGGTGTGCACGCCGGGCAGAGCGTTCAGCGCCTGATAGAAGGAATCCCGCCGGGGCATGAGCCCAAGGCCCCCGCCCATGATGAGCAGCTCCCTGCGGTGGGCGGTATCATCTTTGTGCGCGGGGCGGAAGCGCCCGCTCACAGGAATACCGGACACCACCACGGTGTCCGGGTCCACGCCCTTGGCGATGAAACCCTGGCGGACGGATTCCTCCGCCACCAGGTAGCAGTCGGTACCGTCGTGAATCCATTCGCTGTGGCAGGTCACGTCGGTGACACAGGTGACTAGAGGAATATCAGAGGGGCCCTCCTCTTTGTACCGGGCCATGGCGGCGGAGCAGATGGGGTGGGTGGATACGACCACATCCGGCTCATACTCGTCCAGCAGGCGGTCCAGGCCGTCCAGCAGGTCGTCGCCCCGACTGTCGCCGGAGTCATTGGCGGTGAGGTCGTGGTAGATATTGTAAAAGACTCCGCCGTAGGTCACCAGCACGTTGAACCACCAGTACATGGCGGAGGCCCGCTCGGGAAGCGCGTATTCAAACAGGTCAATAACTTCGGCCCTGTGGCCGTCCTGGGCCAGCTGCTCCCGGAGCGCGTTGGCGGCGGACAGATGGCCCATCCCAAACTTCCCTGTCAAAATCAAAATGTTCATGAAGATCCTCCTCGCGTCGGCACAAGCTGCGCTCACCCGCTTCCGCCTGTGGCGAAAGCGCATCCGCTCTGCTGTGCCTTCTCTCCTCGCGAAAGCTGAACGGCGCTTTTGCGGGGGTCCTAATAGAACCATTGCGGCTCGCTTTTTCGATGGTCCCAATTATAGAGGACAAATCTTCAATTTCAATGCCGAACCTTCTTAGATTTTGGTGGGGATTTTCTTAAAAGTTTATTAAGGCAGAGCGCACACCAAAAATCGGATGCAAAAGGTGAGCCGGGGCTTGCGCCCCGGCTCGAAAGGATGGAGGATAGAATGAAAAAGAAAAGCATCTCTTGCAAGGATTAGAATACAGGCCAGTCGTTACAAAAGTTCGAGTCTATTTGTTACAAAAGCATTAAATATTCCCCGGCAGGCCGTCCAATTTCAGGGTGAAGTCAAAACGCTCATCCCCATCCGCACCCTCGCCACGGGCAAAAAGCTCGTCTCCACGGACGGCGGTGTCCACAAAAATGCTCTCTCCTGCCTGGCACTCGCTGACATAGCCAATCTGAAAGGAGCGGACGAACTTTCCCTCGCCCAACCGTTCCAGGTGAAGGCTGTCACAAGCAAAATCGGCGTAATGGGCGTTGTTGACGTGGCCGTTGATATCGGTGTCGGAGTAGCCCAGGACCCGCTGGGTACGGGTATCAAAGGTCTCCGGCATGGCGGGACGGCGGAGCTTAATGGACTTGTTCAGCGCTCCCCCGTCTGTGTTTTGGAACTCTGTCAGGTTTTTCATACGGAACAGCTTGCGCTCGTCCATGTCCACCATCACCCACACAGAGGTACCTTGACCGATGGCTTTGCCGTCCCGGAACAGGTCGAAGTCACGGTAGGAGGACGCCCCAGAAGCCCCCCGGTGCCAGGTCTTGACGTGGATCAGGTCGTTCCAGCGCAGGGGCGCATCCAGCTCCACCCAGTTGCGGGTGACCATCCACAGACAGTTATATTTCTCTTTGATTTGAGGCCCGGCCACACCCAGGGCGACCGCCGCCTGAGTGGCGGCCTCCTGCAAAAAACCCAGCACCGCCGACGGACGGCACTGGTTGAACAGGTCCACATCTCGGGAATCCACCCGGTAATCCATCTCATAAATTGTGCTCATATCTCGTCAGTCCTTCTTTCCAGGGATCGTCAGCGCGTCTCGGGCGCACAGGTCCGCCAAATCGTCCGGGGTGGCGGCGGGCAGGCGCAAGGCCGCGCCGCACCGGGCGCACACCAGGTCTACCGACGAATAACCCACCTTCACACCGTAGTCCCTGGAGCCGCAGGCACACGTTACCCCGCCACGGGCCGCGATATCCTTAAGCTCCGCCAGGGCCTCCCCCATGACCACCTCGTCCAGGAAAGCCCCGCGGCTCTCTGTCTGGTCGTCCATGCGCAGTTTGTCCACCGCCTGCTCCAGCTTCTCCATAGCCCGGAACACCTGGCCTTCCTCGCCCACATAGCAGCAGCCCAGCCTCGACGCGGGGCAGCTGAGCGCCAGCAGCTTTTGCTGGAGCAGCGCGTCATTTCCACACACCGCCCAGTGGTCCTTGGCGCAGAACAGGCAGGGCGCCGCCACCTCACAGCGGTCCCCCAGTTGGTGGAAAGACAGCTCCGACTTGCCACAGGGGCAGGGGAGCGTGATGTCCCCAGCGGCAAGCTGAAATGCGGTGCGCTGGGCGATCACCGCGTTGCCGCAAACCGGGCAGATATATCCGATGGTGCGGGTCTCCTCTGGCATAAACTGTACCTCCCCAAAATTTTCTGGAGGGTATTATACCACTATCCTCCCCGCTTTTCCAGTGACAAAGCCATTTTTGTTGTCAAATCTTTCCCCGCGTATGAATTTGCCGTCTTTGCACAAAATACCTGTAAATCACGCCAAAGGAGTCAGTTCCATGGAAAACAAAAAACTGGGACAGCAGACCTTCCAGCCAGGGTCGCCCCCCGTTATTATCGGCCACGGCTCCGCCGCTGGCAAAAAGGAGAGCCAGGGTCCCTTGGGCCGTCACTTCGACCACACTTGTGACGACGACACCTTCGGAGCCAAAACCTGGGAGCAATCTGAATCCGCCATGCAGCAGCTGGCCCTGGATTCGGCACTCAAGCGGGCAGGGCTCAAAAATCCTGATCTGGACCTGCTGCTGGCCGGGGACCTGCTCAACCAGTGTATCGGCTCTGGCTACTCCGCCCGGAGCGCTGCTGTTCCCTTTTTCGGACTGTACGGAGCTTGTTCCACGATGGGTGAAAGTTTGGCATTGGCCACACTTCTGCTCAGCGGCGGGTACGGAAAATATGCCGCCGCCGTCACTTCTTCCCACTTCTGCTCGGCGGAGCGGCAGTACCGCACACCGTTGGAATACGGCAGCCAGCGCACCCCCACTGCCCAATGGACGGCCACCGCCGCCGGAGCGGTCATCGTCACCAACGACGTACGGCCCGGCCCGCAAGTGGTCCGGGTCACAGTGGGCAAGGTGGTGGACAAGGGCATCAAAGACGCCAACAACATGGGCGCGGCCATGGCCCCGGCAGCGTATTCAACCTTGAAAGCCCACTTTGAGGACACCGCCCTCTCCCCGGACTATTATGACCTCATCGTCACCGGGGACCTGGGCAAGCTGGGCCACGAGATTGTCTGCGACTTTTTCTCCAAGGACGGTGTGGAGCTGGCCAACTACAACGACTGCGGCCTGCTCCTGTTTGACCGGGAAGAGCAGGACGTCCACGCCGGAGCATCCGGCTGTGGGTGCTCGGCGTCGGTGCTGTGCGGCTATCTGCTCCCCGGACTGCTGGCGGGGCGGTGGAAGCGCATCCTGTTCTGCCCCACCGGGGCGCTCCACTCCCCCACCGCCACCATGCAGGGGGAATCCATCCCCGGCATTTGCCATGCCATCGCGCTGGAAGGAGGCAAATAATGGACTATTTGAAAGCGTTCCTGGTGGGCGGCGTGTTCTGCATCATCGGGCAGCTACTCATCGACAAGACCAAACTCACCCCCGCCCGTATTCTGGTGACCTATGTAGTGTCCGGAGTAGTACTGGGAGCTATCGGCGTGTACAAGCCCCTGGCGGACTGGGCCGGGGCGGGAGCCACGGTGCCCCTCACCGGCTTCGGCTACAGCCTGGCCAAGGGCGTCAAGGAGGCCGTGGCGGAAAAGGGCCTCTTAGGCGCCGTCACCGGAGGCGTCACCAGCACTGCAGGCGGCATCGCCGCCGCTATTTTCCTGGGTGTTCTGGTGGCTTTCATTTTCAAACCAAAGCCCAAAAGCTGAACAAAAAGGAGGTCCCGGTCATACGGGGCAACTCCCATAAGGAAGTTGCCCCGTGGGCGGTGCCCGTAAATAAAATTTATTTTTTTAATCTGCACTCAAACTCGGCCATTTCTATTTCTCGCCCTCCTCCATCTGGTCGTCGTGGTCATAGCGGTAAAGCAGATACTCCGGGAGAAAAATACCCGGAGCCAACGTCAGGGAGAGTACAATAATCGTGGCAATCAGGGTATAAGCAAGAACATTAACTCGTTGTCGTGGGGCTTCGGCAAGCAACAAAGCAATGCTCTCCCAATGTGGGAGGGCACAGGAAATACCAATATTCGGAAATCAAGCAGTCTTTTCTCCTTGGCTGTGAGGTGTTATCTCAAAATAATCATTCCTCAGGTCGAATACTTCCCAACTATAGTGTAAGATCCAGTCCCTCCCGGTGCTCCCCTGTTCACTGATATGTGATCCGTCGATGGCTCGGACACGACGCCCCTCCAGCCACTTCGGTTTTGTAACCGCTGTGCCTAATTGCTCCAGCATCCCCTCACATATCCAGCGAAGGGGTTTGAGCCTCGAATATATCTGACTTTCCTCCACCAATGCGGTATAATTGCAGTGATGAAACAGCAAAAAGCAACAGGGGTGGAGGAAAAGCCATGCGAAAAAAGTTGTGCAGATGTCTCTGTTTGACACCTACGAGGATGTGTCCGCCAAGCTGGCTGAGGACAAACCGAAGTTGTTCCGCCTGCTGGACGAGCACATTGTATGGGATGAGTTGATCCCGGCGCGGTTCTATCAGGCCTTTTACCAGCGGATGGGCCGTCCCCGGAAATATCCGCTGGAGGGGTTCATCAAAAGTATGGTGCTCCCAAAAATATTCGGGTATGTGGATGACAGCGTATTGCTGGCGACCCTGCGGTACAGCCGGGAAATACGGAAGTTCTGCGGGTTTACCAAGGTGCCGGATGGGGCGAAGCTCACCAGATTCAAGCAGGATTTTCTGCCATATATCATGGAAGTCTTTGAGCGCATGGTGGAACTGACGGAGCCAATCTGCCGCAAGATGGACGGCGAACTTGCCGGCAGCCTGATTTATGACGCCACTGGGATTGAAAGCTATGTCGCGGTGAACAACCCCAAGTTCTTTTCCTCAAAGCTGCGGCAGGCAAAGTTTATAGCGAAGACAAACCCGGACGTCGACCCATATCGAACAGTTTACGGTCTGCTCCCAGACTATGCCGCCGCCAATCCGGCGGTAAAGCAGCAATATATCAACGGGCATTTTTGTTATGCGCAAAAGGCGGGAGTGCTGACCAATGGGCTGGGCATTGTGCGCCATATAGCTTTTTTCGACGACGATTTCAAAAAATCTCATCCTGAAATCTCCATTGAAAAACGTACGAACAACCCGGATGTGGATAAGGAAATTGGAGATTCCAGAACACTGCTCCCAGTCCTCCGGGATTTTTATGACAGCCAGCCTAGTCTGCGCTATGAGACCTTCCTGGGCAACGCCGCCTTTGATTCCTATGAGCCGTATGGCGCGCTGCTGGGGGAATGCGGATTCCAACGGGCCGTGATCCCCATCAACCCGCGGGGCGTGTCCAGCGCCTGCCCCGCCGAGCTGAACGAGCACGGTATCCCTCTTTGTCCCCGCGACGGCTCCCCGTTGGCCTTTCACAGTATTTGCCGGGGCAAAAACCGTTCTATGCGCCTCAAATTCATCTGCCCAAAGGCCCAACGCATCAAGTCCCCCAATGGCGTGACCTGGCGCTGCCACTGTGACCAGCCTTGCTCCTCTTCCAACTATGGCCGGTGTGTCTACATCTATCCAGACGCCGACAAACGCCTTCACCCAGGTATCCTCCGCGATTCCGACCTCTGGCGGCTGCTTTTTTGCGCCCTTTTTCCCTTCGACACCTTCTGACTCCTTGCTCCCCTCTCCTTTGTGCCTACTTTCGCAATTGGCTATTTAGATTTTCTGCAATACACCGTATCGACTGTCTCTACTACATTTTTTGAAACCATCGTTACGGAACCTCATTAGCCGGAAGGGCACTCTTTTTTGTCATGCTTATTTCGGCTGCTCCCGCCCGCATTTCGGGCAGAAGCGGAAATCCTCCTGGAGCTTCGCCCCGCAGTAAGGGCAGAACTCCGCCCCGCTCTCCGGGGGCCGGGGAGGCGCGGACCGTTCCCAGGGCTCGGCGCCCTGCACCCAGCGCCAGCTGGGGTCGCCCTCCTCCCCATCCTCGGTGATGTCGAAGGCGGAATAGCGGTCTTTTCCGGTGGCGTTTTTGTAGTGGTAGACCGCCTGGATGATCCCAATGACCACAAACACCACACCGAACAGGGGGAAAATCAAGCCGATAAGCCCAAAGGCTCCGCCCCCCGTCATGGCAAAGGCACAGACCGTCCACAGCACGCCGAAGATAACACCCCCGATCGTGCTCACAAAATTCATGCCAGATGAGCCCCGGCCCGGTTTAATGCTCTTCACAGCGAATGCCTCCTTCCAGCCTCGTTGGGGAGAAAAGGGACGGCCCCGCGGGGCCGCCCCTTCCGGTCATACTTCACGCTCGAAAATCAGGTCCAGCTTGGTCATGGCGCCGCTGGTGACGTCCACAGGCATCCAGCCCGCATACCGCCAGCCCCGGGCGGCCTCCTGGTCGATGATCTCCCGATAGTTCGGGAATTCCGCAAAAATCCAGCCTTCCCGCTCTACGGGGATATATTTGTATTCGTACACGGCTTACTTCTTGGGCGGGTTGGGCTCCACGGTGTCAAACACGCTCTTGGCGCTGGCGCACAGCCCCGCCAGCCCCTGGAGCTCGCTGGGGATGATGATCTTGGTGGCCCGGCCGTCGGCGGCCTTCTGGAATGCCTCCAGGGCCTTGATCTTAATGACGGCGTCGCCGGGCGCGGCCTCGTTGATGAGCTTGATGGCGTCGGCGGTGGCCTGCTGGACCTTCAAAATGGCCTCGGATTCGGCCTCGGCAGCCAGGATGCGGGCGGTCTTTTCCGCCTCAGCCTCCATGATCTTGGCCTGCTTGGCGGCGTCGGCCCGGAGGATGGCGGACTGCTTCTCGCCCTCGGCCACCAGGATCTGGGACTGCTTCTGGCCCTCGGCCTGGAGGATGGCCTCGCGGCGCTCGCGCTCGGCCCGCATTTGCTTTTCCATAGACTCCTGGATGTCACGGGGCGGCATAATGTTTTTCAGCTCCACGCGGTTGACCTTGATACCCCAGGGGTCGGTGGCCTCGTCCAGAATGGCCCGCATTTGTGTGTTGATGTGGTCCCGGCTGGTGAGGGACTGGTCCAGCTCCAAATCGCCGATGATGTTGCGCAGCGTGGTGGCGGTCAGGTTCTCAATGGCGCTCATGGGGTGCTCCACGCCGTAGGTATACAGCTTGGGGTCGGTGATCTGGAAATACAACACCGTGTCAATCTGCATGGTGACGTTGTCCTTGGTGATGACGGGCTGGGGCGCGAAGTCCACCACCTGCTCCTTCAGGGACACGGTCTTGGCCACCCGCTCGATGAAAGGAACCTTCAAATGCAGGCCCACACCCCACACGGCGCGGAATGCGCCCAGCCGCTCCACGACCACGGCCTTGGACTGCTGAACCACCTTGACGTTGGCCGCCAAAATACCCAGCAGAATGATGATAACCAGCAGGGCGACAATGGGACCCACCAGATTGACGATGCCGATGGAACCGGCCAGTGCGAATGTTTTCATTTGACTACCTCCTTAAAATAGCTCTCTTTGTTAATTTTGTCTATGAAGTCACTTTTTGGTGTCGTTGAAATAGATGATGAAGCCACCCATGACAGCGATTGCCGCGATGGGTCCAAACTCCCTGAACTTAACCGCGTCCCCCAGCAAGGCGCCCAGGAGGCCCGCGGTCAATGCAGCGAGAACGGCCACAAACACTTGATTCATATTATCCATGGGCGCTCCTCTTACCAGGTCTTTGGCTCCCCAGTGGGAACGGGGGCGGCCACAGGCTCCACGAACACCTTGACCCCCTCGATGCGCAGGACCTTTACCATAGTCCCGGCGGAGATGAGCCCGCCGTCCTGACTCCGGGCAGACCAAGTCATCCCCCGGATGACCACCGCCCCCTTGCCGTGGATGTTGTCGATATCCTCCGTCACCTGGGCTTCGGCCCCGATGACCCGGTCGGCGTTGGTGGGCTCCACCTTGTCGTTCAGGTGCTGCTTCGCCAAGGGCCGCACCGCCCCCAGACACAGCAGACTCACCGCCAGAAACAGGGTGATCTGCACCCACAGCGGTCCGCCCAGCAGGGCCGCGATCAGCGCCACCAGCGCCCCGGCGGCAAACCAGATAGAGGTCAGCCCCACGGTGATGGCCTCGCTGACGGCAAACACGATCAGCAGCACCAGCCACATGATCTGCATGACAGCTTCCGCGTCGAATGGTAATGGCATATCCTAACACTCCTTTCCCATTTCCATCGCTTCCATTTAGTATATTGTTATTCTACCACAAACAGGGACAGAGGGAAAGAAGTTTTTTGCGACTTTGCGCATATTATTGTTGCCAGCGCTTCCATTTTACATTATACTGGGGGTTGTAAAATATTTCCCCTCCCTGTGACATGATACTACACCTTTCACCAAGTGTAAAGTCAAGGGGTTTTTCAAAAAAATTTTAGGGATTACAGTAAGAACCAGGTCAAAGGCTTTCAAAACGATTATTTGGAGTATTCTATGGACAAAACATTACAGTTCGTCATACCCGCCCTCATGGGCGTGGAGAGCACCGTGGCCTATGAATTGAAGAAGCTGAAGTTGTCGGAGGTAAAGGCAGAGAACGGCCGGGTGTTGTGCCAGGGCTCTCCCGCCGACATCCCCCGCCTCAACATCAACCTGCGTACCGGGGCAAGGGTCCTGCTGTGCCTGGGGAGTTTTGAGGCCCGCTCCTTCGAGGAGCTGTTTGAGGGCTGCGCCGCCCTGCCCTGGGAGGACTACATCCCCAGAGAGGGCCGCTTCCCGGTAAAAGGGTACACCATCAGCTCCCAGCTCCACTCGGCGCCGGCCTGCCAGTCTATCCTGAAAAAGGCGTTGTGCAAAAGGCTGGGGCCGGTGTATGGTTTGGAGATCCTGCCCGAAACCGGGGCCTTATACCAGGTGCAATTCTCCATTATGAAGGATACAGTAACTTTAATGCTGGACACCTCCGGCGACAGCCTTTATAAACGGGGCTACCGGGCCCAGAACATGGGCGCGCCCCTGCGGGAGACTCTGGCGGCGGCGCTGGTGTCCCTGTCCCGGTACAGGGGCCGGGACCCCTTCTGCGACCCCTTCTGCGGCTCGGGCACCATCCCCATCGAGGCGGCGCTCATTGCCAAAAACCGGGCGCCGGGGCTGAACCGCTCCTTTGCCGCCCAGCGGTGGAGGCGGCTCCCCTCCAAGCTGTGGATGGACGCCGCGGACGAGGCCATGGACCACGAGTTCCACGGTCAGTACGACATTTGGGGCGGGGACGTCGACCCCGCCGCCGTGGAACTGTCCCGGCACAACGCCGAGCTTGCCGGGGTGGAGGACACGGTGCGGTTTGAGGCGGCGGACGCCGCCAAATTCCACCGGAACGAGCCAAAGGGCCGGATTGTGACCAACCCGCCCTACGGGGAGCGCCTGCTGGAAAAGCAGGAGGCGGAGGCGCTGTACCGCTCCTTCGGCAAAGCGGTCCGGGCCCTGCCCAAGGGCTGGGAGGTGGACGTGCTGTCCTCCCACACCGAGTTTGAGCGGACCTTCGGGCGGCCCGCCGACAAAAAGCGCAAGCTTTACAACGGCATGATCAAGTGTGACCTGTTTATGTACGGCGTATAGGCCCCCGTTGGGGATATTTTATTAGAGAAAGAGGCGGGGGGCATTGAAACACATCTTCATCATCAACCCCACGGCAGGCAAAAAGCGGAGCACAAGAACGCTGGTGGACAGCATCCAGGCCCTGGACCTTTCCTATGAAATCGTATTCACCGAAAAGGCGGGGGACGCCCGCCGCGCCGCCCGCGCAGCGGCGGAGTCGGGGGAGGAGGCGCGCATCTACGCCTGCGGCGGGGATGGCACCCTCAACGAGGTGGTAAACGGTGCGGCGGGCTTTGACAACATCGCCGTCACCAATGTGCCCACTGGCACCGGCAACGACTTTTTGAAAATATTCGGAACGAAAAGCAAGGCCCGCTTCACCGATTTGAAGGCTCTGTCGGAGGGCCCCCAGGCGGTCATAGACCTCATCGACTGCAACGGGCATCTGGGCATCGATATCGTGTGCACCGGCCTGGACGCCCGCATCGCGGCGGACAAGGACGCCTATAACGGCTTCCCGCTGGTCACCGGAATCGGGGCCTATATCATCTCCGCCGTGGTCAACGTACTGCATAAGGGAATCGGCGTATCCACGGTGGTGGACTGCGGCGACCTCCATTTCGACGGCGAGACCTCCCTGGTGTGCGTGTGTAACGGGCGGCACTATGGCGGCGGCTTTATGCCCGTGGGGGACAATATGCCCGACGACGGACTGTTGGAGGTGCTGGTGGTGCGCAAGGTGAGCCGCCTGACCTTTTTCCGGCTGGTGGGCAAGTACGGCAGCGGTAAGTACCGGGAGTATCCCGACCTCATCTGGTACCGGCAGGGGCACGACGTCACCGTCAAGGGCCGTCAGGAGCTGGTGGCGGTGGTGGACGGCGAGGTGGTGCGCAGCCGTGAGCTGCACATCGGGCTGTCGGACAAAAAAGTGAACTTTTTCTATCCCGCCGGAATGAGCTACGAGTCCACGGTGTGAAAGAGCCTGCTTTTTTCTTGGAAAAGAAAAAGCAGACTCTTTGCTTCGCGCCCCCTTCGTACAGGCGGAAACTGTGCATGAAAGGGAGAAGCATTCAAGAAAAAGGACGGCTCTGCCCTTCCCGTTCCAGCCGCTCCCGCTCCGCCTGACTGAGGCGGTGGTAGCTGGGGGCCATGGCGGCGGCGGACACCAGCTTGTTTTCCCGTGCCAGCCGCAGAGCGGCCCGCGCCACCCCCCATGCGGTCTGATAGAGGAGATGGGGGGGCATCATGACCGTGGGCAGGTCTTGCCTGCCCAGCGCCTTTTGAACCAGATGCGCACCGTCCCCCACCAGGGTTTGGGACCTTCCGGAGGCGCGGACCTCCTCCGCCAGCTCGTCCAGGCCCACGGCCCGGTCCTGGGTAAGCCGGGTCAGCTGGCCGTTTTCGGCAAAAAACCGGGCGCAGTACACCTGATTGCGCCGGGCATCCATGGCTGCGCAGATCTCCCCGCCCACATGGGCGCACTGCCAAGCCATGGACTCCAGCGTGGAGCACGGCGCGCAGGGCTTGTCTCCCGGCCAGGCCAGCCCCTTGGCCGCGGCCACGCCAATGCGCACGCCGGTAAAGG
>CAJUQN010000018.1 GCA_910588625.1 uncultured Oscillospiraceae bacterium
GTGTTGCCAAGGGCTTGTTCAGTTTTTACCACCCACTCATTCTACCGATGAGCCTCTTTACTTCGGCTGTTTGCCGCGCTGGAAAGCCCCGATGTCTATAAGGCCACCCATGTTTCGCTGGGGCACAGCCGGGAGCTGATGGCCGTGGAGCAGGCCAAGAAGCTGATCGAAGCACAACACGGGGTCATCCGCCGGACTGAGCTTGCGGAGGCGCTCAACTACTCTTGTGAGCATATCTCCCGCATCATCAAGAGGCACACCGGGTACACCCTCAAAGCGTATTGCCAGAAGGTGCAGCTGGCTGAGGCTGCACGTCTGCTGAGGAACACGGAATTCCCGGTCAGCCAGATCGCAGCATCGCTGGGATACGAGAACAGGACGCAGTTCTACAAAGTATTTCAGCGGGAGTATCATCTCACACCGTTGGAGTACCGCCGGCACGATTCGGAGGACTGAGCTTTATCCTGCGTTGCGCTGATCGAGGCATTCGCGGATCTTCCTGCGCTCGTCTTCCTTAATGGGGTATTTACGCAGGATCAGGGCGGATATCACGCCGAGAATTGCGGGGACCAGGCCCATAATGACGATGAACCAGTTGAGCATGGTGGGGATCTGCGACAGCTCGCCCAGGTAATCAGAGGTGACGGGGTCTACGTTGTAGCCGATCGCCATGAGCACAGAGCCGATGATTGCCGCAGAAAGCGCCGCCTGAGCCTTGACGATGAAGCCGCCGGCCACCATGGTCAGGGCGGAGCGATCCTTGCCGGTTTTGTAAATGTTGTAGTCCATGATTTCCATCTCCACCATGGACTGGGGGACAAAGTCGGTTCCCACCCCCACCGCCATGATGAACATGGTGATGAAGAACAGCGCGGGAGTTTTCGCCAGAAGCCCCGTCATTTGGGCAATGAACAGGATCAGGCCGCCCACCGACTGCATGACCAGCAGGGAGCAGGTCATTTTGATCGGGTTATTCTTAAAGAGCTTCAGGATCGGGCGGCCAATGACCGCGCCAAACAGCAGCGGGATGAGCATCATCATGGAGGAAATGCCGTTGAGGACACCATACTGCTCCATGTTGGTGACGCCGGTGGCAAGGTCAGTACAGAAGCCCCATTTGATGTAGTACGCAGGGGTGGCGAAAATGAGGGACCAGATAAAGCCGGCAAAGATGCCCTTTAAATAATAGATCACCATGGGCTTGTTCTCTTTGAACAGAAGGAAGAAGTCCTTAAATTTTACCGGTTCTGCCTCATTTCCCTGCGCGCTGTGCTTTTCCTTGACCAAGAACCAGCCGATCAGGGCAATCACCATCGCCGCGCCAACAATAACGGTGATCAGGATGGCAAACGAGTCGTGATAGTTCCCAACCGTTTCGTTCACCGTAACCAGCACGGCCGTAAAGGCGGAGGTAACAACACCCAGCATCATGGCCCACACCCGGGGGCCGATGACCAGCTTGGAGCGTTCATTGGGGTCATTGGTCATCGTCCGAAACAGGAGGTTATCCTTGTAGAAAGACGTGCCAACGTCGAACATGAGGTAGAAGAAGATGACCCACACGACAATCAGCACCGGCTTTGTCGCAAAGGCAGACGGGAGCGAGTAGAGGAGGATGCAGCCAATGCCGGTCAGCAGGATGCTGAGGAGGAAGAAGGGCTTGTATTTTCCGATCTTGGTCCGCTTCCCGCGATCCATCACAAATCCCTGAATCGGATCGTCCACCGCATCAAAGATGCGGGCGAACAGGAGCAGCGATGTGGCCAGCGTGGCTCCCATGGCGCCCAGCCCCGCATAGTCGGTCATATACTGCATGAATAGACTGGACATGAACACGGTGCAAAGCCCATTTACAGTGGACAGCGCGGTGGTGCCGAAACAGTCTCGCAGCGTAACGGCATCCGGGTTTTTAACTCTGGTGCGTTTTACCATAACAATCTCTCCCTCTGTCATTTTACTTGACGGTCACAATCAATCAGAGCCTGGATTTGTACAAATCCTACAATAAATAATAGGGGATTCGGGTGTGTTCCACAATGACAAAAAGCCACCCTTTTTCAACATACTGTATCATTTTATTTCATGTTTTCAGAGGCGAATGATTGAGAAATATTTTGTTACAGCATTGCGCGTAAGCACCTCAAAAAATGTGGAGCTGTTGATTTATCCAAGTGACATCTTCATTTTTTGCCCACTGTTTCGTCTGTGATAGATTCCATGGCCTGCTCCAGGCCCATGCCCTGGGCCACGGCCTCCTTCCGGGCGGCATTCACCGCCTGGATGGTCTTCATCTTCTCGCCCGTGAGAGCATAACCCTTCATAGCGATAAGGGTGGCAGTCCAGGCCAGCATGGGGATAATGCAGAACATCACGATCACCGCCACCTTGATGCCGCCGGAGTAGGGCGTGCCATCGTCCGGCAGCTCGTGCAGACCCGCGCAGATCAGGAAAATAAACGCCACCAGCGTCTGGGCCAAGGAGGACACCAGCTTGTCCACCAGGGAGAACAGGGTGCCCATGATGCCCGGTATGTACTTGCCGGAGCGGTAGGTCTCGTAGTCGGAGCAGTCGGCCACCATGGGGATGGGCATATCGGCGGTGGCGTAGTATGCCCCGTAGCCGATGCCGAAGAAGGCGATGAACAGGATGGTGTACAGGTTGATGGCGCCGCCTCCGTTGAACGGGAAGGATAGCATAAGGGCTGGAGTACCGTGGTCGCTAAACAGCATTAGGGCCAGCACGCCCACGTAGCAGACCAGGGCCACGGAGACGTAGCGCACCAGGGAGGCCCGCTGGCCCAGCTTCTGGGAGGTGCGCATACTGAGCAGGAAGAAGGGCACCGCGCACACGTAGCCCAGCACCATCATGGGCAGGTAGAGGGAGTTGTAGTTGCCCATCAGGATACCGTACAGCGCCAGCAGGACAGTGGTGTTGGTAGCGATGGCCAGGGCCAGCTTGCATCCTGCGCCGGCCACCATCAGCCGCTGCATGGGTTTGTTGTTTTTGATGATTTCCACATATTCGGAGAGCTTCACCTTCTCCTGCTTTTCGCCGCCGATACCATAGTACTTGGGGTTATCCTTCTCGGCAATGCCGATGATGGCCAGGATGGTGAGGAACACGGAGATGGCGATGCCAATGGGGGTGATGATACGGTACACCATAGGATCGGCGTAGCCGGAGGTGATAACGTTGCCCGCCGCGTCCTTCACATCGTACATCCCCTTCACCAGCGGGATCATGAATTGCATGACCCCCATGCCCAGCAGGGATCCCACCGTATTGAAGATGGTGAACATGGGCCGCTGGTTGGGGTCGTTGGTGAGCACCGTCTGGCCGGCGCGGGTGCAGGAGGTCTGGAAGGTGTAGCCGATGACCCAGACGAAATACACTACCACGAAAGCCACGTAGCGCAGCCACATCATGCTCTCAGGAATGAACGGCAGCAGCACATAAAGCGCGACAACGCTTACCGCCATGACGGCGCTGCCCAGGATCATGAAGGGCCGGAATTTGCCGATTTTAGTGCTGGTGCGGTCCATCATAGCACCGATGATGGGGTCGGTAACGGCATCGGCCACCCGCATCACCGTGACCATGATGGAGGCAAACATCCCCAGCTTCAAAATGCTGGAGCCGAACTGGGCCACATAGGACAAAATCAGGACAAAATACACATTGGTCGCGCCGTTGTTCAGCGGGAACAGCATCAACTGATACGGCTTTGCACGGTTCAGTGTGGTATTGGGTTCTTGGCTCATAACAATTCCTCCTTATTTAATGGCGGCCGCCGCCTTGCGTTTCTTACCCGAGCGGAAGAACCCGCCGACAACGGCTCCCAGCCCCTTGAAAAAGTGGCCGTTGCAGATGGTAAGGATGCCCTCCGCCATTTCCATGGTGCACATCCCGCCCAGCACTACGCCCACCCCCTGGGAAGCGGCTTCGATACCCAAATATTTGCCGATTTCCTCCCCCAGTGTGGGATCCCAGGAGTTCGCAATTGTAGCGGCGGTGGGGAAGCAGGTGGCGGGCAGGGACGGGTTCAGCCCCAGATGATCCCCCTCCCCGGCCTGCTTGCGGATGCCGTGGGGGCCGTCGGACAGGGTCATATTGGGCACCCCCAGCCGCTCCACGCTCCGCGTCTGCCAGAAGTCCTTGCCGGACAGGAAATAGCACTTTTCTTCTAAGGACATTTGCCGGATCAAGTCCTCATGCTTCATGGAATCCCAACCTCCTCTTACACCCAGTTGGCGCTGTTGGAGCTTTTCCCATGGAGTTTATAGGCTGGATTAGGTGCACTTACCCGGCGAACAGCGCATAGGTCGGTGCAGTTGCCGGCAACCGCTTTCAACTCCACATCGCCCTCCAGAGGGACTTTGAATTCAAACACCTTGTCTCCGGCCTTTTCTTCCACAAGCTTGCCATTTGCATACAGCGCCACTCTACCCTGGTTGGAGTAGACCTTGACCTTGATGGTCGATTCGGGCCGATCCACGTACCGGCTGCCGCAAATGTGGACGAAGGGCTCATCACTCCACCACGCCTTGTAGATGTAGAAGCTGTCCTTTTTGGTTTTGCGGTCAAAGGTGACCAGCCCCTTGTGGTTCATGCCTGGTTCGCCGCCCTGATCTCGGGCATCGGCGGCAAAGTCAAACATATTCCACACATGGGTGGCCCAGAGGAAGGGCCTGTGTTCGAAACAGCGCAGCATATACTCGTGATAGATGCACTGGTATTCCTCTGTGTGGTCTCCCCGATGGGGCTTGGAGGAGTGCAGGTTGGGCATGGCCTCGCAGCCATATTCTGAGTAGCCCAGCGGCCTGTCCGGGTAGCATTTGTGAAAAAAGTCAATCCAGAAATCGTTTAGGAACAATCCAGGCACATACCAGCCCAGGTATAGGTTCCAACTTACCACGTCGGTGATGTGGGCGGTTTTGTTGAAGGGCCCGCACATGGCATAGCAGGCCAGGGTGGTAAGCCGGGTGGGATCCAGCTGGTGGTACAGGTCGTTGAGCACCCGGTGGTTGTCCAGCATGTCTGCCTTGTCCTTGGTGGAAATGGTGATCTCATTGGACACGCCCCACACCACAATAGACGGATGATTGTAGTTCTGGATCACCAGCTCCTTGGCCTGGCCGATCGTATTGGCGCGGCCGTTGGGCATATGCTCGGAGATATAGGGGATCTCCGCCCACACCACCATGCCGTACTGGTCGCACAGGTCGTAAAAATACTGGTCGTGCTGGTAGTGGGCCAGCCGGATGGTGTTGGCCCCCATCTCCCGGATCAGCGCCATATCGGCCTCATGGTGCTCCTTTGTAATTGCGTTGCCCAGGCCCTTCCAGTCCTGGTGGCGGCTGACGCCGCGGAGGGGGTAGCTGCGCCCGTTGAGGAAAAAGCCCTCTCTGGGATCTACCCGGAAGTCCCGCACACCAAAACGGGCGCTGACCTGATCTACCGTTTCACCCCCTATGGCAAGGGTTGCCACTACAGTGTAAAGATAAGGATCCCTTATCCCATCCCATAAATGCACATTGGGCAAATCCAGCTTGCCGCTGTCCGCATCAATAGCAGAGACCTTTTTCCCGGCGCCATCCAGAATGGAGATATGCACCTGGCCGTCTTCGCAGTTCCTCCAGGTTTTTACCTGCACCTCGCCCTTGCTGTAGTTTTCTATGGGCTTGGCCGTGACCATGATGCCTGACCCACCCAGGCAGTCCAAATCGAAGTGACATTTGTTGACCACGATTAACGAGACATCCCGGTAGATGCCGCCGTAGAAGGTGAAGTCCGCTTTCTGGGGGTATACCCGGTCGTTGACGCCGTTATCCACGTGGACGGTCAGCACGTTGCTGTCTGAGATTGATTCGGTCACATCCCAGCGGAAGGCGGAATACCCTCCGTTATGTATCCCAACAAGCGTCCCGTTCAGCTCCACCTTGGCCGATGCGTTTACCCCCTGGAATTCCAGGTATACCCGCTGGCCCGCAGCGATCTCCGGCTTGGGAAAGGATTTGCAGTAGATGCACGTCCCCCGCCAATAGTCGTTCCCACCGTCCTGGCCATCTATCGCGTTCCAGGTGTGGGGCAGGTTCACACGCTGTGTCCCGCCGCGTGGCCCGGTGAAGCTCCAGCCCTCATTGATATTGATCCTTGTTCGTAGTTCCATTTGCCTCACCTACTCAAATGTATTTCTCCAAAAAGCCGGCACTGCGCTGAAAGCTTTTGACCGGCGATTTTTCCACCCAGTTGCGGTGGCTTTCCAAAATCACAGCGTCCACAGACACAGACTTGGCCTGTTCCACCAGGGGGAGCAGATCCATGTTCCCATAGCCCAGCTCCATGCTGTCGCTTTTCAGGATGGGGGTCATGGCCGGCCCGGACAGCCGCGTCCCGCGGTCGTTGATGTGCCACAGCTTCATGCGTCCCCCCAGCCGCTCCATCCAGGACAGGGCGCTGGCGCCCCCTTCCGTGAACCAGTAGCTGTCGAATTCAAAGCCCACCGCCGCCGGGCTGGTCTCGGACAATAGGAGGTCGTAGGCCCGCTGTTCCCGGTTTACCCACTGCAATTCGCAGTTGTGGTTATGGTAGAGCAGGCTGACTCCCTCACGCCCCAGCGCTTCCCCCACCCGGTTCAGCCGGGCGGCCAGTTCCCTGACCGCCTTTTCGTCGCTATAGGGGAAGCGGTACATCCCTGTAATCACCGCGTACTTCGCCCCCAGCGCCTTAGCCTCGGCGGCGGCGGCAGGGACGTCCTTTTCCACACTGTCCAAGTCCATATGCAGGCTGACCACCCGGAGGCCGGATTCCTTTACCAGCCGGGGCCAGTCCAGCCTGCCGCCCCCGCCCACAGGCATGCCGGCGGCTTTGGTGATGAGGCGGACCAAAAGGCCGCTGGGGTGGATCATAAAGCGGCACAGCTCGATCCCGTCATACCCGGCGTCTTTCATTTTTTGCAGCGTGTCCCGGGCCTGGGCTTCGTTATTCAGCACCGTGCCCAGCATAAACTGCTGGACTGCTTTGATCGGCATGGATGATGCTCCCCCTTTTCCTATTTTCAAATTCCGGACAGGGCCTCTTCAAACTTGGGCAGCCACCACTCCCGATAGCCGGCCTTTGTCGGATGGATGCTGTCCGCCATATAGAGCGCCTGTTCTTCCTCGCTGATGTCGTTGAACGCCTGATCCCGATACAGGTCAATGATGGTCACGCCCCATTTTTCCGCAAGCTCCTCCAGCGCCTGCACCATCGTTTCATAGTTTTCGTCGCCCATGGGCGGGTTGGTGTAGAAATATACGGGGCAGTCCCATGTGTCTTTGGCTGTGGCGATGATGTACTCCATTGCCCCGAAGGTGGTGGCGGTGTCAAAGGCTGCCGCGTCACGCACATCCGCCGGCGTCACAGCGCCAAAGCCATCAGGGAAGCCCTTGTCGTTTGTGGACAGCTGGCAGATGAACGCGTCCACATGGCCTGCCCTTTCATCAGAGGCCAGATACTGGTCCAGCCGACTTACATAGCTGCTGTTGGCCCGGTCCGCCAGCGTGGTGCCGGACACGGCCTCCTTGATGCACTGGGCCCCGTGCTTTTTGGCCAGGAAATCCGCCATAGATTCCTGACCGGAACTGGCCCCTTCTGAGACAGAGGAACCCAGCCAAAAGATGACTTTTCCCGCCAGGGGGCTGTCCGCAATCCCCTGCGTGCTGGCGACGGAGTACTCCTCCCGGTTCCCCTTTAGCGTGACCTTGATGTTCTGCTGCACGGTTTCCCCTCCATAGACAAACTTGGCAAACAGGGACGTCCGCGTCAGCGGCTGGTCTACGATGATCCCCTCATAGGCCACGTTTTCCAGTATTGAGCCGTCCTTCATCTTGGCGTTGATGACAACCCCGGCCGGATCGAAGGTTTCGCCTTCCTCATACTCCAGCTTCTCCGGCGGCTGTGCGATGGAGAGCTTCCACACAGCAGAGGCCTCCGAAGAAACTCCGCCCGACGGATCGCTGGCAGGATCCCCTTGACGATCAGGGGATCTGTCCGCACAGGCGCCCAGGACAAGGAGAAGCCCAAGCACCGCCGAAATAATAAAGATTTTTTTGTTCATTTCAGTTATCCTCTTATTTCATGTCCTGCCCATTTGATCCAACAAAGCAGGAAACCACGCCCAATACCGCACACAGGAAAAACACGCCCGCAAAGGCCATGCCCATAGCGGCATTTCCGCCGATAAAATTGACTTTGTTCCACACATCGGACAAGCTGGGCACCGCGACACGGAGCACTACCCCAAAAGCGGCGGCATAAAACGCTGTAGGCACAAAAGCGGCAAATTTCAGCCGGGTGAACACCGTCAGCGCGGCGGAGCCCGCGCCTGCCAACGCCAGGGCAAAGCCAATGAATGTAAACGTTTTGTCTGTTCCGTCAAGCACAATATACAGGACAGCGCCCAGCAGGGCTGTGGCCCCCGCAATCAGATTCATATAAAACCCCAAACCCCGGTTTTTAAACACATTCTTCATCTCAGCGTCTCTCCTTTTTTACGTAAGCATTCCAGGCAAACATCCCCAGGGATGCCACGGCCAATAGAGCAAGGGCGGCGCAAACAGCAATCAGCGCCGGCTGCCACCAGTAAACGGTCTCATGGACGACAGTTTCTTCTGCCAATCCGTTAATCAGAATGCTTCGGCTGTGGGCATAATAGAAATGCTCATTGGCTGTTTTCATCCAGTTCAGGATGTTTCCGTCCCGATCTTTGATCGCCAGATTGGTCAGCTCGCTGGTGCGCCCGGTGTCGGAGAGGAACAGATCGGTGCCGCTGGTGATACACTCGGCAGTGAGCACATAATCAGAGGCATCCTTGGAGGAATCGGTGATATTGATGCCCTTAAAGCCCCATTCGTTGCGGAGGATCTCCACCTGTGCGCCGTAGTGGGCAGGTGACGCGGTCATCCCGATCCGATTGTAGCTGGTCATGACGCCCAGACCGCCGCCATCGCTCAACGCGCCTTCAAATGCCTTGAAATAAATCTCCCGGCAGGCCTGCTCAGTGGCAAAAGTGGCCACACCATGGCGGTTGACCTCCTGGTCGTTGAGACAGAAGTGCTTGAAGCCGGTGATGACGCCCTTTTCTGTCATGGGTTGGGCGTTGGCACGGCTCATGAGATAGCTCATCAGGCCGTCCTCGGAGAAATACTCGCTGTTGCGGCCCAGGTAGGCAGTCCGATGAATGTTGGCGCCGGGACCAAACACCATGGTAACGTCGGCATACATGGCGTCCTCCGCCATAAGGGCGCCCCGCTCCCTGGCCAGATCCAGGTTAAATGTGGCGGCCTGGATCGGCTCATCCACAAACAGGGTGCAGCCCTTCCGGTTCCCCTTGGTATAGCTGCCCTGAACGCCGCAGGGGCCGTTTGTGGAGGCATTTGCGGGCTTACCCACTTCAGGGATGGCCACATTGCCCCGGTTGTCACCGCAGATGGTGGCCAGCTGGTTGATGCTAAGCTGATCGATAAACGTCTTCCATTGATCCGCCCCGAACTCCACATCCTTCATGCTTACCAGCTTCAAGCCAGCGTCCTCACCGAAAACCATATCGCCGGTATCCGGGGCGTCGCCGGGCTTTTGATAGGTTTTCCCGATCATTAGCTCCGCCATGGCGTCCGTGGCGGTCAGGCCGGTATAGCTCTCAGGGAAGGTGTTCCAGTCCGACCTGCTCAGATAGGTGACAGTGCCGGGAAGATACTCGTTCAGGTCAGCATCTTGAAGCTGGTTGGACACGATGGCCCCAGTTGTGGGGCTGAGTGCATAGGTAGTGTTGTCGTACTGCCCCAGCTCTGCTTTTACCGCATTGGAGGGAACGCCGGACACAGGGTTCCCCTTTTCATCAAACAGGCCCTCGATCCCCCTGGCGGCCATAATGTTGTTCAACGCGTCATGGCTGCTGCCGCCGATGGCAAACCAATAATCCCCTGCGTCAAATATGTAGCAGCCGGTCTTGGAGGGATCCGCGCCGTTTTCAGCGTTCTCATCATAAACTGCGAAATAGTAATCAGGCACGGTGATGGTGACCGTCTCGCTTTCCCCAGCCGCCAGCCCGCTTGATTTCTGGAAGCCGATGAGCTGGATGGCGGACTTCTCGGCCTGTCCAGGCTCCCAGGGGAGCTGGGCGTAGAGCTGGACCAATGCTTTGGACTTTCCATCAAATCCGCCGTTGTTGGTAACCTTTACAGCAGCGGTGACGGTGTGCGCACTTTGATCCCAGAGGATGCTCTCCACCGCCTGGGTGAACTGGGCGTAGGACAGGCCATAGCCGAACGGATAAGCCATCTCAGCGGCATAGTCCCAGCCGCCATCGCTGGCAAACGCTCCGGCAGGGCCGTTGGCGTCGTTGATGCCCAGCACCTGGTCCTGGTAGCGGGTCTCATAGTATTTGTAACCAACATAGATCCCTTCCGCATACACCAGGTAGCGGTCGCCGTACATCTTCTCCAGATTGGTGAATTTGTAATCGCCAAAATTCTGCATGGCGGGCGCGGACAAGGAACTGGAGGCCCAGGTGTCCGGCAGATGCCCGGACACATCCGCCGCTCCCGTAAGGATATCCATCAGCGCGATAAAGCCATAGTCGCCTGCCGCGCCGAACACGAGGCAGGCATCCACCCCGTACTCTTCATATTCGATCCACTCGATATCCATGGCGAACGGGCTGTTGATGAGGACCACGGTTTTCCCGAACTTCCCGCTGTCATGGATCATCCTCAGCAGATCTGCTTCTTCCTGGTGGAGGGACAGCATGGGAACGCCATCCGCGTCCAGAGGATCAAGGTCAACACCTTCCCCTCCGTAACGGGTAAGCAAGACAATGGCCACGTCATTGTACTGGGATGCATAGGAGCTTTTCAGCGTGTCGGTGTAAAAGCTGGCGGGCGCTTCGCCCACAGTAGAACCGCCCCGGGTCGCCACCGAGGTGCGGACGATGCCGCTGTTTGCATATGCGTCCCGCATGGTGGGATTGACCTGGAAACCGGCGGCCTCCAAGGCGGTATACAGTTCGCCGCCCCGGTCAGCGTTAAAGCTGGCGTTTCCGGCATTGGATTTATAGATGGGGTCGTTGACTGAATTGCCAAAAACAGTAACGCTCCGCTCACCAGCGGCCAGAGGAAGCGCACTGTTTTCGTTCCGCAGCAGCACCGTCCCCTCGTACATAGCCCGAATATTATGATCCCGTTCATCTGCAATAAGGCGGTCGGCGTTCTCCGCATTCAGCGGCCCGTAAGCGGAGGGATAGTAATTGGTGTCCCCGCTCACTTCAATGCTTTCGCCGGTGATGCCCAAAAAGCTGTTTACATAGCCGCTGTAATAAAATGCAGAGCTGGTAAGGCTCAAGGCGGCAGACAGCAGCAGGGCAAACACCGCAGCCAGTCCCAGCCATTTCTGATATTTTTTCTTCATGACGTGCCCCCTGAGATGTTTTCGGGCCGCAGCCACAGTTCGTGGAACTGCGGCCCGCTGAATTGTTGCAGATCAGCCGCCTTTCGCTGCTTTTTTACTGCGCACCACCATAAACGCGCTGCCCACGGTGAGCAGGGCGCACACGCCGGTGGCGGCGTACAGCGCGATCCGCCACAAGGGGGTCACACTGACAACAGTAGCGTTGCCCATGTTCATGGCGTTGGTCCGGGTGATGCTGAATACCACGTTCTTGGCCGCGTTGTGGACCGCCGCGGCGATGGCCGGATCATTGCCGGTCCCGTCCAGGGTACCCATGCCGCCCTTCTGGCCGCACCAGTAGTCCTGTCCGGCCAGCACGCCCATCCGGTAGTCCATCCACTTGGCGTTGATGGCCATGTCGGTGATGGCGGAGCCCTCCATGCCCCATTCGTCCCGGAGCACGCCGGTCATGAGACCGTGGTGGGCGCCGGACCACACCGCGCCGATGCGGTTGAAGGAGCTCATGACATTGGAAGCGCCGCCCCGGATCGCACCTTCAAAGCTCTCCAGATACAGCTCCCGGATGGACTGCTCGTTGGCCCACACAGAGATCCCATACCGGCCCTGTTCCTGGTCATTGAGGGCGAAGTGCTTCACAAAGGCCAGCATCCCCCGGTCGTGGAGGCCCTGGACCTGGGCGGCGGCGATCTCGCCGGACAGCCAGCCGTCCTCGGAGTAATACTCGTTGTGCCGGCCCAGATAGGGGCTCCGGTGGATGTTCACGCCGGGGGCGTAAATGCCGGCCACGGCGGCTGCGTTGTCCCCGGACTGGGCGTGGAGCATATCCTCGCCCATGCACTTGCCCACCTCCTGGATCAGCTCTCGGTTATAGGTGGCCGCCATCACATCCTCGGAGGTAAAGGCCATGCCGTTGGCCCCGCCCACGATGCTCTTGGTGAAGCCGGTGGGGCCGTCAAATTCCTGGGTGGCGGGCAGGTTGATGGCCGGGAGCACCTGGGTCTGGTAGGAGCCGTTATAGATCAGGTTCAGCATATCTTCGTAGGAGAGCTGGCCGATCAGCTCATCCCAGGCAGGGTCGTCATAGTCCTTGTCCACAAAGTCAATGGCGTTGAGGGAGCCGCCCGTCCCGGCGGCGGGAGCCTGGCTCACGTCGGACCAATAGAGCTGCTTGTACTGCTCCACCAGGGCGTCCCTGCCGGCGTCCTCATGGGTCAGGCCGTCGTCCCACATGGCGTCTGTAGCCCGAAGGCTCACAGTGGCCTGGGGGAAGGTTCCGGTCCAGTTGCTGCGGGTGAGGTAGACCACCTGCTGATCCTCCGCGCCCTCGTACTTATTCAGATCGGCGTTGTCGAACAGGTTGGTGATGGGCTTCCCGGTGGCGGAGGAGACCGCATAGGTGGTGGTATCCAGGGCAGGGTTATTCCATTTGGCCGTGAGGGCCGCGTCGCCGATACCGGTCATGCGGGAGGCATCTGCCCCCTTGGCCATCAGGATGTTGTTGATGGCGTTGTGCGCGTCAGTACCCACGGTGAAGTAGTAGTCTCCGGCGTCCAGGATGTAGGTCTTGGCGGCGTTGGCGTCATAGCTGGTCAGATCCTCTTTCAGGACGCGGATATCAAAGTGCTCGGTCTCGCCGGCCTTGATCTCCTTTTTGTCAAAGCCGCACAGCTCCACGGCGGCCTTCTCAATCCCGTTCTCCCGGTCATAGTCGGTGTAGGGGGACTGGAAGTAGATCTGCACGGTATGCTTGCCGTCCATACTGCCGGTGTTGGCCACATCCACCCCCACCTGGAAGGCGTCGCCCTGGTCCTCCACGGTGAAGTTGGAGTATTCGAAGGTGGTGTAGCTCAGGCCGGAGCCGAAGGGGAAGGCCACGTCGGCCCTGTAGTCGTACTCCCCGGCGCTGCCCTGGCCCAGCACATAGTCCTCATACCGGGTCTCGTAGTAGCGGTAGCCCACGTAGATGCCCTCCTGGTACACCACATAGTTCATATTGCACTTTTCAATGCCGGGGGCGGTGTTGTTCTGGGCAAAGGCCAGATCCAGCTGGGCGGCGTTGGTATAGGGGAACGCGTCGTAGTTCACCATGGCGGGGGAGGAGTGGTTGTCCTTCAGGAAGGTGTCCACGATCCGCCCGGAGGGGTTCACCTTGCCCGCCAGGATGTCCGTCACGGCGGGCAGGCCGTTGATGCCCAGGTTGCCCGTCCACACCACCGCGTCCACATCGTACGCGTCGATGAAGTCCAGCTGGAGGGTGCTGGAGGAGTTGAGCAGCACTACGATTTTCTTGAACACGCCCTGGTCCTTCAGCTCCTTCAGGTTCTGGAGCAGCTCCATCTCCTCCTTGCACAGCCGGAGATAGTCGCCGCCGGTCATGTAAGGCTCCAGCGCCTCCAACCCGCTGGGCAGGTCGGCGCCCTCGCCGGAGGAGCGGGACAGGGTGACCAGGGCGGCGTCGCCATAGTCGGCAAAGGTGGATTTCAGCGCGTCGGTGTACTTTTCCCAGGGCACCTCGTTGATGCGGTATTGGGAGGGGTCGCCGCCGGACAGGGCCGCGTTTTCCCGCTTATAGCCGCTGGTGACATAGAACTTCCACAGGTCGGTGTTCACACACCCCGGCTGGAAGCTGTCCTCCAGCGCGGAGTACAGGCTGGCACCCTCGCCGGTGGAGACGAAAGCGGAACCGGTTCCCACCTTCACCGGGTCCACAGAGGACTGGGAGAAACAGGAGAACTTGGTGTCAGCGGCCAGGGGGAGGGTATCGTCCCGGTTGAGCAGCACCGAGGCCCCCTCCGCCATCACCTGGCGGCACACGTTCCAGTCGTTGGCCACCAGCTCTTCCTCGGAGTCGTAACGGGTCCAGTAGAAGATCTGTGCGTCCGGGTCGGGGATGATGCGCTGGGTCTCGGCGTTCAGCGCTACGTTGATCATGGGCGCGAAATAGTTGGTGATGGGGATTGCAGCCACGCAGATCACTGTGAACACGGCGAAAACCGCCATGGGTATTTTCCAAAAGTTCCTCTTTTTCATAGCTGTCCTCCTGAATGAAAGAAATGGGCGGGCCGCGGGCACAGGTCTCAGCCCTCGGCCCGCCGGATTGCGGTAGATCAGCCGTTCTTTGCTTTCTTTTTGCTGCGGATCAGCATAAACGCGCTGCCCGCGGTGAGTACTGCCATTACACCCGTGGCGGCGTAGATGGCCATCTGCCACCAGGGAGTGATGGCCCGCACGGTGGCGTTGCCCACGTTCATGGCGTGGCTGTGGGTGATGGAGTAGGCGATGTGCTTGACGGCGGTCTGCACGGCCGAAACAATGGCCGGGTCGTTGTCCAGCCCGTCCAGGGTCTCCATGCCCATGCTGTAGCCGTCCCACAGGTCCTGGCCCGCCAGCACGCCCAGCCGGTAGTCCATGTAGGCCGCCATGACGGAGCAGTCGGTGATGGCTGCGCCCTTCATGCCCCACTCGTCCCGGAGGACGCCGGTCATCAGTCCGTGGTGGGCCCCGCTCCAGGTGACACCCAGGCGGTTGAAGGAGCTCATCACGCCCATGCCGCCGCCCCGGGCCACGCTGCCCTCAAAGCCCTCCAGGTACAGCTCGCGGATGGCCTGCTCGTTGGACCAGGTGGAGATGCCGTAGCGCCCCTCCTCCTGGTCGTTGAGGGCAAAGTGCTTGGTGAACACGTACACACCCCGATCCTGGATGGCGGCCACCTCCACGGCGGCTACCCGGCCAGACAGCCAGCCGTCCTCGGAGTAGTACTCGAAATTGCGCCCGCAGTATGGGGTGCGGTGGATATTGGCCCCGGGGCCGTAGATGCCGGAGAACACGGTGCCGGATTCGTCGGTGGCGTGGAGGAAGTCCTCGCCGATGCACTTGCCCATGTTCTCAATGAGCTCCAGGTTGAAGGTGGCGGCCATCACATCCTCAGAGGTGTAGGCCATGGCGGAGGCGCCGCCCATCAGGCTCTTGGTGAAGCCCTGGGGGCCGTTCTCATCGTTGGTGCCGGGCAGGCTGATGGAGGGCACCGGCTGGGTGAGGTGGAAGCCGTTGTAGATGAGGTTGGTCATCTCGCTGTAGGGGATCTGGCTGACCAGGTCGTTCCAGGAGGGGTCGTCCGCCTCGGTCTCGGCGAACATACTGGCGTTGAGCGTGCCGGACACACCCACCTGGGGCATAGTGGCGTCAGCCCAGTAACGGCTCTTGGCGGTTTCCACCATGGCTTTTCGGTCCGCCTCGTTGTGGGACAGGCCGTCCTTCCACATCTGATCGGTGATCTTCAGCGAGACGGTGGAGGGCCAGGTGCCCGTCCAGTCGCTCCGGCTCAGGTAGGTGATATCCTGGCCGTCGTCGCCCTCATACTTGTTCAAGTCGGCATCTTCAAACAGGTTGGTGATGGGCTTGCCGGTGACGGAGGACACGGCGTAAGTGGCCTTATCAAAGGCGGGGTTGTTCCATTTGGACGCCAGCCCGGCGTCCCCGGCGGCGGTCATGCGGCCCTGGTCCGCGCCCTTGGCGGCCAGGATGTTGTTGATGGCGTCATGGGCGTCTTTGCCCACGGTGAAGTAGTAATCGCCGTCCTCCAGGATGTAGGTCTTGGCGTTCATGTGGTCGTAGGAGGTCAGATCCTCCTTCTCCACCGTAATGGTAAAGTGCTCGGTGTCACCGGCGGCGATGAACTTCTTGTCGAAGCCGCACAACTCCACCGCGGCCTTCTCCACCTGGTTGTCGATATCATACTGGGTGTAGGGGGACTGGAAGTAGATCTGCACGGTGTGCTTGCCGTCCACCGCGCCGGTATTCTTCACGTCCACCTCCACCTGGAAGGTATCGCCCTGCTCCTGGACGGAGAAGTTGGAGTACTCGAAGGTGGTGTAGCTCAGGCCGTAGCCGAAGGGGAAGGCCACGTCGGAGCTATAGTCATACTCCCCGGCGTTGCCCTGGTTCAGCACATAGTCCTCATACCGCGTCTCGTAGTAGCGGTAGCCCACGTAGATGCCCTCCTGGTACACCACGTAGTCCCGGTTGCACTTGCCGATGCCGGGGTCGGTGTTGTTCTGGGCGGTGGCCACGTCGTAATCCGCGCCGTTGGTATAGGGGTACGCGCCGAAGTTCTGCATGGCGGGGGAGGAGTGGTTGTCCTTGAGGAAGGTGTCCACGATGCGGCCAGAGGGGTTCACCGTGCCGGCCAGGATGTCGGCCACGGCGGTGATGCCGGTCATGCCCACATCGCCGATCCACAGCACCGCGTCGATGCCGTAGTCGTCCACAAAGTCCAGCTGGAGGGTGTTGGAGGAGTTGAGCAGCACCACGATCTTCTTGAAGGTGCCCTGCTCCTTGAGCTGCTCCAGGTTCTCCAGCATCTCGATCTCCTCTTTGCACAGGCGCAGGTAGTCGCCATCGGTCATATAGGGCTCCAGCTCGGGCAGGCCGCTGGGCAGGTCCGCCCCCTCGCCGCCGGACCGGGCCAGCACCACCAGGGCCACGTCGCCGTACTGGGACCAGGTGCCCTTCAGGGCGTCGGAATACTCGCTCCAGGGCACCTCATTGATGCGGTACTGCGCCTGGTTGCCGCCGGTGGTGTCGGCGTTCACCCGCTTGTAGCCGGCGCCGGCGTAAAACTTCCACTGCTCGGGGTTGACGGAATTGTCGCCGAAGGCCCCGTCGATGGCGGCCTTGAGGGAGATGGCGTCGTCCGCGGACACCTGGCCGGAGCCGGTGCCGCCGTACAGCAGGTTAAAGCTGGACTGGGAGAAGGGGGTGAACTTGGTGCCCGCGGCCAGGGGCAGGGTGTTGTCCCGGTTGACCAGCAGGGCCGCGCCCTCCGCCTCAATGTCGTGGCACAGCTGCTTTTCAAAGGCCACGAGGTCGTCTTCGTTCTCGTAATCGCTCCAGAAATAGATTTTGGCGTCGGGGTCGGGGATGACCTCCTGGGTCTTGGCCCCCAGGGCCACGTTGATAGCGGTGGCAAAGGCGTTGGTGACGGGGATGGCCACGATGCACACCACCAGCAGCAAGGCGGTGACCACTGTGAGGATGGTCCACAGCAGGCTGCCTTTTTTCTTCATAGCATGACACTCCTTTTCTAAAAAAGGCCCCAGGCGAACGAACCGGCCTGGAGCCTTTTTTGCGTTTGGGTCTCGGCTTGCTTCTATGCGCCGGTTACTCGGCCTTGACGGCGGTATTGCCGTCGATGGTCCAGGTCTCGCCGCCCATAGCGCCCCAGATCTGGGCGAAGGCGCCCAGCACGTCCTCGCCGGGGGCGGTGACGGTGAGGGTGTCGCCGTCCAGCACGTAGGTGAAGCCGTCCCGCTCCATGCCGTACTCGGGGTACTTGACCTTCATGTTGGTGTCGTCCAGCAGCACCAGCACCAGACCGCCGGCCTCATAGGAGGCGATGCCCTCCTCCGTGGGCTCACCGCCCTCAGCGGGGGCCTGGCCGCCCTCGGGGGCGGACAGGGTGGAGATGTCCTCGCAGACCAGGGTGTAGCTGGCCGTGTTGCCGTCGCCCAGATTGCGCTCGGCGGTAAAGGTGGCCTTATTGCCGTCCATGGTCACATCCACGGCCTCGCCGCCCAGGGTGATGGCAATGGCCCCGTCGGCCAGGGTCCAGGTGCCGTCGGCAAACTTGTCGTAGCCGGCGTAAACCAGCACCGTGCCGTCGGCCTGGAGGTAGGCGGTGCCGTTGTTGTCCGTGTCGGTGAAAGTGCCCACGTGCTCGGGGGCGGTGAAGTCCTGCTTATAGGCCTGGATGAAGGCGTTGGCGTCGGCGTAGGTCTGGCCCTCCTTGCCCTCCATGGGGGCCACGCGGGTGTAGGACATACCGGGCACCACGGGGAAGGTCAGGTCAAAGGAGTACACCCCGGCCACGTCATAGGCGTAGGCGGTCTGGGCGTTGGACTCAGTGCCCGCCTCGTCCACATAGGCCAGCTTGATCTGAAGGCAGGCCACGCCGTCCTTTTCAACTTCCTTCCAGGTGCCGGACATATAGCTGGCGGTGAAGGTGGGGTTGGTGGCGGCATCGGAGGCGTCGAAGTTGGCGAACATATACTTGTCCGCAACAGCGGTGCCGTCCTCGTTCAGGTTCAGCAGGAACGCGGCGTTCAGCATGGAAGCGTTCTCGCCGGATTCCTCATAGGTGCCCCAGAACTGGTAGGTCTTGCTTCCGCCCTCGCCGCCAGAGGACTTGGACGGCTCCTCAGAGGGGGCCTGGGAATTCCCGCTGGGGCTTCCGCCGCAGGCGGCCAGCAGGGAGACAAGCATCAGCGCCGACAGGGCGGCGGCCAAGAGTTTTTTCATTTTCATAGCAGTTTCCTCCAATTTTTTATATCGTTCCCACCCTCCCCGGCTATGCCGGGGAGGGCCGAGAAACCAGGAATTATTTGCGGTGGGCCATGAAAGCGCCGGCCACATTGAGGATAGCGGCCACGCCGAACACCACGGAAAAGGCGATGGCCAGGGTGGGGTTGCCCCCGAAGAAGGGCACGCCGGTGAGCACGTCGGCCAGGGGATAGGCGGTCTCCACCAGGTGGTTGGCAAGGCCCACGGCAAAGCAGGCCCCGCCCAGGATGGGGGTGAAGGGGAGCTTGAGCGCCTCGCCCGCCAGGGTGACGGCCGCGCCGCCCAGCATCAGGCCCAGGGTGAGCCAGGAGAACACCCGGTCCACCGTCTCGCCGGCGGCGGCCATGTAGATGATCACGTAGGCCACAGCCCCCACTAAGGCGATGGCGCCGGCGGCAAGGCTCAGGTAAAGCCCGGGCTTCGCGTCTTGGAACAAGCGCTTCATCTTACTTGCCTCCCTTCCTGGACTTGATCTCGGACAGGACATACAGCACCGCGGCGCCTGCGGTCAGCACGCCGATGGCAGCGTTCAGCCCGGTGAGGGCGGGCTTCCACCACGGGGTGTAGTTCTGCACAGCCTCCGTCTTGCTCAGGCCGTTCACCAGGTTGGAGCGGCTCATGGTGTAGAGGTAATACTTGGCTACGTCCCGGAGCTTGCCCCAGATAAAGCCATCCCTATCCTTTACCAGCAGGTTGGACGCCTCGGGAACCCGGCCTGGATCGTTGTTGAACTGGCAGGTGCCCGCCTGAATGGCGTCGGCGGTACCCATATAGCTGGCAGAGTCCTTGGAACTGTCAGTCATGTTGATACCAGTGAATCCCCACTCACCCCGCAGCACGGTGGTCATGGTCTCGTAGTCGCTGGCGGTGGGAATGCAGCCGATGCGGTTGTAGGCGGTCATGGTGGCCATGCTGTGCCCGGCCTGGAGCCCGCCCTCAAAGCCCCGCAGGGGAACCTCGCGGTAGGCCTGCTCGGTCAAGAAGGTGGCCACGCCGTGGCGGTTGGTCTCCTGGTCGTTGCCGCAGAAGTGCTTGAAGGTGCCCACGCAGCCGCCCTCCGCCATGGCCTTGGTCTGGATCTCGCCGCAGATGTAGCTCATGTTGGCGTCCTCGGAGCAGTACTCATAGTTACGGCCGGAATAGGGGGTGCGGTGGATGTTGCCGCCAGGGGAGTAGATCTGGCGGAAGCCGATCCAGTAGCTCTCCTCGGCAAAGAACTTGCCGCGCTGCTCCAGCATCTCCCTGCTGAAGGTGGAGGCGGCCACCATCTCCGCGTTGAACAGCACGCCGCCCTGATGTCCGTCCGGACCGTCGCCGCCGGCGTAGGCAGGGAGGGCGATGCTCTCGATCATATCCATGCCCATTTTATCGCCGGTAATCTGGGCCAGCTCGCTGGGGGTGAGCTGGTCGATGAACTCCTCCCACTTGGGATCGTCAAAGGCTGCGTCCTTCATCTCAATGAAGGAGATGCCGTTGTCCTGCTTATACTTATACTCCGAGATATCCGGGGCGTCGGCGGGCTTCTCGTACTGGAAGTTCTCCATCAGGTCCTGGATCTCCGGGGTAGCGGTGAGGCTGGCCACCGTATCGGGGAAGGTGTTCCAGTCGGAACGGGTCAGGTAGGTCACGGAGCCGGGGATGAAGTAGTTGATGTCCCGGTCCTCGAAGTGGTTGGACACCACCTCGCCGGTGTAGGGGGAGACGGCGTAGGTCGTGTTGTCCAGGCTGGCCAGCTCGTCCCTGTAAACCTTGGCGGCGTCGCCCTCCACAGGATTGCCCTCGGCGTCGAACATCCCGGTGACGCCCCGGGCGGCCAGCACGTTGTTCAGCGCGTCGTGGGCGTCATCGCCGATGGCGAAGAAATACTCGCCGGGATCGAACACATAGCAGCCCGTCTTGGAGCTGTCCGCGCCGTTGACCGCATTGCTGTCATAGGCGGCGAAGATGTAGTCGGAGAACTCTATGGTCACCGTCTCGCTCTCCCCCGCCGCCAAGGCGGAGGTCTTGGCGAAGTCGGCCAGCTGGATGGCGCTTTTTTCCGCCTGCCCAGCCTCATAGGGGAGCTGGACATAGAGCTGCACCACGTCCTTGCTCTTGCCGGAGTAGTTGGCCGCGCCGTTGTTGGTCACCTTCACCTGGGCGGTGACAGTGTGGGCGGACTTGTCCCAGTCCACGCTCAGCAGCTCCTGGGTGAAATCGGCGTAGGACTGCCCCGCGCCGAAAGTGAACACCATCTCGTCGGCGTAGTTCCACGCGCCGTCCTTACTGGCGTACACGCCCTTGGGTCCATTGGCGTTGTTGATGCCCAGCACCTGGTCCTGATAGCGGGTCTCATAGTACTTGTAGCCCACGTAGATGCCCTCGGCATACACCAGGTACTTGTTCTTGTACAGACCGGTGAGGTTGTCAAAGGTGAAGTCGCCGGCGTTCTGCATGGCGGCGGAGCTGAGGGAATCGGCGGCGTAGGTGATGACATTGCGGCCGGAGGGGTCAGCCTGTCCGCCCAGCACCCGGGCCACGCCGGTCATGCCGTAGTTGCCGGGGTAGCCGATCCACAAACAGGCGTCCACACCGTAGTCCGCCAGCCAGCCCAGATCCATGGCGTAGCCGGAGTTGAGCACCACGATGATCTTGTCGAACTTGCCGGAATCCCGGATCATGTTGAGGGTGTCGATCTCGTCCTGGTGGAGGGACAGCTCGGGTACACCGGCGGGGCCCTCCTGCCAGTCGCCCTGGAGGCCGTGGTTCAGGTCGCCCTCCTCGCCGCCGAAGCGGCTCATGACGTAGATGGCGGCGTCGTTGTAGCCGGACGCGTAGGAGCTCTCCGTCCCGGCGTAGGCGCTGGCGGAGATCTCGCCGATGAGTCCGGTCTTGGTGCGGGCGCCGTTGGCGGCCACGATGGCGTTGTACACCGTCTCGTTGACCTGGAAGCCCTCCTCCTTCATGGCGTCGTAGAGGTTGATGCCGTTGTTGGGCGGGCCGCCGGAGCCGCCGTGGTAGACAGGGGTGGCGGCGGCGAAGCCGAACAGCGTCACGCTGGCGTTGGAGGCCAGGGGGAGCGCCCCGTTTTCATTGCGCAGCAGTACGCTGCCCTCCTCCTGGCTCTCGATGAGGTAGTCCTTCAGGGCGGCGCGCATCTCGTCCATGGAGGCATAGCTGGAGGGGTAGTAGTTGGTGTCGCCGGTGACTTGGACGGCAGGGGGAAGGGTGCCCAGGAACAGGTTCACGTCCCCTTCCCGGGTGAAGGCCAGGCTCTGGCCGAACATGGTAAGGGAGAAGACCAGCACCAGGAGGGTGCAAAGTCCCCGCCATATGTATGTTTTTTTCATGAAGTGGTCCTCCCGATTACACAAGGCGTATCAGCCCGGCATATCAACGCTGAAATTGTAAATGCCGAAGTCCGTGTAATCGAAGCTGGCCGTCTTTTGGTTGACCTGGATCGTCATCTCAGGGAACGCAATGTCCTCCAGGTACTGCTGGGCGGTCCAGGGCTCGGCGTTCTGGTCGTAGATGGGATTGCCGTTGTCGTCATAGCCGGTGGGCGGAACCACGACCTTGCCCATGCTGTCGTTCCAGTTATCGGTGTCCAGCCAGTAGGTCTGGTCATTGCTCAGCACCACGCGGGTGGGGGCGGAGAGGGTAACGTCCAGCAGGTCGTCGTCCAAGTCGTTGGTTTTGCTGGTGCAGGCGCCGTACAGCTTATAAATGGAATTTGCCCGCTCGTTGCCCTTGGCGTCGTTGGTGCTCTCGGCCAGCTCCAGGGCGGAGAAGGTGGAGGAGGAGAGCACCAGGCAGTAGGTATTGTTATCCATCAGCGTGAGCTCCTCGTGGGTGAAGGTGGTGAGGTAGTAGTTATACTGGGGCCGCATATTCTGATAGCTCAGGTTGGCGGGGCTGAGGTAGACGCCGGTGACCTTGCCGCCGGCGCTGCTCCCGCCACCGCCGCCGCTGCAGGCGGCCAGAGACAGGGCCATCGCCCCGGCCAGGAACAGGGTAACCAGTTTCGTGTGCTTTTTCATCGAAATATCCTCCTCTTATATTTGTCAGGGGCTCTCCCCCTTTTCGCACCCCCAATTTATTCGATATGCCCAAAGTTTTCAATGGGAACCGCATAACCTTTGTCTCTGGCCGCACAACCTTACAAACACGGACAGCCCAACCTTGACTTTCCTTGTTAAAATTGCTATATTGAATAGGCAGAAGGAGGCGGACAGACATGATCGATATTGCCATTGTGGAGGACAACCGGGAGCAGGCCGCGGCGCTGGAAAGCCATATCAAGACCTACGCCGCTGACCATAAGTTGTCTGTCTCCGTCTCAATCTTCTATGAACCCATTACTTTTTTGGAAAAATACTCCCCGTTCCACATCGTGTACATGGACATCATGATGCCCATGCTCAACGGCATGGACGCGGCCAGGCTGCTGCGGGAAAAGGACGAAAAGGTGATCCTCATCTTTGTCACCACCATGCGCCAGTACGCCATCCAGGGTTATGAGGTTGCCGCCTCTGATTTCATCGTCAAGCCGGTGGCCTACCCGGAGTTTGCGCTGAAATTCACCAAGGTGCTGGCCAGGCTGGAGCACGTGATGCCCCCCGACGTGCTCATCCGCACGGACACCAGCTTTGTGCGCCTCTCGCCCCGTGATGTCCGCTATGTGGAGGTCAAGGGGCACCACTGCGTCTACCACACCGCCAGCGGGGAATACCGCCAGTACCAGACCATGAAAAGCGCCGAATCTGCCCTGGCGGGGCAGGGCTTTGTCCGCTGCAACAGCTTCCTGTTGGTCAACCTGACCCATGTGGACCGCATTGACGGCATGAATGTGATCGTGGGCGGGGAACCGCTCCAGATCAGCCACCCCAAACGGAAAGCGTTTACCGACGCCTTTGTCCGATTTATGGAGACAAAACGCTATGAATGAGCTGATCGCGGCCTTTACCACGCCCTACACCATGCAGAGCGTCAACCTGATGCTGACTTATACGGAGTGTTATGCCTGCATCGCCCTCTTTGCTCGCAGGTTTGAGCGGCGGGATTTTTTCCTCGTTCGTATCATCCTCACCCTGCTGGAGGGAATGGTGGTCTGTTATCTCCTGGCTATTTGGTATACGGAAGCAGACTCTCTCCTGGTGCGGGTGCTGTGCTACTCCGCCATCACTGTGTCGAACTTTACCGCGCTCATGTTCTGCTGGAGGGACGATATTGAAGAGATGCTGCTGGCCTTCTGCTCCGGTATGGCGGCCTATCAGTTCACCAACAAGCTCTATCCTCTGCTGCAAAATCTGCGGGGGATTAATGACCGGGAAACGCTGGCATTGCTCCATCCGGGAGATGCAAGTATCTCAAATCTGGACTGGACGCTCTTTTTTGGTTTTCATCTGCTGTCCATTGTTGTGTTGGCCTTACTTTTCACGCCGAAAAACCGGCTGGTCCACAACCGGCGCACCACTCGCAATGTTATTATCCTGTCCATTGCCACGATAACGCTGGTGAATATCCTGATTTGTATCTCCCGGGTGTACGAAGGGGAAAGTCCCATGCTCAATATTGTGACAAAGATACTCTATGTAGGCTTCAGCTTCACCATCTTGACGATCTGCGCGGGCATCTTTTCCCAGAGCGAGCAGGAGGAGCAGATTGGTGTCCTCCACCAGCTTTGGCGGCAGGATCGGGCGCAGTTTGAGTCTGTCAAGGCCAACATGGATGTCATTAACATGAAATGCCATGACCTCAAGCACATTCTGGACAGGATTGAGGACAAGCTCACCGGAGAGGAAGCGGCCTCCCTACGAGAGGCCATCCAGTTCTACGACGCCAATATCAAAACCGGCAACGAGGTGCTGGACGTGGTGCTGTGCGAAAAGGCCATGACCTGCCAGAAAAGCGGCATCTCCTTTTCCTGCATGGCAGACGGAGAAAAGCTGGATTTCCTCACCCCGGTACAGACCTATACCCTGTTTGGAAACATCATCGACAACGCGGTGGAGGCCGTGAAGCCCCTCCCGCTGGAGGAGCGGGTGATCTCCCTCTCCTGCTGGGAGGAAAAGGACTCGCTGGTGGTCGAAGAATCCAACTACTTCAGCGGCAGGCTGGAGCTGGATCACGGCCTGCCCGCCACCAGCAAGGGAGACAGCTCCCGCCACGGCTTCGGCACAAAAAGCATCCAGTATATCGCGGCGCAGTACGGTGGCACGATGGACATCAAGGTGGTGGACAATATGTTTTTCCTCACCGTCCGCTTCCCGCTTGGCAGGAACAGGGACAAGACCGCATGACAAAGCAGCCGGGGCCGCGTAAGCGGTCCCGGCTGCTTTGTACCCTTATCGGATGGTGACGATGTACTCCCCCGCCTGGGTGACGACCACCCGGTTCCCGTCCACCTGGCAGTCCCCGCCGGTGACGGTGATATCCGTGCCCATGCCCTCCGGCACGATGATCGTCCCCACGGCATCAATGGCGTTCACGGTGAGCGTTTTCCCCTCCGCCGTAGTCTCCAGCTTCACGCCGATTTCCCCTTTAGGCGTCCAGACGGTACAGTCAAAGCTGTCCAGGGCGGCGCAGGGTGCGATCTTGTATTCTTCAAACCCTGCCACGGTGGGGCGCACCCCCGCCGCGTACTTGGACAGGATGTACAGCGGTGCGGCGGTCCAGCCGTGGTTGACGGTTCCGGTCTCCCCGTCGAAGGTCTCCCACAGGGTATCATACTCGTCCTGGAGCATGGGCGCGTAGCGCTCCCGCATCCTCTGGAGGGCCAGATCCGTCCGTCCCATGACGCACAGGGCCTCCAACACGTACTTCTCAATGAAGGGGCTGGCCTCATAGGTGCTCATGACCACGTCGGTGATGAGGGCGTAGTCCTCCTCCCCCGCCAGGCCGGACAGGGCCAGCATGGCGTTGGCGCGGTCATCCACATACTTGCTGTCCGGGCTCTTGAAGCCCTCCTCAGTGTAGTAGGCGGTCCGCCAGTTTTCCTGCATGGCGTCCATCCGCTCGGTGAGGAACCCAGTGTCCTCGGTGATGCCCAGCTCGTCGGCCATGGATTTGGTGACGTTGAGGGCATAGTAGTAGATGCCCGCCTGGAGCAGCTGGGTGTCGATGCGATCCCCCCAGTCGTTCCACGTCCAGGAGCCCTCCCGGTACACCGGCAGGCCGTTTTCCATCTCCACCATTTTCAGGTAGTTGAGGAAGGCCTCGCAGTAGGCCGCCGCCGTCTCCCGGTCCCCGGAGTGGAGCCAGTAGTGATACACGCTGGTCATAAAGATAAGGCTCTGATTGGGAATCTCCTGGGGTTTCACGCTGGGGGCGCGGCTGGGAATGGCCCCGTCCGTCCGCGTCCAGGCCACGCAGGCCAGGATGGCCTTTTTCGTCATATCCAGCCCCGCCTGGTCGTAGCTGTACAGCACCGCGTCGATCTGGTTGGAGGCGTCCCCCATGTAGGGGCCCCGCTCCCGCTCGGGGCAGTCCATGTAGGTGTCCCGCATACAGATGGCCAGGGTGTTGAGGGATTCCTGCCACAGCTGGTCCAGCCCCGCGTCGGAGGAGCTAAACGCCCCCGCCCATTCGCCGTTGAAGCCGCTGACGCGGTAGCCCAGCCGGGTGAAGGTCACGCCTGCCTCCGCCTCGATAATGAGCTTGGAGCCGCTGCGCCAGGGATAATTCTCATAGCACTGGGCCCCCTCGGCGGTGACATAGGTGTCCTTGAAGTTGGGCATGTCCTGTTTGTCAGTGTAGGTGTCGGTGTAGAAGGTCAGCTTTTTGCCCGCCGGAGCCTCCAGCTCGAAATAGGGGGTAAACTGGATGTTGCCCGGCAGCTCCAGCACCAGGGTGGTGTCCTGGGCCAGGGCCGCGCCCACATAGTCCCCGGCGTTGGCGAAGTCGGTGATCTCCTCAAATTTGATGGGGGCAATCATGGCGGAGTAGAGGCCGCCGAAGGGGATGTCCCCGGCCTTGGCAATCAGCGCGGCGCTCTCCCACCCGCTGTCGTTATAGCCCTCGGCCATGAACTCGCCCAGGTCGTCCCGCGCGTCGAAATAGACGTTGCGCTCGGCCAGCATGGAGGACTGGGTGTAGCCGGGGTAATCCGCCCCAGAGGTGACCCGGTTCTTGTAGCCGGTGTGGCGGGCGGCCTTCCAGGAGCTGTCCGAGCATATAGATACGCCCCCGGCGTCCAGCTCAAAAATAAGCCCCGCCTGGGTGTACTCGTCCCCCTCCTCGTCCAGGAGGACGGGGACGATGGAGCCGTCCCCGGAGCGGCCATTAAAGGCCACCAGCAGGGCGATGGTGTTCTCCCCCTGCTTCAGGTTGGTGAGCTCCACCGTGTCATAGTAGCTGTCGTAGGGGGTTGGGCCCCGTTTCAGCGCGCCGTCCAGCACCACCAGCTCCCCGTTCACCCACAGCACGTATTTGTCCACGGCGGAAATAAACGCGGTGGCGGAGGGGACGGCCTGGTCCAGGGTGAAGGTCTTGCGGAAAGCCACATAGCTGTCCTCGGCGCAGCCCTCAGTCCAGATCCAATTGGCGGTCCAGTCTGTCTTTTTATACCTCTCAATGCTATCCAAATACATAAGATCCGAACGGTCTGCCATGCCCCGATCCGGGACAACGTTTTCTACCTCCACTGGGGCAGAAGAAGCGGGTTTAATGTTATCCTCACTGTTACATCCGGCCAGCAACGAGAACACAGAGACAGCGCAGATCAGCAACGCGGTACCTCGTGTAAGCCATTCCCTTTTTATCATATACTCTCCTCCTCAAACCGGCCTGCGCTATTTTATATAAATATCCGCAGCCTATTCTGCAGCAATTATACATATTGTCATATGATAAGAAAGGGCAACCGCACAGCCTTGCCATTTTACGGCATAACCTTTTGTGTTGGAGAATCAAAATCTTTCTATAGGAACAGATTAAACTCCACAACACTCCAACAGCAAAAAAGGAAAATGGTATGAAGCCATTTGTCTCTTTTAATCACTTAAATTCGGTGCTTTGGGGGGAGCTCATCATATTACTTCATAGGGAGATTTTTTCTTCATGCAACTACCGGCACCCCAACAGGTGCCGGTAGTTGAAAATTCTTTAATTATTCACTGCCCACCTGACTGTGCAGTTCTCAATACAATTCCCAGTTATTCTCCACCGAGCGATCCTTCCTCCTGTTTTTTCTCTGCCATCCGTTTTGTTCGCCGTTTGCGAAGCACGTTCCGAATCACCACCACTATGACAACGATCAGAAGGATCAACACGCAGGCGGTAATCACCAGCGCCTTTTTCAGCAGCGCCGTCAGGTCCATAACCTCACCGATGATCGGAAGGCTGGTATCATACTCCCGGTCGTTGTGCTCGCCATCTTGGAAGCTTAACCGCCAGATCGTTTTTTCGCCGCGCACTGCCAAAACTTCCGCATCTGTGATTTTACTGCTGTCCAGATTGCAGGCCGGACGGGCATAGGAATTCATTTCAAACGCAAAATTTCCGTTCACGGGGAAATCCATCACCGCTCCGAAGCTGAATACAAATCCTACATCCAACGGGAATGTAGGGATATGAGGGGAACGGAGCCAGTAGCCTTCCTCCGTTCCCTTGTACTGGGCAACACGGGAACGGGCATCCACAAAACCATACTGCGGATTCGTGATTTCCTCAGCGGAAAGCAGGAATAACCTGTCGCCGTTCAGGATTTCATCAACCGGGTCAAAATCCACCGTGCCGGTAGAAACCCCGGGAATTGGGATTCCAAAGCCCGGAATCGCAACACCTGCATCTGATTTCAGCGTAGGGAGGAGCGCACCGTATTCCGCCTGGGTCAGGTGGGATTGTGCAAAGTCTTCACACCAGATCTGAATATCGCTGTTCCGATAGTCAGTCGATCCGGGGTGTTCCGCCGCAAAGGCGTCTCCCCTGTCCGCAAAAGAGACAGATACATCTCCACCAATGTCGCGAAACAGAAGGCTGCCTCCCTTTTCATCCGAAATGAGATTCAGCGCCATAAGGAACATGCCCGGCTCGCCGGTATTGGTATGCTCCGTATCCAAAGCCAACCATTTCCCGTCAAAACCGCAAGCATCATCGCATATGCCAAAGCACACCACATCTCCCGCATGAATTTCCGCTTTTCCAGTTTCAGTGGCAAGAGGATCTGCGCAGCCTACGGCATAGGCCGGAGCAAGGAACAATATCAGCACCGCACACAGCAGTGCGCCGGCAATCCCCCGGACAGCGATCCTCTTTGCCGTGTATACAGCATTTTTCCAAAATGAGCAGTTCAACACAACAATCCCTCCTATTCTGTACGCAGCGCAATGACAGCGTCCTGTTTTGCCGCCCTTTTCGCGGGCAGCAGCCCGCCTATCATGGTGATGACCACGCTCAACGTGACCAAAACTACTGCATATACGGCGGGCAGGGCTACCGTAAGCGCTTCAATGCCCAGCAGACTTTCCAGTACGGCATTAATGGGAATTGTCAGCAACGCGGACACCCCTACACCCAGCAAGCCTGCACAGATGCCAACGATAAATGTCTCGGCATTAAATACCTGGGAAACGTTGTGCTTGGATGCTCCCAACGCCCGGAGGATGCCGATCTCTTTCGTCCGCTCCATCACGGAGATGTGCGTGATGATGCCGATCATAATACAGGAGACAACCAGGGACACCGCCACAAAGGCAATCAAGACATACGAGATCACGTCGACCATTGATGTAATGGAACTGGTCAATAGGGCCACATAGTCGGTATAGGTGATCTTGCCAGCCTCGTCAGCGTTGTCATTATAGCGCTCAATGCAGGCGGAAACCGCGTTCTTATCCTCAAAGCTGTCGGTATAAATGCTGATGGATGCGGGCGCATCATAACTGACCTTGCCGAACTTTTTCATGTTGTCTGCATATGAGGCCCCGTCGATATACTCGTTGTAAACGGACAGCAAGATCTCATTGTCCGGCGTTTCCGCCAGCCAGACGTCCAATGCCTGCGCCATAGCGGCTTCATCCATATTTGCGCCGCCCATATTCGCAGTACCTGTCTGGCCTGCCCCCTGCATGGGCTGAAGCCCGCTTTGCTGCTCTACGGGAGCGGTTCCCTGTGCATCTGCGGAGCTGTAATACAAAATCATAGAATAAAGGGATGCCTTATCCGATATGCCCATCGCCGAGATATAGGCAGAGGCTTCCACAATTTTTTCAGCATCATCCAGCGCCTCAAATTTCATCCCTGTGAGGACATTGGTTTCCTGATTTGCTTCTTGGGCAAGGACCACAGAGCTTCCACCTGTCTGTTGGATCACATAGTCTGTCAGCTGGGAGGTATAGGCCACAGCAGTGGAAATGACAGCGTTTGCAGCATCCTCCCGCGGCTTGACGATACCGCAGATTTTCAGTTCCAGAGCATCCTCCAAAAGCTGCTCTGCGTTCAAAGCCTTATCGCCAATATAGGAAAACGTGCCGTTCTCATGTTCGGCATAGTAACTGCTGGGCAAAACAAGATAAAAACGATGGCCGCTGATTTCCTCATAGCTCCAGTCCTTTGCGGTCACTTCTTCTCCCATTTTGATTTGCTCGGAGGCCTCCTCATAGTCCTCCGCTGTCAGCAGACCCAGTTGATAGAGAGTGCCGGCAGAAAGGGACTGATTCTCATCCAGAACCAACACCACCTCATCAAAATGCTCTGGCCAGGCCCCGTAAAGCATTTCATAGCTGTCGGTGACGATATGACTGACCATATTGCCGTCAGGGCTTGCCATCAGCTCGGAAAAATTCTCGGCCCCAGCAGATCCGCCCATCATCATTGACATATCTCCGATCCCGCCTGGCATGGAGCTGAATCCCCCGCCGGAACTGATTAAGGTCCCAACATCCGCGCCGCTATTAATCAACACTCCGTTCGCGTCATAAGAATAAACATCAAAGCACACATCATAGGTGTAGACAAATCCATTTTCCCCCAAATACTGATGGATTTCGCTGTTTGGGTCGTCCAAATAGCTCTTGAACGTTGTCAGGTTATTTTCTATGATACTGGCGAATACAGTTTCGCTCAGTTCAAGATCCCGGTAATCAGCGTGTACGCCATCCCGCAGTTCGGATCGCGTGTTTGGCCCGCCGATCCGCTGCCCGCCAGCCATCATGCCAGACATATCAAAGGTTTCCGCACTGATCGTGATGGGATAAGAGGTCATTGTGTCCTTCTGCATATCTGCGATATAGCGGTTTACACTGGAGGAAAGGGCCAGGATCAATGCAATGCCGATGATGCCAATGGAACCAGCAATAGATGTTAGCAGCGTCCGCCCTTTTTTTGTGCGCAAATTATTAAAGCTGAGCGACAATGCTGTGAGGAGCGACATTTTAGCCCGGCCCATGCTTTGATACTTTGGTGTCGGGAGCTCCCCCACTTCCGGGGTATAAGGCGCGGAATCGTCCGTAATCCTACCGTCCTGCAGTTTGACAATACGAGTGGAATACCGCTCCGCCAACTCAGAATTGTGAGTCACCATGACAACCAGACGCTCTTTAGAAACGTCCCGTAGCAGCTCCATGATCTGGAGGCTGGTGGCGGTGTCCAGTGCTCCGGTGGGCTCGTCGGCCAGAAGGATGCTTGGATTGTTGACCAACGCCCTTGCAATGGCCACTCGCTGCATCTGTCCCCCAGACATTTGATTGGGACGCTTATGGAGCTGATCCCCCAGCCCCACCTGAGTCAGCACCTGCTCTGCCCTTTGGCGGCGCTCCCTGCGAGAGATGCCGGAGATAGTCAGTGCCAACTCCACATTCGCGAGGATGGACTGGTGAGGAATCAAATTGTAGCTTTGGAAAACGAAGCCAACGGTGTGGTTTCGGTAGGAATCCCAGTCCTTATCCCTATATTTTTTGGTGGAGATGCCGTTGATCATTAATTCGCCGCTATCATATTGATCCAGTCCGCCGATGATATTCAGCAACGTGGTTTTACCAGAACCGCTGGGGCCAAGGATTGAAACAAATTCGCTGTCCCGAAAGCTCAAGCTGACATTGTCTAAGGCCTGCTGGATCAGATAGCCTGTTTTATATTGCTTCTTTATGTTTTGAATTTGCAGCATAGGTTTCCCTCCTGTTGCCGTTTAGTAACGAGATCATACGCTGTTTTTCTCAACTAAAACTCAACCAAATCTCAACTGAACCTCAATTTGATGTCGTTGAGGTTCAGTTGAGATTTTTGGTTTAAAATGCTTCCACAATATTGATATCTTTGCTATACTGTGAAAAAGAGGTGGTAGAAATGTTTCAAATCCTGGTGGTAGAGGACGATAATGAGCTGAGGGATCTTTTCTGTGCGGTTCTGACGGAAAATGGATACACTGCGGTTCCGGCTGTAGACGGAATTGATGCCTTTGATATTTTGGACGAGACGTATGTCGATTTGATTATTTCGGATATTATGATGCCGCGTATGGACGGGTTTGAGCTGATTAAAGCGTTGCGGGAAGCACATTACAACACGCCTGTTCTGATGATTACAGCAAGATCCAGTGCGGCGGATAAACGAGAAGGTTTCCGCATCGGCACAGATGATTATATGGTCAAGCCAATTGATGTCAATGAGATGGTATGGCGAGTGGAGGCCCTGCTGCGCCGATCCCAAATCGCCAGTCAGCGCAGGACAAAGCTGGGCGATACAATTCTTGACTGCGACACGTTGACCGTCCATACTGGCGGCGAGGAAACAGAGCTCCCTCAGAAGGAGTTCCTCCTCCTGTTCAAGCTGGCGGCCTCTCCCAACCACATATTTACGAGGCGTCAGCTCATGGACGATATATGGGGAGTGGACAGCGAAACGGACCCCCATACCCTAGACGTACATATTAGCAGGCTTAGAGAGCGTTTCCGTGGAAATCCAGACTTTGATATTATCACTATCCGCGGACTGGGTTATAAGGTGGTGAAGAAATGAAACTGCATCAGCGGACTATAAAAACAGCCGCAATGTTTTCCATTCTGCTTTTTTTGGTTTTGAGCATAACCATGACCCTTTCCACCGCCTTTGCTGTGTTGCTGTTTCGTATCGGTTTTTTGGATTCTCAGCATCTTCTGCGGGGGCTGTTCGTTACCCCAACGGTCAGCATCGTCATTGGAACAATTTTGTTTAGGCTGATTGGAAAACGCCCGCTAGAGCTGATCCTTGAAATCAGCAAAGCCACTCAAGAGGTGGCAAAAGGAAATTTCAATATCGAATTGAATGAGGATATACCAGCTTCTGAGATCCGGGAGATGGCCCACAATTTCAACGTAATGACCCGAGAGTTAGCTGGGACTGAAATTCTCCGAAATGATTTTATTGAAAACGTGTCCCATGAATTCAAGACACCTTTATCGGCGATTGAGGGATACGCCACACTGCTGCAGCGCAAAGAGCTTTCCGAAGAAAAACGGACTGAATATACTCGGCGCATCCTGTTTAACACACGGCGGCTTTCCACACTGATCGGTAATATTCTACTTTTGTCGCGGCTGGAACACCAAGAGATTGAAATTCAGAGGGAGTGGTTCTCCCTGGATGAGCAACTGCGGGAGGCTATCCTAATGTTGGAACCGCAGTGGAACGGAAAACATCTTGAGTTGGATATTGACCTAGATCCAGTGGACTGTTATGCCAACCGTGATCTACTCCTACAGATTTGGCAAAACCTGCTTGGAAACGCAATTAAATTTGTCAAGCAAGCCGGAAAAATCCGTGTACTGCTCAGGAAGATAGGAACTGACATTCAAGTTGTAATCCAAGACGATGGGATTGGCATGGATCAAGCGGTACTCCAACGAATATACGAAAAATTTTATCAAGGTGATACATCCCATAAAACAGCTGGGAATGGGCTGGGCCTTTCACTCACAAAAAGAATTGTTGACCTTCATGGCGGAAAAATTGAAGCGTCCAGCCAGGTGGGCGTGGGAACTACGTTTGTGATCACGCTGTCAGCACTTCCAGCTTCTTAGGAAGCACATTGAGCTGTCAGCCGTTCTTGTGCCAGAGCACAGCCTGCCAGTTGCATACAAACCATTATTTTTATTATAGTCTGGCAGTCCACTGCTGCTCGCCAGAGAAGCTGGAGCAGAACGATACCCAATATTAGGAGACGAAACGGCCAGCTAACAGACCACATCTCGTTAAGAGACAGGCTCCAGGCTCATGCTATGTGAAAGGCTTTCTATTTAATTGCATAAGAGGCATCGCAACAAATAGAGAAAACAATGCGGGGGAAGACTGAACCTTCCCCCGCACGCTTATTCCCGTTTATGCCGCCTTTTGAAAGCGAATACTCTGTGCCCTCATTTGGAGCTCCTGCCCCAGGAACTTCAGCGTGGAAAATTCATCGTCCAAGCCATCCAGTTCCCGACGGAGTACACCCTCATAGTGCTTCTTTTTCTCCTCCAGCGCCTGGATCTTCAGCACCCAACGCTCCATCACCGCCGGGCTCTGGCTGCCGGATTTGATGAGGTAGTCCGCCCGCTCCTGGTAGGTAGCAATTTCCTTCTTCACCGCCGCATAGAATTCCTCGGTCATTTTAGACCGCTGCTTTTCATCGTCGATAATGAAAAAGCTGTTCACCATCAGCGGCGTCTCTCTGCGGTTGAGCCCGCCCAGCAGGCCGATGAAGTCCTCAAACACGTCCACCTTGTCCATGTGGGTGCGGGGCACGAAGTACATATGCCCTGTGATGCTCAGCTTGGTGGCCTCCAGCCCCCGCAGATAATTGACGCAGATGGTTTCGATCTGTTTTCGGTTGGCGCACTTCTGATAGAGTTCGAACAGCTCCTCCGCCTTGCGGCAGCAGGCCGGCACGTCGATGGCGTCGTCCGGTGCCATGTTTTCCGCTCGAAACACGCCGTCTTTCTTATCATAGCTGATGTTCGCCAGCTTTTCGTAGTTGTTGGTACGCTGGTTCAGCGTCTCCTTCACCAGCTCCCGGGATAAAATATCGGCGCTGGTGCGTTTATTGTCCCGGCAGTAGGCCAGGTAGATATTGGTCTCCCCCATGGCCGTCACCGGGATGCGCTCCCGGATGTCGCCGGTGGCGGAGCGGAACGCGTCCCCCACGGACAGCCGGGTGCCGCCGGCGTAGGGGATGCCCATGTCCTCGCACAGCTTGGACAGATCCTCTTTGTCCACCAGCAGGTTCGCCAGGGAGAAATAGAGAAACTTGCCCAGCATATGGGCCTCGTCGCCCTGGGACGTGCCAATAAAATCGTGCATATCAAATACGTTATCCATACTTGCCCTCCTGTTTTTTCACATGGCCTCTACCCGACTGAGAAGGTAATCATCGATCCCCTTGTACGCCGGGTCCCATGTGTATTTCGTGTATTTTAGGCCCTTGATGGCCTGCACTTCCCTCCGCATCGCCAGCACGGCATTGCGGACATCTGGGTTGGTCATTTGGTCCATATCCATGGCCTCCACCACCCGGGAGACGCCCAATCCCATCAGCGTTTTCTTCAGCCCGCGGATGGCATTTACCCCGCCCACGCACACAAACAGCGCGTCATGGGCCAGGTAGCTGGCCACGTCCCCCTTTAGCGGGCCCTCCGTGAGGAAGGCCCGCTTTTGGGTGGTGTCGCCGGTGACATGGATGTAGGAATAGCTGCGCGTGCCGTTGGGCAGATCCCGGCTGGACAGCCAGCGGTATTTTCGGTTTGGCTTGTCCGCGTCGTCCAGGCGGATCTTCATGCCCTGGATCAGCCCGTTTTTGTTGCGGACAGGGATCAAGAAGCCCTTTGGGCCGGTGATCGTCCAATCGCCATAGTAAGTACGGAACCCCGGCAGCCCCAGCAGCTCATGGCCACAGGAGCGGAGCAGGGCGGCCAAAAGCCGCCGCCCCGCCTCCGTTTCCGGCATACTTCGGTACTGATTTGCCTGGATGCGCTCCTCAGACAGCCCCCGCTCCAGCAGGTTTTCCCGGTGCTTATCCAGCAGCGTCAGGTGGTCCAGCATGGCGGTGTACGCCTCATGCCGCTGTTCCAGGGGCAAGGGCTGGCGTTCGGCGTCCGATGGGGATGCTTCCCGCCTGGACATGGGGTAGACCTTGCCCTCCTGTTTCAGCGCCTGGTATGCCTCCCGGTTGGTCACGCCCATGAGCCGGGCGTACAGCGTCACGCTGTTGCCATGGGCGCCGCACAGGTGGCAGCGGTACTGGTCGGTGGCGGTGTTCAGGCTGAGATGGTACTTCCCCGGCCCGTGGTCGTGGCAGAAGGGGCAGGTGGCCTCCACCTCCCGATGCCGCAGCGTCCGGGAATCCAAGGCTATGCCGCACCGTCTGGCCGCGTCCACGATGGGGATTTTTTCGTATTGCTTCACGGCCAGACGGACTCACCCCCTACGCCGCCTGCCGCTGGGCCACGTCAATAGGCCGCACAGGCCGCACCGCCAGGGGCGCGCCGCTGACGCACTTGGCCATGATGACCTGCCCGGTGGGCCGCACGTTGTTGAGGTCGTCCACCGACTCCATGTTGTCCACGAACACCGGGTAATTGCGCCCAGTGAGCCGTTTCATCAGTTCGGACACCTCCATCCCCGCCCGGATCTTCTCGGACAGGGAAAGCCGGTCATAGCGCCGCCCGCCGTAGGTAAACTTGAACACGTCTTTCCGCTCCCCGGTGGACTTTACCACGTCGTAGAGGGAGATCTCCACTCGGTTCATTTTCAGCGCCGAGAAGGTCAGCTTTGCCCGTTCGCTCACATAGATGGCAACGTCGGCGATCAGCTTTTTCAGCGCCGTGATCTTGTCCTGGGCGGCTTTGATCTTTCCGTCAAAGTCCTCCGGCCTCTGCTCCGCCGCGGCCTGGGCCGCCTTCAAATCGGCGACGCACTCCCGTAGTTCCTCCCGGCACTCCTTCAACTGAGCGTACTCCGCCTCAGAGAGATTTCCGTACTCCAAATCAGAAGTAAGCTGCTGGATCTGGGAGCGCAGATCGTCCGCGGGGCTGTCCTCCGTCTTTTGGGCCCGAAGGCCGGCCAGCTGCCCTTCCAGCTTGGCTACATCATCGGCCTGGAACTGCTCAAAGACCGCCCTGGCCTTGGCGTCGTTCTCCGTCAGCTCATTGAGCTGGGCCCGCTGCTCCTGTCCGGCGGCGATGGCCGCCTTTGAGGACTGTTCCAGAGCGGCCCGGATTTCCGGCAGGGCCTCCTCAGTAATGAGGCGGCGGCAGGTGGGGCAGGGCGCGCCGGGGACACAGGCGTGGAACGCCTGCTTGTCCCGGTTGAACCGCTCGGCCAGCTCCGCCAGCCGGGCGTTGGCCTCGGCCACGGCCTGGGTGTAGGGGGACTGGTATTGCTCCGCCCTCCGGGCGGCCAGCTTCCGCTCTACTTCCAAAATTTCCGCGTCCAGGGGCGAGCCGTCCCGGGCCGCTTCGTCGTAGCGGGCGCTGAGCTCCACCAGCCGCTGCTCCATGGCCTTGGCGTCCAAGCCGCCGAACCGCTTGGCCTCCAGGGATTCCACCGTCCTGATAAGGGTGTCGCGGCGGGCGGACAGGCCCTCTACAGTCCTGCTCCAGTCCTGGGCCTGGCTGTCCGCCAGATCCTTCTGACCCTGGAGGTAGATGATGGTCTCCTCCAGCTCCCGGATGTCCGCCCGCTTTTTCTTCAGGTAGGTGTCCGGCGAGAGAAGCTGCTCATGCTCCAGGGCCGCCCGGGTGGCGTCGGAGAGCTGGGCCAGCACCGCCTCATGGGAAATCAGGGGCAGGTGCCGCTCCAGCAGGTTTTTGCCATCCTCCCCCAGCTCCTCGATGAAGTAGAGAGGGTTAAAGATGGACAGGAATACGTCCTTCTCTCCAAACAGTTCGGTGAGATCCATCTGGCGGATCTCGCAGCTGTCATAGAGGATGGTCATGCGGTTTTTGTGCCGGGTGCGGGTGAGCACATGGGCCGTGCCCGTTTCATCCACAAAGCTCATGGTGATGGACACATCGGGCTGAACCTCGTTGTGCAGCCGGTCGATGCCCCGCTCCCCGAAAAAGGGGAGGCCGGTGACTACGAAGGCGATGGCGTCTGCGATGCTGGTTTTGCCCCGTCCGTTGCCGCCGGTGATGACTGTAGGATTGCCGAACACCAGGTTCGTAGGCTCCACATAGGATTTGAACCCGGCGATGGTCATGTCGGTGATCTGAAAGCTTTGGATTTTCTCCATGTTCCGCTCCTCTCTACGCCGCCTGGGGCTGTGTCTCCGCGATTTTGAACTCCTCCAGCATATAGTAGACCACGGTATCCTTCTGCCGCTTTTCCAGCTTTGCGTTGGCTAAAACAACGCCCACGGCCAGCTCGGGATGCTCTCCGCGCACAAAGGCTTCCAGCTTGTCCCCCTGGGAGGACTCCAGCTTCAGCTGGGTGCTGCTGGAATTCATGCCCTTGTTGATCCGGGCATGGCGGATAATGTAGGTGATGCCCTCCGGTTTGCTTCCGCCCGCAGGCATCCCTTCGGTCTTACCGCCGGATGTTTCAGCCGGCTTGGCCTGTCCCGCCGGGCCTTCGCCGCCGCCCTCCGTCTCCGCCTGGGGCCGCAGACCGCCGGCCGGGGCCGGAGTGAGGTTCAGCTTGCCCAACATCTTGAGATAGGCGTAGTCCAAACGCTCCTGCTGGTCCTTTTTCATGTACCAGGTCTTGCCCCGCTTTTCCACGTCCACAAAGACCACATCCATGTTATACAGCACCCGGCCGATGCCCCACTGGACGGCGGCTCGCTTCATGCTGTCGGACAGACCGCCCTTCACAGGCTCGATGTCCGAATTCTCAGCGCCGTCCCATTTGGTGATGAAGCCCTCTCCATAACGGATGGAGATGCCGCACAACTGGGCTTCTTTTCCGCCGGCGCCGTGCCAGGGCTTGAACTCGTTGTACCAGTTCTCCGCCCCCACCACGTCATCCAGCCGGCCCATGATGGCCCGGTTGGTAACGTAGGGGACGGCAATGCCCAGTTCCCTTGCCTCGATCACCTTTTGCAGCCGCCATTCTAAATCCTCCGGCGCGAAGGGCATGGCCAGCTCCGCCTGGATCTGTCTCGGGTCTTTTTCTTTCACTGTGTTCACCTCGCGTCCAAAAAGTCTCTCAGTGTTCCGCCGTCCGGCACCAGCACATCGGTGTAATAGTGGGACGGCGTTTTCCCCTTCATCTGCTCTAAGAGGTCGCGGTACTCGGCATGGAGCCGGTTGTTGTCCCTGGAATAGAGGTCGTTGTTGTTGGGCAGACGCAGGAGATAGCCCATCAGCGTGTGCAGCCGGGCGGGGTCCCTGTAGATGGGCAGGGCGTTGTTCCCAGTGCAGATGCTGTTGTTCCCATGCACGTTGGAAAATGGGTAACGGTAAGTGGGCGTGTCCGGCGTCAGCCGCCGCTCATCCTTCGCCACGCAGACCCGGCATCCGGCCACCTTGCCCTCCTGGGGCATATACTGGAAGCCGAACACTAGCCGGGGCAGCGGGAAATCCCGGTACTCGGTGTCATAGTAGGTGATGTCCGCGTACAGCTCCGGATAGCGCATGAAATAGGTGACGTACTTCTTCTCCATCACCACCGCGATGCAGCCCTCGGGCAGCAGCCCGGTAGGGCGGCGTTCATCATCATAACGGCTGGTGAGGAAGCAGTCGCACAGGGCCTGGGGCGTGATGTTTTTATGGGTGGTGACGCCGCCCGCTTTTTGCTGCTCCACCACCACCTCGCCGCGCTCGGTGCTGATGTGGATGGTCATATCAAATTCTGGCCGCATCACGCAGCCTCCTTCCATTCGTTTGGCATCGAGTAGATGGGGACGATCTTGTTCAGACCCAGCACCGCTTCCAGCTGCCGGTTCAGCTCTTGAAACCCGTCCAGGATTTCCATAAATGCCATGGGCAGTTCCTCCAGCCCATAAAACTCCTCGTTCGAGAAAAACAGGACACACCAGCGTCCCCGATCACCGGCGGACAGCCGCCAGCCGTAGTCATAGCTGTAGCTGTTCAGACGGAAACCCTCGTGGATCACCTGCTCGGCGTTTCGGCGGTAGGGGTTGATCCCCTCCTCCAGCCCTTTTTCCGTTTCAAGCCGTGCGCACAGCTCACAGAAGCGGTCTACCATGGGATCGGACAGCACCCAGGTCTCTATACCCGATTCCTCGTTATAGTAGCTGCTGGTATCTTCAAAGATCGACACAGCCAATTCCATGGACAGCTCATAAAACGCGTCTTCATCCAGGGGAATGCTGTTAAACGACGGCCACCCTTTTTTCAATCTTGGATTGTCATGAACCGTTTTCGCCAGGTACAGCATATGGAAAAAGTAAGAACTCAGATCCTCCATGGCGGCACCTCAGCAAAACACGCGCGCCGCCTTGGGGGCGGGCGGAACCCGGGCCACAGTCTGCGCGAACTGGGCGAGATTCTGCGACGTTTTATACAGCCTGTCGTAATACTCCTCCAGCGCGGGCACGTCGTCCGCTTCAAAAGCGTCAAAGTCGATGTCCCCCAGGCGGAGAAACTCCCCCTCTAGATTGGGGCGCAGAATATGCTCCAGCAGATAGGGGTTGACGCCGTCATCCGGCACATACAGCTGCTCCTTCGCCTGGGAAAACCGGGTGGACAGCAGTTTCAGGTTCAGCTTCATACTCACGCGCCCACCCCCTCAACAGTCGCTGGGGAGCAGGACGGTGGTGGTGGAACGGTCCGATTCCGTGATGATCCAGAACTTCTCGCCGGCCTGGGTCTGGTAGACAGACAACAGCCTGTCGCCATCGCGCAGCGCCTGCTCGTTGCGCTGCCAATCGGACTGGCACACATCGCCCCAGTCCCCGCTCAGGTGACGGTTGATGGCGGCGTCCACCTCTCTGCGGGGGAGCGCATTCTTCGCGTTGCGGGTAATCATCAGCCTGCCCGGGTTGAACCGGGGATTCACAGTAATAACACTCATAAAAATTCTCCTCTACGTCAGCGCCTTGAAGCCGTTGGGCGTCAAGATGTTGAATATCATTTTGTTGGTAATGGTCTCGTGGAGCTCAGCGCCAGTGTGCCGCCCCTTGGCGTCAAACTGCTCCTCCGTCTCGTTCCGGGTCACCTTCACAATCCGTCCCTTGATGACGTGGGGCGTGTCACACTCGATCAGGCCGTTAATCAACCCCGAGCCGCCGATCAGACCGATCTGGCTGATGGACAGGGGCAGCGGCGGGCGCTTCACCCCGCTGTCCAGCTCGCTGCGGGCCATCATCCGCTGAAAGCTGTCCGAACGGCCCAGCTGCCGCTCCAGCTCCTTCTTGTTGAACTTCTCACCCCGGAAGGTCTTTACCTCCAGCGGTTTGGCTGGGAGCGCGTAGCGCCCCTCGGGCAATTCCGTGAGGCAGGGAATGGAACCGGGATGGGTGGAAAACCACTCCAGCCATTGGGTATCCTGGGGAACAACATCCCGTTTTTTTCGAGTGCCCAGGATGAATGTCAGAAAGCAGATTGATTGAGCTGTCCTATTTCGATCCCAAATCGAAGGTCCGGCTCACCGCCTACGCGGACACCATTATGGTGGATCGGGACAACAGCACCATCACCGCCATCCGTTTTGGCGGCTACCCGGAGATGGTGCGGGCTATGTCGGACGCTATCTACGGCGGCGGCACGATTGAAGCGGTGCAGAACGAAACAAAGCGGGACCTCAAGAGCGCGCCCAAGGGCTACCGGCGGCAGCTGACCCACGACGGGGTATATGCCTCCGCTACGCTGATGGCCAACGACGACGCCCTCACCGCCCAGATCCAGGGCAATGAGGAGGATGAAGCGGAAGCAGGCGTCCAGCAGGAACTCCAGCCCCGGAGGTGTTACATTTTCTGCCCCGCCGGGGACCGGGACCGCCTGTTTGAAGAGGTGGACCGTAAGACCGCCGCGCCGATGATCCCTGCGTTTCGGGACTATGTGCTGGATGAGCTCACTGCCCGGGGCGACCTGCGGCAGCTGGAGGTGTTCTCGTTGAGAGAAAAACTGGACGCCTTTGTTCTGAGCTTAAAGCCGGAGGACGCCAATGTGGTGGAAATCCTGGAGGCCGGCCTGAAAAGCGGGGCCATCACCATCCCAGGCGCGGTTCCCGGTCAACCGGACGGCTTCGGCGATGTGAAAAGCGTTGTGGGCTACCTGAACGCCTTTGGCCCCACGGTAGCCCAGCGCATCCGCAGCCAGTTCCAGCCCCTGTTCGACCCGGCGGCGGAGCCCTTGTCCGAGGAGGTGCTGGCCGTCAACGACACGATCATGGCGAAAGCGGGGTACTCCCTGTACGACGCCCAGCTTGCTGTGGCGGAGGCCACCAAGCGGCAGTTAGACCGCAAGAAGGTCGCGCTCATTGTGGCGGAATGTGGAAGTGGCAAAACGAAAATCGGTTCCACGGCCATAGGCGCGCTCCAGGGAATGCACGCCGCCGCCGGCAAGCGGGGTAAGACCTTCAACCTCATTATGGCCCCTTCCCACGTCACCGGGAAATGGGTGCGGGAGATCGGCGAGACCCTGCCCAACACCTTCGCCATGGTGGTCAAGAGCATTACCGACCTGGACCGGCTGTACGCCGCCTACCAGGCCGGAGACAAGAGCGTGTACGCCGTGTTCAGCAAGGAGAAGGCCAGGGACGGGTATATGCGCTACCCCGCCGTGACCTATGACCACAGGGCAAAGGGCTTCCGCTGCCCGGACTGCGGGAAGCTCGTGCAGATGACGATTAGCGGCGACGGCACAAAATACGAGGTGAATGCGGATCAGCTCTATTTCATACGGGAGCACCGGGGAAACCACGCCTGCAAAAGCTGCGGGACATCCCTGTGGTCCGCCATCAATCCGGGGAGGAACATCCCCTGGGCAAAGATCAGCGATTACGGCTGGGTGTACCGCCCCCAGGCGGCAATGCACCGTAAGAGGACAAAAAACGAGCGCGTCCTGGCCCGCCTGGACGACATCGAGGCCAACCTGGACGGCTATGAGCCGGTGCGGGGGGCCTGCCGGCGCTTTCCCCTGAGCACCTACATCAAAAAGAAGTACCGGGGACGAATCGACGGGCTGCTATGCGATGAGCTCCATGAGTACAACAACGCCAGTGGCCAGGGGGACGCCATGGGCGAGCTGTTCGGCGTGTCCAGGCTGTTTGTGGGCATGAC
>CAJUQN010000019.1 GCA_910588625.1 uncultured Oscillospiraceae bacterium
ACTTTTTTCGGGCTTTTCAAAAACTCGGGGTGTCCAATCTTATGGGTACAGTTTAATTTGCCAGACAGCAACAGGGCCGTATAAAGAGCCTGACGGTGTTCTTTCAGATACCGTTTCCGCCGCTATCCCCATATGCCGATGGCTGGTAGTTCAGGCACAGACAAGTCTGGAAAAAAGTAATCACCGCGCAACACTACATACCACAGGAGGGTCGCGCGTCTTCTTCCATCCGGACTGTACCGTTGGTCACGGAGTTTCACCGGGTCAGCTGCTTGCGCAGGTCGCGGACTATACCGTCAGTGGGGAATCTCACCCCGCCCTGAAGACATTTATTCACTTGTTTCGCTTATATTATATCCCATACCGCCCCGAATTGCACCCCTTTTTATCACGTGTCACATTGTGTCGAGCAGCTCTTTGAACGAACGTTTCATTTTCTCTTGACAGCTCCCGGAAAATATAGTACAATCGTATCAATCTCTGTGAGGGGAGGGACCACTATGGCCCTAGACGAAAGCCGCACCTGCTGTTTCACTGGTCACCGGCCGGATAAACTGCCCTGGGGGCTGAACGAGCGGGATCTCCGCTGTGCCTCCTTAAAGCGCAGCCTCACCCGGGAACTTGACGCCCTCTACCTCCGAGGCTTCCGGCACTTTATTTGCGGCATGGCTATGGGCTGCGACCTCTATTTCGCCGAGGCAGTGCTGGCTTTGCGGGAACAGCACCCGGACCTGACACTGGAAGGCGCTATTCCCTGTCTAACCCAGCCCCAGCGCTGGCCGGAACACTTGCAGCTGCGCTGGCGCAGAATCCTGGACCAATGTGATTTGGAGACGGTGGTCCAGCAGAGCTATGATCGCTGGTGTATGCTCCGCCGGGACCGGTACATGGTGGACCGCTCTGCCGCAGTGCTGGCGGTGTTCGACGGTACGTCGGGCGGCACCCACTATACCCTCAACTACGCTATGGACAGCAAGCGGGAGATCCTGCTCCTGGACCCCGCCCGACCGGAGGCAAAGGCCGCCCACTTCACCATATGAAACGCCCCGCCGGAATTCCGGCGGGGCGTTTCCTCACATTTTCAGCGAGCCGTTGAAATGCTCCACGACCTCGCCCACAGCCTTGATGGCCTTGCCTGCCGCCTTCTGGGCAGAATGCTTTTTCTTCTTCGGCATCATCATCAGGCCGATAGCCGCACCCGCCGCCATGGTAGCCCCGGCGATGGGCAGCATGGACTTCTTGTCCATTTTCATGTTCATCACTCCTTCGCGGCATTAGCTTGCCCGTTTTGCCACAAAAAAGCGATGCTTCCAACTGGAAACTATTTCAAAATTAAAGACACTGGACAATGGTCGCTGCCCAGGATATCTGAATGGATGCCGGCCTCTGCAACTCGCTCTCTCAGGCGGTCGGAAACGATGAAGTAGTCGATGCGCCATCCAGCGTTTTTCTCTCTGGCCTTGAAACGATAACTCCACCAGGAATAGGCTCCCGTCTCCCCAGGGTGGAGCAGGCGGAAGGTATCGATGAAACCGGAATCCAGCAGACGGGTCATGGCCTCCCGCTCTTGGTCGGAGAAGCCGGCGTTTCCCCGGTTGGTTTTGGGATTTTTCAGATCAATTTCCTCATGAGCCACGTTCAGATCGCCACAATAGACCACTGGCTTGGTCCTGTCCAGGCTCTTGAGATAATCCAACAGATCGTCCTCCCACTCCATGCGATAGCCGATGCGGACTAGCTCGTTCTGAGCGTTGGGGGTGTAACAGTCCACCAGCCAAAAGTCGGGATATTCCAGCGTAATGAGCCGACCCTCGTGGTCGTGCTTGTCCAAGTCCATTCCGTAGGACACGGACAGCGGCTCCTGTCTGGCAAAAATGGCAGTGCCGGAATACCCCTTTTTCTCCGCCGAGTTCCAGAACTCGTGATAGCCGGGAAGATCTACCTCTACCTGGCCCTGTTCCATCTTTGTCTCCTGGAGGCAGATAAAATCGGCATCCAGCGCCAATACGGAATCCACAAAGCCCTTTTTCAGACAAGCCCGCAGACCGTTTACATTCCAAGACACAAATTTCATGCCAGCCTCTCCTCCCTCTTCACCTCGCGCAGCTGCTCCACCAGCACCCACACGGAAATCGCCAACGCTATCAGCATGGCCATTGCCTCAATGGCCATACCGAACTGAGCACCACCCAAGCGGAGGACGAAGTTATACTTCCGCCGCAAATATACGATATAGCCCGCCAACGACGCGCCCCCTGCCAGCACCGCCACCGGCAGCCGCCGGAGGTTGGCACAGGCCCAGCACAGGGTAAACACGTCGGCCAGGAAAAAGTACCGCTCGTGCATATGGGGCAGGAAGAAGGGCACACCGATGCACAAAATCACCGCCATGGTCATGATGATGTCCCGGCTCAGCCGGTTTCTGAGCCAACATCCCAGGCCCAGCAGAATCAGAACCAGCACCGCCGCCGCGACAATACCCAAACCAGAGGCCAGATGGCCCTCCGCAAGCTCCGCGTGCATAGCGCTGGGAATAAACTGATAGATGCTGGGCGCGTTCAGGACTAGATTCGGGACCTCCGTCATCTGTCCCAAATAAATGCCTAGGATATCCATGAGCGGCTTGTGCATCAGCACTGCGGGCAGAATGGTGGCCAGATAGGTCAACGGGAACACCCACAGCTCCCTGAACTTCACCTTTTTGGCCAGCCAGAGCACACCCCACAGAGGGAGCACAAAAATAGCCTGGAGCTTAAAGGAGAAGGCCACCGCCATCAGCGCCACCGAGGTCTTGTTCTTCCCCTCGATCACCTGGGCGGCGGCATGGATGCACAAGGCGCCATAGATCGCGTCACACTGGCCCCAATAGGCCCCATTGAGCACCACTACCGGAAGCAAGAGTGCGGCGGCAAAGGCGGCTAGGGGAGCAGTGCTCCCCTGACGGTCCCTGACCAGGGACCGCACCAGCCGGAAGCATCCCCAGGCCAGCACTACATCGAACAAGATGGACAGCAGCTTATACATATACAGGTCTGGTACGCCGATGTAGGACATGAACGCAATATAGTAAAGGTAGGGTACGTTATAGTTTCCCACATTGCTCGCAATCGTGCTGAACCCGCCGTAGGTGCGAAAAAACTCCGCCCAGTGCTTTAAGAACGATACATAATCCCCGCTGATATAGTCCAGACTCAGTGCCCGAAACAGCATAGCCGCCCCGATGGGCAGCAGCATGATCAGCAGCTCGTTCCGCTTGACGCTCTCCAGCTTCAGCAGGAGAATCGACAGCCCCGCCAGGACTGCCAGGACTACTCCAATACCTGCCCGGTCCAGCGGTCCCCCCTGGTCCAGCCCCATACATACTGCCGCCGTGACGACCAGCATAACTGCACCCACTCCGGCACACGCAAAGGGCAAATATTGTTTCCACTGTTTATCCATGATCTTCTGATTCCCTCCTGATACACAGTTCTTCCCATATTACCACAGCCTTCTCCGCTTGTCCAGTTTTTCCCGCTTTTTTAGGGACAATTTTCCTCCCAGTGGTTGACATTTACGCCACAAAGCCTTATTCTAAAAGTTGACTTTGCTTTCGTTTCCTGTCAAATCTGTTTCCACAACTGGAGGATCATCATATGTGCGGTTTTACCGGCTTCGTCTCCCGCTCCACCGCCCCTGACGAAAAGGCCTTGCGGGCCATGGGGGATTCCATCCGCCACCGCGGACCCGACGGCGAGGGGCATTATATCGACAAGCATTGCGGCATCGCTCACCGCCGGCTGTCCATCATCGACCTGGCCAACGGCCAGCAGCCCATGTACAGCCCCGACAAACGGTATGTCATCGCCTACAATGGCGAGATCTACAACTTCAAGCTCCTGCGGAAGGAGCTGATCTCTGCTGGCCACACCTTTCTCACCAGCTCTGACACCGAGGTACTGCTCCACGGCTACATGGAGTGGGGACCGGAGGTGTTGAAAAAGCTGCGGGGGATGTTCGCCTTCGTCATCTGGGATAAGGAACAGCAAGAGCTGTTCGGCGCCCGGGACCCCTTTGGCATCAAGCCCTTCTACTACGCCGTCATGGGGGACTTGTTTTTCTTCGGCTCTGAGTGCAAGAGCTTTCTCCCTCACCCTGGCTTTAAGAAGGAGCTGAATCAGGCGGCACTGAAGCTGTATTTGACGTTCCAATACTCCGCGCTCAATGAGTCCTTCTTCAAGAACGTATACCGCCTCCTCCCCGGCCACTACCTGATCCATCGAGATGGGCACACTGAGTTTACCTCCTACAACTCCTTCTCCTTTGCTCCCCAGCCCATGCCGCTGGAAAAGCGGGCGGAGCAGATCCGCCAGGTGGTCACCGAGTCGGTGGAGGCTCACCAGATCAGCGATGTGGAGGTGGGCGCGTTCCTGTCCGGCGGCATCGACTCCAGCGTCATTACCGCCCTGTCCCGACCGGACAAGACCTATTCCGTGGGCTTCGACAACAAGGATTTTGACGAAACCGGCGAAGCTAAGGCGCTTTGCGAAGAGCTGGGCTTGAAAAACATCTCCAAGACCATCTCCGCCGAGGAGTTTTTTGACGCACTCCCCTCCATCCAGTATTACGCCGACGAGCCGAACGCCAACTTGTCCACAGTGCCGCTGTATTTCCTGTCTAAATTGGCGGCCCAGGATGTAAAGGTAGTCCTATCCGGCGAGGGTGCCGACGAGCTTTTTGGCGGTTATATCACCTACCACACCACTAAACCCTATCGGGCCTACCGCAAGATCCCCTTGCCTCTGCGAAGGGCCGTTGCCAAATGCGTGGCCGGCCTGCCCAAGTTCCACGGGCAAGGTTTCCTCACCAAGGCGGCCAAAGGCATCGACGAGACCTTTGTGGGCCAGGCATTCATTTTTGACAATGACGAGGCCGAGCGGGCGCTCACCCCCGCCTACCGCTCTGGGCTGACCTGGCACGACATCACCGAGCCCTACTTTGAGGCGGTGGCGGACGCCGACGACCTGACCAAAATGCAGTATCTGGACCTGCACCTTTGGCAGCCCTTGGACATCCTGCGCAAGGCCGACCGCATGACCATGGCCAGTTCCCTGGAGTTGCGGGTACCCTACCTGGACCGGAAGGTCTGGGCAGTGGCTCGGGCCATCCCCAGCAATCAGAAAATGCGGGGCAAGACCATGACCAAATGGCCCTTGCGCATGGCGGCGGCGCCCCTCCTGCCCGATGACTGGGTTCACCGGGACAAGAAGGGCTTCCCTGTCCCCTTCGTTGCCTGGCTGAGGCAGGAAAAATACTATAACTGGGCCAAGGACATCATCACCCAGGACTATGTGGCAGAGTTCTTCGATCAGAAATACCTGCTGGACCTGCTGGAGCGGCACTACTCCGGCAAAGAGCGCACCCACCGCAAGCTGTACACGGTGCTGTCCTTCCTCATCTGGTATCAGGTTTACTTCCCCGAGCGGTGCGGTGTTGAGCCGTTCATACCCAATCAATAACAGATGGCCCGCTGTAGCTTTTTACGGCGGGCCATTTTTGTCGAATTGCGGAAAAACCGTCTAAATGTACTATTGAAAAAAGCCTATCACTTCGGTATAATATCTGCTAGACTTCTATTATAAGCACCCGAGCCATCGCAAGTAGGCCCGGCGCGGTACCAGGAGGGCATCTATGATTCTGCGTGTAGGCATCGATATCGGCTCCACCACTGTCAAGGTCGTGGTGCTGGACGAGAACAATGAGCTTTTGTTCCGCTCTTACGAGCGGCACTATTCTAAGGCACGGGAGCGGGCCTGTGAGACATTGCGCTCCATTGAGGATATGCTCCGGGGCAAGGACGTGCGCCTGGTGGTCACCGGCTCCGCTGGGCTAGGCGTGGCCAAGGCCGCAGGCTTGGACTTTGTCCAGGAGGTGTACGCCACCGCCGCGGCGGTAAATACGTATATTCCGGACACTGACGCCGTTATCGAACTGGGCGGCGAGGACGCTAAAATCATTTTTTTTGGCGGTGCGCTGGAGGAGCGGATGAACGGCTCCTGTGCCGGCGGCACCGGAGCCTTCATAGACCAGATGTCCACCCTAATGAACGTCACCGTCAACGAGCTGGACGAGCTGTCCCTCAAGCATGAGAAGATTTACCCCATCGCCTCCCGGTGCGGTGTGTTCGCCAAGAGTGACATCCAGCCCATTCTGAATCAGGGCGGGCGAAAGGAAGATGTGGCCGCATCCATCTTCCAGGCCGTGGTGGACCAAACCGTGGCCGGGTTGACCCAGGGACGAGAGCTCAAGGGCAAGCTGGTTTTCCTGGGGGGGCCGCTTCACTTCCTTATGGGCCTGCGTGAGCGGTTCGTGGACACCCTGCAATTGGACGGGGACCACGCCATCTTCCCCGAGGACGGCGACTGCTTCGCCGCCATGGGCGCGGCATTGTGCTCCTCAGACTACGACGCGCGGCCCTTTGACGAGCTGCTGCAACTGCTGGAGGAGAGCCGCGCCGCCACATCAGTGGTGGACACCATGCCCCCGCTGTTTGAAAGCCAGGCGGACTACGACTCGTTCACCGCCCGCCATAATGCCTCCACCCCGCCCCAGCTGGACATCAAAACCTATGAGGGTGACGCATACTTAGGTATTGACGCCGGATCTACTACCACAAAAATTGTGCTGATCGCTCCGGACGGAGGGTTGTTGTACACTTACTACCACTCCAACCTGGGCAACCCAGTGGCCATCGCGCTGGAGCAACTGAGAAAAATCTACAATCTTTGTGAAAATCGCATCCAAATTAAGGGCTCCGCTGTTACCGGTTACGGCGAGGACCTCATCAAAAACGCTTTCTCCTGCGACCTGGGCCTGGTGGAGACGGTGGCCCACTACCGCGCCGCCGCCCACTTTAACCCCAACGTAGATTTTATCATCGACATCGGCGGGCAGGATATGAAATGTTTCAAGATTCGAAATGGCGCGGTGGACTCCATTATGCTCAATGAGGCGTGCTCCTCTGGGTGCGGGTCCTTCATTGAGACCTTTGCCAAAGCCTTGGGGTACGACATCGCTGAATTTGCAAAACTGGGGCTGTTCACCCAGAAGCCGGTGAATCTGGGTTCCCGGTGCACAGTGTTCATGAACTCCTCCGTCAAGCAGGCCCAGAAGGACGGGGCCAGTATAGAGGATATCAGCGCGGGCTTGTCCATCTCTATCGTGAAAAACGCCATTTACAAGGTCATCCGCGCCGCCAGCGCTGACGACCTGGGCCAGCACATTGTGGTCCAGGGCGGCACCTTCCACAATGACGCGGTGCTCAGGGCCTTTGAGCAGGAGCTTGGCCGGAACGTCACCCGCCCCACCATCGCGGGTATCATGGGGGCCTTCGGCGCGGCGCTGGCAGCCCGAGACCTAAAGCTGGAGCAGTCCACACTATTAAATGAATCTGCCTTACAGTTATTCACTCACACCGCAAAGCCCACCACCTGCAATCTGTGCACCAATCACTGTTCTCTCACCGTCAACACCTTTGACAACGGACGGCGGTTCATCTCCGGAAATCGCTGCTCCCGTCCCTTGGGAAAGAAAAATGTGAAGCTGCCCGACCTGTACCGCTACAAATATGAAAAACTCCGAACTATGGAGGGTAAGGGTTCCGGGGACGGTTCCCGGGGGCGCATCGGCATCCCTTTCGGGTTGAATATGTACGAGAATCTCCCCTTCTGGTTCGAGCTGTTCACCCGGCTGAATTTCGAGGTGGCGCTCTCCCCCGAGTCCTCCCGAAAGCTGTACATCAAAGGCCAGCGGACCATCCCTTCGGACACGGTGTGCTATCCCGCCAAGCTGCTCCACGGTCATGTGGAGGCCCTGGTGGAATCTGGCGTGGACGCCATCTTCTACCCCTGTATGTCCTACAATTTCGACGAAAAGTCGTCGGACAACAACTATAACTGCCCGGTAGTGGCCTATTATCCCGAGCTTTTGGCCGCCAATATGCCGGATCTGAAAAAGACCCGGTTCCTCAACCCCTACACTGGATTACACCGTCCTAAGGATTATGAGCGCATCGGCTCCCAGTGGTTTGCCGACACCTTCGGTGTCCCCAAAAAAGAAGCGGTCCGCGCCATCCGGGCAGCCTATGAGGCCTATGACCATTACAAGGAAGATATCCGAAAGGCCGGTCAGCGGTACATCGACGGCGCCCGGCAGCGGGGCTTGCCCATCATCGTGCTGGCGGGCCGTCCCTACCACATCGACCCGGAGATCAACCATGGCATCAACGACCTCATCACCTCCTTCGGCTTCGTGTTGGTCAGCGAGGACGCGGTGGCCTTCCACGAGGGCTACGCTCCCCGAAAGGTGCTCAACCAGTGGACCTTCCAGGCCCGGATGTATAATGCCGCCCGGTATGTCTGCCAGCAGCCAGATATGGAGCTCATCCAACTGGTCAGCTTCGGCTGCGGCACCGACGCCATCACCGGTGATGAGATGCGCTCTATCTTGGAGCAAGGTGGAAAACTTTACACCCAGCTGAAAATTGACGATATCAGCAATTTAGGCGCAGTGAAAATCCGCGTGCGCTCCCTGATGGCCGCGATGGAAGAACGCAAGCGCCGTGACGGCTAACCCCGGCGAAAGGAGACTGTGACCATGGCAAAATTAGAATACGACAAGGACGGGCGGCTCCTTTTCACCAAGGAGATGAAGGAGGAGTACACTATCCTCATGCCCCAGATGCTCCCGGTTCATTTTGGAATGTTCCAGAAGCTGCTGGTGCTGGAGGGTTATAAGGTAGACATGCTCACCACCAACCACCGAGGTATCGTGGACGAAGGCCTGAAATACGTCCACAACGACACCTGCTACCCTGCCCTGCTGGTCATCGGCCAGCTCATCGACGCCATCAAGCACGGCGGGTATGACCCCCACAAGATCGCCCTGTTCATTACCCAGACCGGCGGCGGCTGCCGGGCTTCCAACTACATCCACCTGCTGCGCAAAGCGCTGGAAAAGGCGGGGCTGGCTTTCGTCCCCGTCATCTCAGTGAATCTGTCCGGCCTTGAGAAAAATCCCGGCTTCTCCCTTACCCTTCCCTTGATCCGCAAGCTGATTTACGCCATGATGTACGGCGACCTGCTGGTCAACGCCGCCAACCAGGTGCGGCCTTACGAGCTCACTCAGGGCGACACGGACGAGATGCTGGACAGCTGGCAGAAAAAGCTCATTGACGGCTTCCAATCCGGCAAGGGCATGGACCGCAAACAGATGCGGGATAATTTTGACGCCATCCTGGCCGATTTTGAGACCATCCCCGTTTCCCATGAGGAGAAGGTGCGAGTGGGCGTCGTGGGGGAAATCTACGTGAAATTCTCCCCTCTCGGCAACAACAATTTGGAGGATTTTCTTTTATCTGAGGGAGCAGAGCCCGTGGTTCCCGGCCTCACCGACTTTATGATCTTCAAGATTTTCAACCGTGAGGTGGACGTGGACATTTATGGCGGGCTGTGGGCCAAAAAGAAGCTCTGCCAGGCCTTCAAGGGCTACATCGAGGAGTGCCAGAAAGACATGATCGCGGCCCTGAAAAAATCCCGCTTCCGCGCCCCCGGCACCTTTGAAAATATGCACAAGCTGGTCCAGGGCTATCTGGGCGACGGCAATAAGATGGGCGAGGGCTGGCTTCTTACCGGCGAAATGTTGGAGCTGATTCACTCCGGCGTACCCAACATTGTATGCACACAACCCTTTGGCTGCCTGCCCAACCATATCGTGGGTAAGGGCATGATCCGCCGCTTGAAAGACGATTACCCCTATTCCAATATTGTGGCCATCGACTATGACCCGGGGGCCACCAAAATCAACCAGGAAAACCGTATCAAGCTCATGCTGGCCAATGCCAAGGCTCTGTCCAAGCAAGAGCAGGAAAAAGAGCCTGTGGGCGTTGGTGTGTAAGGAGGAATATTTGACATGAAGCTAGCGGAAGCCTTACAGGAACGGGCCGATCTGGACCGCCGCATCCAGCAGCTTCAACAGCGGCTGGCCAATAATGCCATCGTCCAGGAGGGAGAACAGCCCTCCGAGGACCCTACGGAACTGCTAACCGAACTAGACGGCTGCATGGCCAATTTAGAGCAGCTCATTGCCCGGATCAACTTGACCAACTGCCATACTATGTTAGAAGGCAAAAGCCTCACTGAGTCCTTGGCTCGACGAGATGTGCTCAAGTGGAAGCTCAGCGCTTACCGGGAGATGGCCAACATCGCCAGCCAGGTGGGCCACCGGGCTACCCGCACTGAGATTAAGCTATTCAGCACTGTCAATGTGAAAGAGCTGCAAAAACAAGCAGATGAAATGGCCAAGGAACTTCGGCTGTTGGACAACGCCATCCAGGCGGCCAATTGGACCACAGACTTGGAATGAAACAACGGCGGTTTGGTAGCTTTCAGGGCGAACGCGATCTCTCCCGGCTGAGAATGAGCCGACTAGGTGGCAGCATCGACGGACCGGTGCGGAGGTTCAAGTCCTCCATATTACTGTAATGTCCCAACTGCGCATACCTGTACTGTTACGGGCTTAGGCCCTCATTCACACTGTACTACCGCAAGTGTTGACTGGAAGCGAGGGCGGGCATGGGGAACTGCCGCCGGCAAAAAAGGCCGTCTGAGCCGGACGGCCTTTGTATTTAGGAGGTTTTTATGGGCAAATTGAAATTTGTGGACGCCTGCACAGAGGAGCATTTCCGCGCCATGTCCCTGCTCCACGCTCTGGGTTGGCGGGACACCTATGTGGACGCAGTGCCCGCCGACTATATGGCCAGTGAGATCACCGACGACCGCTGGGTGGAGGTGTTCCGCACCAACTACGAGACCCGGAACGGAGTTCACGGCCTGCTCCTCTACCGGGGAGACACGCCGGTGTCCTGCCTCAATTACTGCAAAGCCCGGACGGTGAATTACAACCCTGGCGACATTTGCACCTTCGACAACACCGCCTATGCCGATTGGGGAGAAATCGCCTCCTTCTACACTCACCCTGCGCAACGGTCACACGGCTACGGCGGAATGCTGATAGAGGAGGCACTCCGGAGACTGAAAGCAGATGGCTTTCAAAACACTTTTGTCTTTGTCCTACAAGAAAATGAAAAAGCTAGACAGTTCTACTCCGCCCACGGCTTTTCCTGGGACGGCACCCACGCCGACATTCCCTTTCCTCATGGCATCATCTGTGTTGACCTGCGGTATACAAAAAAGCTGTGACGGCAAAAGGCCGGAAATTTTGAGATTTCCGGCCTTTTTGATTGCCCCGTTTCCCCTTCTACGCATATACTGCCTCAAGGGGGTGATGGGGTGAGACGCTGTTGCTGCGGCTCCCGTGGACAGGGCAGCGAACTGGTGGCCGCCGCGGCGGCACTGACCACAGTCATGGCCCAGGGCAAGACCGCAGAGGAGCTGGAGCTTTTAGCCGCTTTGTTCGAAATTATCGGCGACAATCTGGGCCTTCTGGCCCTGAAAGCACCCAGCGTTGAGGACTGCTGTCCCAAAGAGGAGAACAGCCAGGGCCGTTGCACCTGACAGCGGCCCTGGCCTTTTTATGCGTTCTTTTCCTGATCCCGCTGAATGAGCAGCTTTACCGCCTCAACGCCCACCCGAACGGCGGCATCCGTGTCCTCATCCCGAATCTGGTCTAGCCCGGCGGCGTTGCGCTCCTGGTTCCAGATGACGTGGAAGGCGGAGCCGCACCGCACGCCCCGGGCTGCGGCCACAGTGAACAGCGCTGCGCTCTCCATCTCAGAGGCCAACACGCCCAGCCGTTTCCACGCCTCCCACTTGTTCAGCAGCTCGTACGACACCGGCATACGCTCCGGCGAGTGCTGGCCGTAGAAGGAATCCTTGCACTGCACCACCCCGGCGTGCCAGCGGCGGCCTGACGCTTTGGCCGCGTCTACCAGAGCGGTGAGCACCTCGAAGTCCGCCACTGCTGGGAACTCAATGGGGGCGTACTCCCGACTGGCGCCCTCCATACGGACGGCCCCCGTGGCAATAACCATGTCGCCGCTGGTCACATCCAGCTTGATTCCGCCGCAAGTGCCCACCCGGACGAAGGTATCCGCGCCCAAGTTGGCCAGCTCCTCCATAGCGATGGAGGCAGACGGCCCGCCGATGCCGGTGGACGTGACGGTCACCTTCTCCCCCAGCAGGGTCCCGGTGTAGGTCACATACTCCCGGTTGGTGGTCACATGGATCGGGTTGTCAAAATACTGAGCAATCCTCTCGCTCCGCCCAGGATCGCCGGGGAGCAGGCAGTACCGCCCCACCTCTCCGGCCTTGCAGTTAATGTGAAATTGCCGTTCGTCCGCGATCATGGCCGCACCTCTTTTCTCTTGGTTTGTTTTATTATACTTCTTCCAAGGAAAAAAAGCAAGGCTTATCCCGCGTCAATCACCGCGCCCCTCAGCAAGGACCAGTCCAGCTCCGGCACGGCCTCCGCCCCGCGCACCAGAGGACCGTGGTACTCATACACGCTGTAGCTGATATCCATCCACGTCCACTTGGCCAGGACCGCCATTTCCCCCGCATAGGTCACCACCTGCTCACCGGGTCCCATACACCACAGCATCCCTGCCACACTTCCGACACACATGGTGCTGATCAGGCACAGCGCGGACAGATACACCGTAGCCTTCCCCCATCCTTTATAGAGCTCCGGCAGCCACCGCCTGGCATACACCACCGTCATGATTCCCGTCACCAGGCCCGCCAGCCACAGAGCCATGCTCATGCCCTCCTGAATCCAGGTCCGCCAGGCCAGGCCGTTTCTATCCAGCAGCCACGCCCCGCCGAACAGCACCGCCGCCAACCCCAGCAGGAGGAAGAACAGGGCAAACAGTCCCCGCCGCCGCTGGGGCGGCAAGTGGTTCAGCGTCAGTACGCACACCAGTGCCAGCAGGAGCAGCGGCACCCACAAAAACAGGAACATCATCAGCTCTGCAAACGCGCGTTTCAGCATGAATTCGAGGAAGCCGTTCATCGCTCACACCCCCTCGGGCCACTGGGTGCTGGCGGACAGGGTCATGCCTTCCGCCCCGTCCCGGGCGGTGACATACCACCGCTCCCCCTCCGGCGGGGCCTTGTTGATGGTGATCTGTGCCAAAGCTCCCTCCACAACATCGTGCACGGGTCTATCGTACACATACACCGTCACCGGGTACTCTCCCATCTCGAAGCCGAAGCTCTCCCCTCGGCGCAGGGGACTGCTGTCGGCGTTCTGGGTTCCCTCGTTTCGGTCCTGGAAGTCCGCCGCCACTGTCACGATCACCGTGTCCGAGTCGTTGACAAATACCAAATCAACATCTTTTCCATCGTCACAGCCACAACTGGACAGGCTCCAGCACACCCCGAAGATCATCAGGCAAAGGGTCAAAAAGCGTTTCATATCATGTTCTCCTTTCCAAATTGGGCCGCAAAAGACCGCCCCCATGGCCGGAGGCGGTCACGTGGTCGTTTTTTGTTCTGTTGCCGGTTTTATACGACCGCCCTCTTTTGAGCATGCCGTATCAGCGCAAGCACATTCAGCACCAACGTTCCCGCCAGGAGCACCCCCGAACAAAGCCAGAAAGCATTCGCCGTATCCAAAAAGGCAGAGATATCCTCAATATCTGCACAATGGGCTAACCCAAACACCACCGTGCACAGAGAGGCGGCACAGCAGGCAAAGCTGCCCATCCCGCACCGCTGGGCGGCATCCTGTTTCCGGCTCATCAACAGCGCCGCCAACCCAAGCCCCCATGCCGCTAATCCTAAAATCAGCGGGGCGGCTGTGGCTAAAGTTGAAATCAACATATCAGCTTCCTCCTTTTTCGTCCTCGTCGGCTGGAACGTACTCCAAAATGTCCCCCGGCTGGCAATCCAGCGCCTTACAGATAGCCTCCAGCGTGGAAAAGCGCACCGCTTTGGCTTTGTTGTTCTTTAAAATGGACAGATTGGCCATGGTCACGTCTACCCGCTGGGACAGCTCCCCTAGAGATATCTTCCGCTTCGCCATCATCACGTCCAAATTCACGATGATTCCCATACGCCGCCCCCTAGATGGTCAGGTCGTTTTCCGCCTTGAGCTCCGCCGCTTGGCGGAACAGGGCCGACATGACCATGAACAACAGCCCCCCCATCAGGAAGATGGGCACGAACAGGGCGTTGTAGGTGAGCAGAGGCGCTATGCTTTGATAATAGGCCAATCCCCATATTACCCGGACCAGCGCCGCGCCGGAAATCACGAAGCAGCACACCGCCGCCCGTTTCAGGCTTTTGGCGTTATCCAATACAAACGGGTCTCCTTTTAGAATTGTATCCAGCACCCGCTTGCCCTGCCAGAGAATGACGGCGGTACACGTACCGCAGGACAGCAGGAACAGGGTCAGCACCGGCCAGTAAAAATCCTCCCCTGCCAGTGCAAACATCCAGGCAAGCGGGCTCCAGCTAAAAACGGAAAATTTTAGCCAGAATCCTGCGCTCTCCCCAGTCAAAAGCCGCTCCATGGTCTGCCCGTCCCATCTGTTCTCTGCCAGCATCCCCGCCAGGGTCGGCACAAAAAACAGCACAATGATATTACAGACGAATGTGATAATCACCATGACCCGCAGCACCCGAGCCAGCTTTTGCACGGAAGTTCGTTCCATATCAACCACCTCTTGTCCCAGAGCTTATCACAGTGTATATCGATTGTCAAGTATTTTTTATTGTTTTTCGATAAATTAAGGGAATGAATGACGCCCCTGCCCATGGCAGAGGCGTCTAAAAATTCAAGCATCCCAGGGGTCGAAGTCGTACACCCCCGGCTGGATATGCAGTTCCTGGACTGGAGCCGCCTGGGCCTTCCGCCGGGCTCTCGCCGCCACGCGGTCCACAATGGGGGCCGCAACCGCTAAAACCAGGAGCACAACCATGAACATAATTTCCGCTTCATCGGTCTCCGGCAATACCGTAATGATTTGGCTGAAACTGTTGAACACGATATGCCCTAAGATGGACGGCCAGATAGAGCCCGCCCGCAAGTCCATAAAGCCGAACACCGAGCCCAGCACAAAGGCGTAGCCAAACCACACCGGATGCCTGTGGCAGGCCCCGAAAATGGCGGCGGAAACCAGCACCGCCAGCCACCCAGGCATCGCCTGGCTGAGCCGTGTCATGATGAGCCCCCGGAACACGATCTCCTCCACCACGGGCGCGGCTACCACCACCGCCAAGACGCCCACAGCGCCGCCAGTGGTGATACCCGCGGAGGCCTCGTTGTAGCTCTCCAGCCATGACTCAGGCAAGGAGGCCAGCACAAGACTGACCACCAGATACAGCCCCGGAGCGAAGGCCACGCCCTCCCACAAGGCAGGGGCGTCCACCCGCCGCAGCCACAGCGCCTCGCTGAACTTTTTCCGGCGAACCAGATAGAACGTGAGGATTACGACCAACGTGAGCAGATTGGCAATCAGGGAAAAGGTCATGGAATGCTCCACAATGGCCTGGAAGGGCAGGCTTCCGTCCAAGTTTTCCCCCTTCAGCACCATCTGAAAGGCGGCGACCGCGATTACGGGCAGCATTACCAGCACTTGGGAGCCCAGAAATAGCGCCAGATAGCACACGGACTTCACCAGGGCCAGCAGGACGTCGGCCACCCGCTCCCCTGTACTTGGCTTCACAGAACAATCCCTCCCAGCACCTTGCCCAGAGAGTCGTGAAGCACCAGATCGGCCTGGCTGTCGTAGGGTGTGGGATCCCGGTTAATCAGCACCAGCTTATGCCCACGATAATAGTTGATGAGCCCTGCGGCGGGGTACACCACCAACGACGTACCACCCACGATGAGCACATCCGCTTTAGCGATGGCCATGACGGCGCCCTCAACGGTGTCCTGGTCCAGCCCCTCCTCGTAGAGTACCACGTCTGGCTTCACCACCCCGCCGCAGACAGAGCAGCAGGGCACTCCCTCCCCTTCTGCAATGAAATCCACACCGTAGAAGGTCCGGCATTGGGTGCAATAATTGCGGTGGACGGAACCGTGAAGCTCATATACCGTCTGGCTGCCCGCCAGCTGATGGAGGCCGTCGATGTTCTGGGTGACCACCGCTTTCAGCTTACCCGCCCGCTCCAGCTCCGCCAGCTTGAGGTGGGCGGCGTTGGGCTTCGCGTCCAAGCAGAGCATCTTGTCCCGGTAGAAACGGTAAAAATCTTCGGTGTTCCGGGCAAAGTACGTGTAGCTCAAAATCGTCTCCGGCGGCTGGTCATATCTCTGATTGTACAGGCCGTCTACGCTGCGGAAATCTGGGATGCCGCTCTCAGTAGACACACCCGCCCCGCCAAAAAAGACAATGTTATCGCTGTCTTTGATCCAATGCTGTAATTGTTCCTGGGGAGTCATGGCCTTTCCCTCCTTTTTACTGAGCTGATTATAACATACCCGACAAAAAAATAAAAGAGCCCCTTGGATTGCAAGAGGCTCTTTTCTCAATCCTTCATCAGTAGATACAAAACCGCCTTCTGAGCATGGAGCCGGTTCTCTGCCTCCTCAAAAATCTCATCGGCGTGGGCCTCGAACACCTCAGCGCTGATCTCCTCTCCCTTATGGGCGGGAAGGCAGTGCTGGACCATACAGCCGGGGTGTGTGAGCTTCATCAGCTCCTCATCTACGCAGTAACCGGTGAAGGCCTCGGCCCGGACGGCCCGCTCCTCCTCCTGGCCCATAGAAGCCCACACGTCGGTGATAACAACATCGGCGTCCTTGGCCGCCTCGGCAGGAGTGCGGACCAGCTCGAATTTGCAATCCGTCACAGCCTTGGCAAAGTCCAGCACCGTCGGGTCAGGGTCATACCCCTCCGGGCAGGCCACGGACACGTCCATGCCACACTTCAAGCCACCCACAATCAGGGAGTTGGCCATATTGTTGCCGTCCCCAATGAAAGCCAGCTTCAGGCCCTCCAGACGGGTCATCTTCTCCCGAATGGTCATTAAATCCGCCAACACCTGGCAGGGGTGGGCAAAGTCGGTAAGTCCGTTGATGACGGGGATGGACGCTTTCTGCGCCAGCTCCTCCACCTCCGCCTGGGCAAAGGTGCGGATCATGATGCCGTCGCAGTATCGGGCCAGCACCCGGGCAGTGTCCTCCACCGGCTCTCCCCGGCCGATCTGACTCTCCTTGCCGGATAGGAACAGCGCGTGCCCCCCCAGCTGATACATCCCTACCTCAAAAGACACACGAGTCCGGGTGGAGTTCTTCTCGAAAATCATCGCCAGGGTCTTGCCCTTCAGGTGGTCATGGGCAATGCCGTGCTTCTGGCTGAACTTCATCTGATCTGCTGTGTCCAGAATCTCGTGGATGTCCTCCCGGGTCAGGTCCAGCAACTTGAGTAAATCTTTTTTCATCCGTATCTCCTCCGCTCAGGAAAGTGTCGCTTTCAAAATTGCCAGCCCTTTGTCCATTTCGTCCTTGGTAATGGTCAGCGGCGGCAGAAACCGCAGACCCGGCCCGGCGGTAAGGCTTAGCAGCCCCGCCTGATTCAGCTTGGCGCACAGCTCCTTGTTGGAGACGCCCTCCGCCACCTCTGCGCCGATCATTAGCCCCATGCCGCGGGTCTTACCCAGACAGGGCAAGTTCAGGGCTTCAATAGCGTTCCGCAGGTATTCACCCTTCTCCTTCACCTGGGTGATGGTCTCGTCGTCCAGGATGTCCAATACCGCACAGGCCGCGGCAGCGGACACCGGGTTGCCGCCGAAGGTGGAGGCGTGGTCACCGGGGCCGAAGACCTTTTTGCACTTCTCGTTCACCAGGAAGCCGCCCATAGGCAGGCCTCCGGCGATTCCCTTCGCAAAAGACACCGCGTCGGGCTGGATTCCGTACTGCTGGAAGCAGAACAGGGAGCCCGTACGGCCTATGCCAGTCTGCACCTCATCCACAAGAAACAGCCAGTCTCGGTCCGCGCACAAATTCGCCAACGCTTGGACGAAGTCCGGATCCAGCGGCAGCACGCCGCCCTCCCCCTGAACCAGTTCCACTAAAATAGCACAGACATCATCGCCCGCCACCTGCTGGACAGAGTCGATATTGGGGTCCGCCCGGCGGAAGCCCTCAGTGAAGGGGAAAAAATACTGATGGAACACATCCTGACCGGTGGCAGCCAACGTGGTGATAGTGCGGCCATGGAAAGAACGGTTCAGGGTAATGATAGTACCTCTCCCCTCGCCATACTTCTCCCAGGAATACTTTCGGGCCAGCTTGATGATGCCCTCGTTGCCCTCCGCGCCAGAGTTGCCGAAGAACGCCGATGCCATGCCGGAGCGAGTACACAATTTTTCCGCCAGTCTGATATAAGGCTCAGTATAGAATAGGTTGGAGATGTGCCCCAACTTCCCCACCTGTTCAGTGATGGCAGATTGCCACTTTGAGTTTGCCGTCCCAACTGACAGAACGCCGATGCCGGAGGCAAAGTCAATGTACTCCCTGCCCTCCACATCATACAGGGCAGCCCCCTGTCCGTGGTCGATGGCAATGGGATTACGGCCATAACTCTGAACCACGTATTGGCTGTCTAATTCCTTCAATTCCTCAAAGGTCATGGTCCTGACCTCCTTATACTGTGATCATCGTACCCACACCCGCATCGCTGAGCAGCTCAATCAGGATGGAGTGTGGGATGCGTCCGTCCAGAATCACCGTGCTCTTGACACCGGAGCGCACCGCCTCCACGGCGCAGTCGATTTTGGGAATCATACCACCCTGAATGACGCCATCCTTCACCAGCCCTGGGATCTCAGAGGCTCTAGCCAGAGAAATCAGTGTGCTTTCGTCGTTGGCATCGGTGAGCAATCCCCGCACATCGGTGAGCAGCAGCAGCTTCTCCGCATTCAAGGCGACCGCCAGCTTAGCGGCGGCAGTATCCGCGTTCACGTTGTAGGCAGTGGGGCCGTCGGTCCCCATGGCTACGGTGGACACCACGGGGATATAGCCGTTGTGGAGCGCGTCCTCTACCACGCCAGGGGCCACCTTCTGGATGGCACCCACAAGGCCATACTTTTCTTCCAGCTGGGTGGCCTGAAACAGGTCGGCGTCCATGCCGCAAAGACCGATAGCCCGACCGCCCTGTCCGTTGATCAGGGCTACCAGATCCTTATTCACCTTGCCACAAAGCACCTGCTGGACCACCTCCATGGTCTCCTCGTCGGTGTAGCGCAGCCCGTCCACAAATTTGGACTCGTGGCCGACCCGTTTCAGCATATCGCTGATCTCTGGCCCCCCGCCGTGGACAACCACCACGCGGACGCCCACCAGAGAAAGGAGGATCAAGTCCGAGATCACCGCCTGACGCAGCTCCTCGGAAATCATGGCGTTGCCGCCGTATTTCACCACCACAGTCTTTCCGCTGTATTTTTGGATGTAGGGCATCGCCTCAGCCAGCACCTGTGCCCGGTCAATGAGGGAAGACATGGTTAAAACCACCTTTAATCATTAAGAATTGCAGATTCACAGCTCCGCCCTGGGGCGAAGCTGTGAAAATCTGTGTTAGGTCCGGTAATCACCGTTGATTTTCACGTATTCATAAGTCAGGTCACATCCCCAGCAGGTAGCCTCGTGGTTTCCTTCGTTGAGGGACACGTCAATGACCACCTCGTCCTGGGTTAGAATCTTTTTCGCCAGCTCCTCATCAAAATCCAGGCCGGTGCCCTTCTCGCACACCAGGATGCTGCCCTGAATAGAGGAGAAACCAATGTCCACATACTCTGGGCGGAAAGGGGCCTTGGAGTAGCCCATAGCGCACAGCACCCGGCCCCAATTGGCGTCTGCGCCAAACAGCGCCGCCTTTACCAGAGAGGAACTTACCACGGCTTTAGCCAGACGCTCGGCGCTCTCCTCACTGCGGGCGCTCTTAACGGTGCAAGTCACCAGACGGGAAGCGCCCTCACCATCGGCGGCGATGGAACGGGCCATGGTCTCACACACCTGATGGAGAGCCTTGTAGAACACGGTATAGCTGTCGTCCTTCCACTCGATCTGCTCGTTGCCCGCCATGCCGTTGGCCAGCACCACACACATATCATTGGTGGAAGTGTCGCCGTCCACCGTCACCCGGTTAAAGGTGCGGGGGACGATGTCATGCAGGGCATCCTGGAGCACATCGTGGGTGATGGCGCAGTCGGTGGTAATGAAGCAGAGCATGGTGCCCATGTTTGGGTGGATCATGCCAGAGCCCTTGGCAATGGCGCCAATGGTCACCGTTTTACCGCCGATGGTCACGGAGACAGCGGTCTCCTTCTTCACCGTGTCAGTGGTCATGATGGCGTGAGCCGCAGAGTCCGAGCCGTCACCCTTCAAACCGGAAGCCAGAGCGGGCATCCCTCTCTCGATGGCGGAAATGTTCAGCTCCTGGCCAATGACGCCGGTGGAAGCCACCACGAAGTCGTTGGGCTTCAGTCCGGTGGCTTTGGCCGCCAGAGCGCACATCTGCTCCGCGTTCTCGTGGCTCATGGGAGCGCAGGCGTTGGCGTTGCCGCTGTTGACGATGATGCCCCGGCATACGCCGTCTTCCAGGTTGCCCATGGTCACATAGATGGGGGCAGCCTTCACTCGATTCAGGGTATAGACGGCAGCGGCGGAGCACTCCCGCTCCGATAGGATCATGGCCAAGTCGTTTTTATCCGGACTGCCCCCCGCCTTCACGCCGCAATGGATTCCGGCGGCTTGGAAACCCTTGGCGGCACACACGCCGCCCGCTATCTCTTTCAACATGATCGCAACTCCTATTCGGTATTGTCCCTTTTCTTTAAAAAAGAAAAGGGACCGAAAAGAAACTTTTGAAGCAAAACTTCGTTTCGCTTTTTCATAGGTTCAGGCCCTTAGTCTCCTCAAAGCCCAACATCAGGTTCATATTCTGGACCGCTGCGCCGGAGGCTCCTTTGCCTAGGTTGTCCAGCCGGGCGGTGAGCATCAGCAGCCCCTCGCCGCCGTTGACGAAGATTTGCAGGATATCCCTTCCCGCCAAGTTGTTGGAACCAATGAAGCCGCAGCTGGGGGCGCCGGCGGGGCGCAGCTCCACCACAGAGCTGCCCCTGTAATACTGCCCGTACAGCGACCGGAACTCCTCAATGGACGCCGCCTTTTGGAGCTGATCGGCAAACAGCGGCGCCGTCACCGTCATGCCCTGGGGAAAATCGCAGATCATGGGCATGAAGATAGGCCTGCGCTTCAGGCCGCTCACCGCCATCATCTCCGGAATGTGCTTGTGGGCTAGAGTGACGGCGTAGTGGCGGGGGGAATCCAGCTCCTGCTCCCGCTCCGAGTCTGTATACTGGGCGATGGCCTTTTTCCCCGCCCCGGTGTAGCCGGACAGGGCATGGCAGGTCACAAAGGCGTTCGGCTCCAGCGCCCCCATCTCCACCAGCGGCCGCATCAGGGACAGAAAGCCCGTGGCATAGCAGCCAGGGTTGGCCACCCGCCTAGCGGTTTTGATCTTCTCCCGCTGTCCATGAAGCTCCGGGAAGCCATACACCCAGTTTTGGGCTGTGCGATGGGCGGTGGAGCAGTCGATAATCCTGGTATGCTCATTGTTGACAAGGGAAACTGCTTCACGGGCTGCGGCATCCGGTAAGCACAGGAACACCAGGTCAGCGGCGTTGAGCAGCGTACGCCGCTTCTCCACGTCTTTTCGCTTTTCCTCGTCGATGAGGAGCAATTCGATATCGTCCCGCCCCCCCAGCCGCTCGTAGATTTGCAGGCCGGTGGTTCCCTCTTTCCCATCGATGTAAATTTTTGGTCTACTCATTTCAGGTCACGTCCTACGCCGTATTACGGCTTAAAATCGTACAGTTTCATAGTCTCCCGGTTCCGGTACTCGTGCTTCTCATAGTAGCCGATAAGCTCTCCGCCGTCATCCCGCAGGGCTATCATATAGACATCTTTGTTTTCTTTGTCATTGCGGAAGGTATAAATTAAGTTATGGGCCTGGTCCGCTTTGAACCACTCCACCACACGGCGGATCATGTCGTTGGACTGGGGAGAATGACAGGCCAGCAGGCTTTTGCCTGCAAGCGCCATCCCGCCGTATTTAGCGTACCGCTCACCCGCCGCGGGGTTCATGTAAATGATGGTGTGCTCCAGGTCGCACAGGACCACAGCGCTTCGATCCTGCTCCATAACACTTTTGAAAAATGGTAACAGCTCCATGTCACACCTCCGTCTTGCGCTTGCCCACAAACTCCTCCATGAGCTCAATCTGCTTCTTCACGCTTTCCTCCGACGGACCTCCGTACACACAGCGCTCGTTGACACAGGTCTTGAGCTGGAGGGCGTCGTACACGCTCTCGTCGAACAAGCCGGAGATGGCCCGGAAATCCTTCAACGGTAGGGTGTCAAGGCTTTCTCCTGTACGGATACACATATGGACTAGACGGCCCACAATCATGTAGGCCTCCCGGAAGGGCATCCCCTTCTTCACCAGATAGTCGGCGCAGTCGGTGGCGTTGATGAAGCCCACCGACGCCGCTCGGGCCATGTTCTTGTCCTTCACCGTCAGCGTATCCAGCATAGCGGTGAATACAGGGACGCACAGCTCCACGGTGTCGATGGCGTCGAATACCGGCTCTTTGTCCTCTTGCATATCCTTATTATAAGCCAGCGGCAGGCCCTTCATCACGGTAAGGAGGGTGATAAGGGAACCGTATACCCGACCAGTCTTACCTCGAACCAGCTCCGCTACATCGGGGTTCTTCTTCTGGGGCATGATGGACGAGCCGGTGGAATAGGCGTCGTCCAACTCCACGAATTTGAACTCCCAGGAGCACCACAGGATAATCTCCTCAGAGAAACGGGACAGGTGCATCATGAGGATGGACAGCGCGGATAGCAGCTCGATGGCATAGTCACGGTCAGCTACCGAGTCCATGGAGTTGTCGGTGGGCTTGGCAAAACCCAAGGCGGCGGCGGTCTGGAACCGATCCACAGGATAGGTGGAGGTAGCCAGTGCGCCGGAACCCAAGGGGCACTCGTCCATCCGCTCCAAACAGTCCTCCAGCCGGGTAACATCCCGCTTGAGCATATTTGCGTAGGCCATCATATAGTGTCCGAAGGTGGTGGGCTGGGCCCGCTGGAGATGGGTATAGCCCGGCATAACGGTGGACAGATTGGCCTTGGCCTTCTTCACCAGCACCTTTTCCAGATCCAGCACCAGGCTGATGATGTGGGGGATCTCCTCCTTCACATACAGCCGGAAATCGGTGGCAACCTGATCGTTGCGAGACCGGGCGGTGTGCAGCCGCTTACCCGTCTGGCCTATGCGCTGGGTGAGCAGGGCCTCGATGTTCATGTGGATGTCCTCGTTTTCCAGGGAGAACTCCACCTGATCCGCCTCGATGTCCGCCAGGATGGCCTGGAGGCCCTCTACAATCTTTTCTGCCTCATGTGCTTCAATCACGCCGGTCTTGCCCAGCATGGCGGCGTGGGCCATGGAGCCCCGGATATCCTGCTCGTACAGCCGGGCGTCAAAGCTGATGGACGAGTTGAAATCGTTGACCAGGGTGTCGGTCTCCTTCTGGAAACGTCCCGCCCAGAGTTTCATACAAATCGCTCCTGTTCATGGGGCAGGCGGCCATAGGCCGCCCGCATGATTTTTTTACAGCTTTCCCTGCTCCCGCAGTGCCTGGACCTTGTCGGGCAGCCCCCACAGGTTGATGAAGCCCTGGGAGTCCTTCTGGTCGTAGTCGCTCTCCTCGAAAGTCACGAGGTTCTCGGAGTACAGCGTCTCAGGAGAGGTGACGGAAGCGGTAATGATGTTGCCCTTGTACAGCTTCAGTTTCACCTGGCCGGTGACGTGCTTCTGAGTATCCACGGCGAAGGCCTGGAGGGCCTCCCGAAGGGGGGTAAACCACTTTCCGTTGTAGACCAGGTCGGCAAAATCCACCGCCAGCTTGGACTTCATGTGCTTGGTGTCCTTGTCCAAGGTGATCATCTCCAGCACCTCGTGGGCCCGGTAGAGAATGGAGCCGCCCGGTGTCTCGTACACCCCCCGGTCCTTCATGCCCACCAGACGGTTTTCCACGATGTCCAGTAGGCCGATGCCGTTGTCGCCACCCAGCTTGTTCAGCTTGCGGATGATGTCAGATGCTTTCATTTTCTCTCCATCAATGGCAACGGGCCAGCCCTTCTCAAAATCCAAGGTGACATAAGCGGGGGCGTCGGGAGCCATGGCGGGAGAAACGCCCATCTCCAGGAAGCCGGGTTTATCGTACAACGGCTCGTTGGCGGGATCCTCCAGGTCCAGGCCTTCGTGGGACAGGTGCCACAAGTTCTTATCCTTGGAGTAGTTGGTTTCCCGGGAAATCTTCAAAGGCACATTGTGAGCCTCGGCGTAGTCAATCTCCTCGTCGCGGCCCTTGATAGACCACTCCCGCCAGGGGGCGATGATGCGCATTTCGGGGGCGAAGCGCTTGATGGCCAGCTCGAAACGGACCTGGTCATTTCCCTTTCCGGTGCAGCCGTGGCAGATGGCGTCGGCTCCCTCCTTCTTGGCGATCTCCACCAGGCGGCGGGCGATGACGGGCCGGGCAAAGGCGGTGCCCAGCAGATAGTCCTCATACTTAGCCCCCATCATCATGGAGGGAATGATCACCTCGTCCACCATGATGTCAGTCAGGTCCTCGATATACAGCTTGGAGGCGCCTGTTTTGACGGCCTTCTCCTCCAGGCCGTCCAGCTCGTCTCCCTGACCCACATCGGCGGACACAGCGATGATCTCAGGGTTGTTGTAATTCTCCTTCAGCCAGGGGATAATAATGGATGTATCCAATCCGCCCGAATAGGCAAGCACTACTTTTTTTACGTCAGTCACGGTGATTCCCTCCGATTTTCCATTGTTAACGGGCACATTTCCGTACCGCTTGTAAAAGTATACTACCCTGTTTCCCGATTGACAAGTGATTTTTTGCATAGTTATCCGATTTTCCCCTGACATTTCTGAGTAATATTCCACATATTCGGATAAATATTCACTTCATTTATGAATGGTCACTATATTTATCCATTTTGTGTCCCGTTATCGCTGAAACAATTTCTACAATTCCTATTGACAAGGTATGCTTTTTACGGTATGATTTGGGCGAAACAAAAAACGGTCCCTTTTTTACGGACTTCAAGGAGATGGAACAAGCCATGATATACGCGGACAACGCCGCGACTACAAAGACCAGCCACGCCGCTCAGCAGGCTATGCTGGATGCCATGGAGCGCTTCTGGGGCAACCCTTCCAGCCTCCACTCCCCCGGCCAGCAGGCTAAGGAGGCGCTACAATCCGCCCGTGAAACGGTAGCAAAGGCCATCGGCGCCCAGGCAAGAGAGATTTATTTCACCTCCGGCGGCAGTGAAGCGGACAATCAGGCCATCGTCAGCGCCGCCAAAATGGGCGCACGCAAAGGCAAGAAGCACCTGATTACCACCGCCATTGAGCACCACGCTGTTCTCCACACCATGGACCAACTGTCCAAGGAGGGCTTTGAGGTCACGCTGATCGGCGTGGACGAGAGCGGTATCGTCCAGGTTGAGGACGTGGCCGCCGCCATCCGGGAGGACACCGCTCTGGTGTCCGTCATGTTCGCCAATAATGAGATCGGCGCCATCCAGCCCATCTCAGAGATCGGCGCGGTGTGCCGGAAAAAGGGCATCCCTTTCCATGTGGACGCCGTCCAGGCCGTGGGGCATCTGCCTATTGACGTGAACGTCCAAAACATTGATATGCTGTCTCTGTCCGGACACAAGTTCCACGGGCCCCGGGGCGTGGGCGCGCTGTATGTGCGCCGGGGCATCCCATTGCTCACCTTCATCCACGGCGGGGCCCAGGAGTCTGGACGCCGGGCGGGTACGGAAAACCTCCCCGCTATCATGGGCATGGCCGCAGCGCTGGAGGATGCCACCGCCCATATGGAGGAGAACGGTGCCCACGCGGCCAAGCTCCGCAATGCCTTGATCGAAGGGCTGTCCAAAATCCCCCATTCCGCCCTTAACGGCGATCGGACTCGGCGGCTTCCCGGCAATGTGAATTTCTGCTTCGAGGGCATCGAAGGCGAGTCCCTGCTGCTGTTACTGGACGACAAAGGTATCGCCGCCTCCTCCGGTTCAGCCTGCACCTCCGGCTCCCTGGACCCCAGTCATGTTCTGCTGGCCATCGGACGGCCCCACGAGGTGGCCCACGGTTCCCTGCGCCTGACCTTGGACCAGGACAACACCATGGAGGACGTGGAAAACATCGTCAAGGCCACCACTGAGGTCGTGGACTATCTCCGGGATTTGTCCCCCGTTTGGAAAGCATTACAGAGAGGAGAACGCAACTATGTTATACAGTGAAAAAGTGATGGACCATTTCCGCAACCCCCGCAACGTGGGTGAGATTGAGAACGCTGACGGCGTGGGCGAGGTGGGCAACGCCAAGTGCGGCGACATAATGAAGATGTACCTCAAAATCGAGGATAGTATCATCGTGGACGTGAAGTTTGAGACCTTCGGCTGCGGCAGTGCCATTGCCACCAGCTCCATGGCCACTGAGCTCATCAAGGGCAAGAAGGTGGAGGAGGCCCTTTCCCTCACCAATCAGGCTGTGGTGGAGGCGTTGGATGGCCTTCCCGCCCACAAGATCCACTGCTCCGTACTGGCGGAGGAGGCAGTACGTGCCGCCATCAAAGACTATTATGACAAGAATGGCATCGCTTACGAACCCGAGCAGTTCTGCAGCGGCGATTGTTCCTGCTGTCACGAGCACGACCATCAGGAGGCCGAGGAGTAGCACATCAAACAGCGTAAAAATAGAGGCCACACCGAACCGGTGGGTCCTCTATTTTTATTTTAAATTATCGATCCCGAGACGCGGCGCGTCTCGGTCCTGGTTTGCCAAGCCTCTTTTTGCACACAGTCACCAACAGTTCTATCAGCTCAAGTCCTCGCTCAAATACGAAGATTACCGACGGGGTAAGCATAAGAAACACCACAATTACCAGCCCGGATTGAAAGTCCAAGGGCGTCAGTTCAAACATGGAACCAAAACCCAGCACCGCGATGACAAAGGCCACCGACATGGTACCCAACAGCGTCCACCGCTTCCAATCCAAGGGCCTGGAAATGTAGTACAGCACCAGCAATCCCACCTCACCCATGATGACGGTGGCCAGGGTGGATAGGGTGACGCGCTCAAAGTCAAAGGCCATCGTAAACAGCTCGATAAAAATCATCAGAATGATATTAGCCAGCCCTCCGGGCAGAGCCCGGCGGAGCACGTTGGGCATAAAGCGGCCCTTCACCAGCTCGTGGTTGGGCTCCAGCGCCAGCACGAAGGAGGGCGCGCCGATGGTCAGGGCGCTGATCAAAGTGAGCTGAATGGGTACAAACGGATACGGAAACCCAGCGAACAGGGTGATTAGGGACAGGAACAGCGACATAATGTTCTTCACCAGGTAGAGCGCCGCTGAGCGCTGGATATTATTGATGACCCGCCGTCCCTCCTGCACCACCTCGGGCATGGAGGCAAAGTTGGAATCCAGCAGCACCACCTGGGCCACTTGACAGGCCGCCTCGGAGCCGGAGGCCATGGCAATGCCGCAGTCGGCGTCCTTCAGCGCCAGCACGTCGTTGACGCCGTCCCCAGTCATAGCTACGGTGTGTCCCGCCTTTTGCAAGGCTTTTACCAGCTTGCGCTTTTGGTCAGGCGTCACCCGTCCGAACACATTGTAATCCCGCACAGCGCGGGTATAATCCGCAGGTTCCTTCAGCGTCGCAGCGTCCACGAAGCGGTCCGCCCCATCGATGCCCGCCTGGACCGCCACACTAGATACGGTGGAAGGGTTGTCACCGGAGATGACCTTCACCGTCACCCCTTGCTGGGCAAAGTATCGGAAGGTCTCCGGCGCCTCCTCACGGATGGGATTGTTGATGACCGCTAGAGCCAGGGGTTCAATCGTGCCGGACAATCCCCCGTCCCTAGTTGCATTTCCACATTTCGCCAACAACAGTACCCGGCAGCCCTGCTCCTGATATGGCGTGACCATATGCTCCAGATCAGCATAACGGGCTTTCATGATGAATTCCGGCGCACCTACCACATAGGCGCCGTAGGACTTAAACACCACCGCTGACCATTTGCTAGCCGAGGTAAACGGCACAGTGCGGTCCGCCTGCCAGATGGAGGATTTGTTGAATCTCTCCGCCATAGCTCGGGCAGTGTCGTTGTCCGCGTCGATGGCTCGATAGTAGGCGTTGAAAATCTCCTCCACCTTTGCCGCGGGATAGCGGTCCTCGTCCAGAGGAACCACCTCCCGCACAGTCATCTCCGGCTGGGTGATGGTGCCCGTCTTGTCCACGCACAGCACATCCACATGGGCCAGGGTCTCCACAGCGGACAGCTCGTGCACCAAGGTCTGGCGCTGGGCCAAACGCATAACGGACACTGCCAGCGCCACACTGGTCAGCAGGTACAGCCCCTCGGGGATCATTCCAATCAGGGCGGCCACTACGGCGGGGACGGCCTGGTCAAACTTGTTGCCCTGCACCATCAGCTCATTGTAGAACAGCGCCGTGCCGATGGGGATGAGGGCAAAACCGATAAACCGGATCAGCCGGTCCAGTGACTTCATCATCTCCGACCGGCCCACGCCCTGATCGGTCTTGGCCTCTAGGGACAATCGGGCAGCATAGCTGGACTTGCCCACCCGGTCCAACCGGGCACGGCACTTGCCGGATACCACGAAGCTGCCGCTCAAAAGCTCATCGCCGGGGTCCTTGGTAATAGGGTCAGCCTCACCGGTAATCAGGGCTTCATTCACCGTCACCTGGCCGGACATCACCGGACCGTCGGCCGGGATTTGGTCGCCCGCGCCCAGCTCCACAATGTCCTCCCGCACCAGCTTGTGGACGGGAACGGTGCCAAGCTGGCCGTCCCGCACCACTTTTACCCGCGACTCACTAATCAGGGATAGCTTTTCCAGAGTGGCCCGGGAACGGAGCTGCTGAACAATGCCAATGATGGAGTTTACCGCCGCGATCCCCAGAAACATCATGTCCTTGAAGTCTCCGGCTAACACTAACAAAGCGGCCAGGACCACAAACACCAGGTTGAAAAAAGTCAGTGTGTTTTCCCGGATGATTTGGCCGGTGGACTTGGCGTTGCTCTCTACCATCTCGTTGCCTAGACCCTGCTCCAGAAGGTCCGCCGCCTGAGCCGTGGTCAGGCCCAGCTTTGGGTCGGGGAATACACGCTCTGGCTCTCGAGCGGAACGTGAAGCACGGTCCGCCCGGCGCTTTGAGTAATCGTTGTCCCGGCGGCGCTTGGGCGGCGGCGCTTGTTGGAATTGTGCCTGTTGAGCCATAGTATCGGCCCCTTTGCTTTTTATTTCTCTGAGTTCTTCCAAATTTTTCAGATTGTTGACATTATACTATAAAAAAGGGCCGACGTAAAGCGCCGGCCCTTTAACGTTTTGTAAAATTAGACAAGATATGTCAAATGCTCCAGCGCACTTCTATGGTGAATACTCCTTTTTCCCAACGGGCAAAAATCATGTGACCCATGCGCTCCGTCAGCGCCTTAACGATGGCCAAGCCTAAGCCTGTGGATTGACCTGTACGCATTTTATCCGCAGTATAAAAACGCTCAAACACATGGGCGGCATCCTCCTCCGTCAAATCATCCGCACGGTTGGAGAAGGAGGAGATGACATATCCCCCAAACCGATACAATTTAATCGACAGCATATCCATTCCGTGGCGCAGGGCATTGGTCAGCAGATTGGAGAAAATGCGGGTCACCGCTCCCCTGTCCGCCCAGACCGGGGGCAGGTCCGGCGCAATGTCCACCTCCATGGCAAGCCCTGTCTCCTCAATTTGCTCATAAGCTGCCGCCAGTTGGTCGGACAGGGCGCGGCCCAGGTCCACCTTTTCCCGCTCCAAAGGCAGTTCTCCCCCTTCGATACGGGACAGGTCATAAAATGTGGCGATAAAAACTTGAAGCGTCCGCGCTCTCCCCTCGATGACTTGGAAGTACTCTTGCCGTTTTTCCGGGGGCAGCTCCTTCTGCTCCAAAAGCTGCAAATAGCCCAGAATAGAGGTCAGCGGCGTGCGCAGGTCGTGGGACACGTTGGCAATCTGCTGGCGCAGCTCCTGCTCCTTGCGGCGGTAGCCCGCCCGCTCCTCCTGGCGCAGCTCCAGCAGGTCGTTGAGGCAGACCAGCAGCTCCTCCGCCCCGGCGCTGGGACATGGCAGGGACAGGCGGGCCGTAGTCTCGTCGGCCATCTGGGCTCTCATCTGGCTGGCAGCCCGACACAGCCCACGCTCCAGGGTGTACCGACGGACCGCTTGGACGGCAATCACCAGCAGCAAGACAATGATCATGGCGGTTTTCATGGAACGCCGCGCCCCCTTTCGTCAAATAACCCCCAGCATAATCAAAACCAGCAGCACGAGCAAAACGACAAGGATCACCTTGACGTACCAGGGGGAGCGTTCGCCCCGGCCCATCCAAAGCCCCAGCAGCACCAGCAGGATAGGGCCGAGAATGCCCATAGGTCCCCCGGCAATGATCAAAAACCATTCCATCCGAACAGAACCATGAGGAGCAGGAAGAACACGATTACAGGAATTTTCATTAGAACACCCCATCAAACGGCTTTTGCCGGGCCTTTCGGCCCGGCGGAAACCGGCTCATTTTTTCGGCTTCTGAAGAATCAGGCTGAGTCCGCCTATCATTGCCGCCGCGATGACGGCCCAAAGCACCGCTTCCATCCGTTTTCTCCGTTTCATGGTTATTTGATCTCCTTTCGGTTGAATCCATACAGGCCCACGGCGGTGCAGACGATGACCCAAAATGCCCCCACCAGCCATGCCCTGCCCAGATAGCTCACGTCGCCCACCACGCTTTTGGCTCCATTCAGCATTTGCACAGGGAAATACGGGACCGCCTTAAGCAGCGCATTTCCCACCGGTCCCCGGATAAGCAGTCCCGCCAGATCGATGAAAGTCTCCAGCACGAACACAATGCCCACATAGAGGAAGGAGCTGGCCATCTCCCCGTTCACCAAAAACAGGCACATACATAGCGCCGCCTGAGCGCCGATCCACAGCGGAAGCCCTACTGACAGGAAGTAGCCCACGATAGCCAGCGCCTCCGATGTGGCGTAGAACGCGGCGGACTCCGATTCCATGGGCAGGCAGACCGCGCAAAGCCCCAGGAAGAAAGCCATCATGACCACCAGATACACGATGGACAGCATGGTCTGGGCCAGGAATTTGCCCAGGTAAATCTGAGTGCGGCTTAAGCCAAAGGACACCTCATTTTTCAGCGTGGAATTTTTGTACTGCCCCGCGAACACGATATCCCCGGTGAGCAGGCAGGTGCAAAAGCCGATGACTCCCATCTCTATGATGGTGATGATGGCCCCGCCGAAAGGAGTGGCCATAGAATGGGCGTTGTGGAAGGCAAACATGGACGTATAAAGCGCCTCCAATGCCAGCATGACCCCAAGGGCGATATAGGTATAGGGCCGGTGGAGCAGCTTGTAAATCTCAGCGCGGATATAGTTAAACATGGCGCCCACCTCCGATCAGGTCAAGGAAATACGCTTCCAGGTCCGCGCCCTTCTGCTCCATGGCCAGCAGGGCCACTCCGTTTCGGGCCAGGGCGTAGGACGCCTGCTTGGGGTCGTCCAGGCAGGCGTAGAGCTGGACCACATTGTTGGGCAGGACCTCAAACTTGTCCGTACCCAGCTCGCTCTGGAGAACAGCGGCGGCCTTGGCGGCGTTGTCCACCTCCAGCCGCAGACAGGTGCGGCACTTGTCGTGGAGGGCTTCGGCGGAGATCTCCTCCAGGATCTTGCCCTGCTCCATAAAACCGTAGCGGGTGGCCACGTTGGACAGCTCGGACAGGATGTGGCTGGAAACCAGAATGGTGGTCTGCCGCTCCTGGTTGAGCTGACGCAGAATCTGCCGGAACTCCGCCACCCCCTCCGGGTCCAGGCCGTTGATGGGCTCGTCCAGGATGAGGAAGTCCGGATGGTTCATCAGCGCCAAGGCCAGCCCCAGCCGCTGCTTCATGCCCAGGGAAAAGGATTTGAACTTCTTTTTCCCCGTATCCGCCAGGTCCACCTGCTCCAGCACCTCGTCCACCGTCTGCCTGCCGGGGATCCCCCTCTGGAGGCGGTAGTATTCCAGGTTCTCCCGAGCCGTGAGGAAGGGCGAAAAAGAGGGAATTTCGATCATGGCCCCCGTACGGGACCGCTGGGCCCTCATATTTTTCCCCGATGCTCCAAAGAGCTCCATCTCGCCTCCCGTGGCCTCGGACTGACCTGTAATCATCCGCATGAGAGTGGTCTTCCCCGCCCCGTTTCGGCCCACCAAACCATATACGTCCCCCCGGCGCACCAGCATATTCACGCCGTCCAGCGCCTTGCAGGAACCATAGGCTTTTTGCAGCCCATAGGTTGCCATCACCGCTGTATTTTCGTTCATAGCGTTCCCGCCTTTCTCTTCGTTGTGGCTATAGCTTATCGCAGAAAGGCCAAAACTCTTCAAAGGAAGTCTAAAGAAATCCTAAATATCGGCCAGCTTAAACCCGATGCCCCACACCGTCTTGATATAGCTCCGGTCCGGGTCCGCCTTGGACAGCTTGGAACGCAGGTTGCTTACGTGGACGTTCACCGTGTTTTCGTCCCCCAAAAAGTCCTCGCCCCAGACTGCTTCGTAAATCTGTGCCCGGGAAAAGGCCCGACGGGGATTCTCCATCAGCAGGGCCAATATGTCAAATTCCCGGCCCGTCAGGGTCAGATCGTTCCCGTCCACCATGGCGATGTGGCTCTCCCGGTCTAAGGTCAAAGGACCCACGGAGAGCACATCCGCCTTCTGCGCGGAAAACTCCCGGCTGCGGCGCAGCTGGGCCTCCACTCTCGCCAGCACCTCAGCGTTGTCGAAAGGCTTGGGAATAAAGTCGTCCGCCCCTAGCTTGAGCACGTTTACCCGGTCGGACACCCCCACCTTGGCGGAGGCCACAATGATGGGCATAGTCTTGCCCCGGCGGATGCTGGCAATGAGCTCCTCCCCCGTCACGCCGGGGAGCATCAGGTCAAGCACGATGAGGTCATAGTCGTACTTCTCCGCCCACAGCAGAGCCTCACTTCCAGAAAAGGCAGCCCGGCAAGTGTACCCCGCTCCCTCCAGAATGGTGCACAGCAGGCGGTTGATATCGGCATCATCTTCCACAACAAGAATGTTGGCGGTCTCCATGGGCATTCCCTCCAGTTTCTTACTCAGTGTGTAGTATATCACAAATACCCCCGGCGTTTCCAGACACCGGGGGCATACTTTAGCCTTTTTTAAGATTTACCGCTTCCCAGCAAAGCGCTCTTTCGTCACCGGGCAAAAACTCAAAGTTTAACATTCCTTTGGAAACGAACTAAAAGTTCTCTTTTGAGTCCTTTTTCTTACAGGAAAAAGGAACTTATCCCGTGATGGTGGGCGCTTGGTTGGTGAACTTCTGGGACGCCTGGGCGATCTGCTCGGGCTGGGCCTGCTCCACCTTGTACCAGCCCTTCTGTTTGCCCGTCTCAAAGAGCTGGGTCTGAGTCTTGTGTCCCTGGGTCAACAGGTTAACGAAAGTATCCCGCAGCTGCACGTTGGTACACTCAGAGGCGAATAGGTTGTAATTGGTGCTCATCTTCTTCTCAGTGAGCAGCAGGTCAGTAATGATCTCGTTTTCCTTCATGGTCCGTCCTCCTTACTTCAGAAAGCCCAGCAGAGTGTCGTAGTTCTGCTTGTGCTGGGCGGCGTATTGATTATAGGTGCTTTTCAGCTCAGTTTCCTGAGTTGCCTGGGCGGCGTCCTGGTACTTGCAGCACAGCATCCGCTCAAAGCCAAGCTGGTCCTCTAACGCGGACAGCTCTTTGGCGCTCAGATTGGACATGAGTAAGTCCCTCCTTTACATTGGTGCCGTTAGTATGGCCCAGCAGAGGAAAAATATGCAAAAAATTCCACGTCTGAAAATCAGACGCGGAATTTGGAGAATTACTTCTTTTTCAACTTCAAAACATCCCTGTAGAAGGTGTCCAGCGCCCTCTTTGTGGGAAAGGCGGCTACATACATCTGGTTGCCCATGGCATCGGACAGCACGTCGGGGATGCGGCCCACCATCTTCATGCGCTCTCCGTACTTCTCCATAATGGCCTCGTGGTCCATTGCGAACGGCTTGCCGTCCCGGCGGCCAGCATAAGCGCAGAATACGTGCTCACCGGTTTCCAGGGTGGACTTGTCAAAGGCGATCATGTCCGCCCAGATTTTATACACGTTGGTTGAGTTGGCAAAGTTCATCATGTCGGGGCTGAACCCGCCACAGGGACGCATATTGACCTCCAAGGCCACCACGTCGCCCTTCTTTCCCATGCCCTCCTGGTCCTGGGTGAGCCGGAAGAACTCAAAGTGCACGAAACGGCTCTTGACACCGAAGCTCTTTACCGTAGCCCGGCCCGCCTTTCTGGTGTCAGCGGGGAGGTCTTTAACGATGTAGTAGATGGAGTTGTCCTCCTCGTTGACGATGTCCATGATGGACATCGGGGTGACGTTGCCCGTCTCAAAGATGGGGTTGCCGTTGGAGTCAATGATGGCATCATAGGAGTTGACCTCGGCGTGAATGAACTCCTCCATGATGTAGGTGATGGGCTGCTTGATCTCCAAGAAGCACTTCAAATCCTCCTCGCTGGACAGCTTGTGGGTATCGGAGGCGCCCACACCGTTGTCCGGCTTCACCACCACAGGCCAGCCCACCTTTTTGATGAAGGCCATGCAGCCCTTGAAATCATCCACCAGGTGATAGCGTGCCACCGGGATGCCAACCTTCTCATAAAACTCCTTCATCTTGGATTTGAACTTGATGCGGGGAATGTCATCGCTCTGGAAGCCGGAGGTGATGTGGAAATCGGTGCGCAGCCGGGCATCCCGCTCCAGCCAGTACTCGTTGTTGGACTCCAGCCAGTCCACCCGGCCGTGCTTAAAGATAAAGTAGGCCACAGCGCGGTAAACCTCGTCGTAGTTCTCCAGGCTGCCCACCTTGTAATACTCATTGAGGCTGTCCCGCAGCTCATTGGTCAGCTCATCATAGGGCGCGTCGCCAATACCCAGCACATTGAGCCCGTTGCTTTTCAGCTCCCGGCAGAACTGCCAGTAGTTGGTGGGAAAATTGGGGGAAATGAAGATCACATTTTTCATAGGTGCTTCCTTCTCTCTTTATTACTGCCTCACGGCAAATTTAGGTTTGATCCAACAGATACGGCACAAAGTAGGCTACCTGCTTATACCACCAGTCCCAGTCGTGGGCCACGTCGTAGCCCCACAGATCAACCCAGATGTGGATGTCCTTCTGCCGGAAGATGTCCGCCAGCCACATGGTGGTTCCCGGAATCTCCCAGGGCCCGCGGCCTGCGCAGATGACCCCCTTCTTCTGATTGTACAGCTCAATAAAGGGGTGATCGTTGGGCATATCGGACAGGTAATGGACGGGAGAATTTCGGTAAACCACCTCGTCCACGTAGCTGTCGAAACCGTAGTCTGCACTGTAAACACCGCTGAGAGCCAGCACCCGGTCGAACAAGTCCGGGCGGCGGAAAAACAGGTTAGCGGCGTGAGTAGCACCCAAACTGCACCCGAACACCATCACGCCGGGCTCGCCGTCCCAACCGTTGCGCTCATTCACCATGGCTCGCATAAAGGGCGTCAGCTCGTCAGTGATATAGGCGATCCACTGTTCGTAGCGGCGGATACGCCAATAGGGGTCGCCGCTCTTGTCGGACCAGCTCTCCGCATCTATGGTGTCGATGGAGAACACCATTACCTGCCCCGACTCGATCCAGGGCGCCCAGGCGTCGGTCATGCGGAAGTTCTCAAAATCAAAGAACCGGCCATCCTGACAAGGAATAAACAGCACCGGACGTCCCGTATGCCCATACACCTTGCACTCCATCTCCCGGTCTAAAGCGGGGCTGTAGTCCTTGAAATATTGCGTCTCCATAATCTCTCCTCGGTTTCTTGTTTATTAATCCTCCCGCCCATAGAGCAGAGTGTTCATAAAAAATGGAATCTGCCGCTCCCAACTGGCCTCGCTGTGGTCGCCACCGGGGACCAAGCGAAAATCCAGCAAAATGTGCCGGTCCAGTAAAGCTGCAGCCGTCCGGCCCAGCAGCTTGAAGGTCTGGGCGTGGTTAGACAACTCACGGGAACCGTAATCCATATACAGCACCGTGCCGGGGGACACTCTAGCGGTGCGGATGAGTGTGTCCACTTTCCCCGGAGCCACCCACAGAGAGGGCGACAGCGCCGCTCCCCGGGAGAAATAGCGGTTGTACTCCAGCACAGCGTACAGAGTCATCAATCCACCCATGGAGCTCCCCGCGATGAAAGTATTCTCTCTGCCTGGAAGGGTAGGAAATTCCCGATCAATCTGCGGCTTAAAGGCGTAGACCAGCCATTCCATGGTAGTTCTCCCCCGCCCTGCTACCCGGCCAAAACCACCGGTGTAAAATGACCAGGGAGAGTACTCCGACAGCCGTCCATTATCCGGATGATGGTTGCACTCCACCGCCGCCACAATAATCTGTGTCTGGGTTGCATCCAGGTATTCACCCATACCCCAGCTTTTACCATAGGTGGCGTCCCCGTCGAAAAACACGTTGTGTCCGTCAAACATATACAGCACCGGATAGCGTAGGTCAGGGTCAGCCTCCCAGGAATCCGGGAGGTAGATATAGGCCCTGCGGGATTCGTCGCCGGTGAGCTCTGGGATGGTGATATTCCAGCTGTCAATCATGGTTTCAGGTCCTTTCATGCTTCAAAGCAGTATTTATAATATGGTAGTTTAGCACAGTGACGCAGAAAATGCAATCCATGGATTCCCCTATCTTCTACTTTCCCTGCTCTGAGTTATGACGAATTTTCACAGATAATTTTTACCTTCGCTCTTGACTCAACTAGGGTGCTTGTGCTAAAATATTTTTTGTTGTGATTCATAATCAATAAGGTTCTTGGGTTATATGTAAGGCAACTCTTTTCAAATCCCCAAAACTGTGGTAAACTAAAAAAGAATCCGGCAAGGGGCCGGTTCTCATAGCAAACGCTGGTATAGCTCAGTTGGTAGAGCAGCTGATTCGTAATCAGCAGGTCGTGTGTTCGAGTCACATTACCAGCTCCAGGCTTCTTGCTTTTATGGCAAGGAGCCTTTTTTATGAACAATTTTAGTCAAAAGAGTTATTCTCGGTCTATGGATAACGCTGAGGCTTCCGTTCGGATGGAGGGCTGTGAGGTAACGGCGGAGATGCGGAAGCAATGTGAGCGAATCCTGCGCGGAGATGCCACACTGGCAGATTATCTGAAGCATCTTTCCAAGACCGCCGAGAGAGTGTGATATCATGGCCTACAATATCGACCCGCTCCAAGGCAACTGTTACTCGGGTACCACTGTGCTGATCAACAAACTAGGCCGTGTTCACATAAGAGCATCCACAACAAGAGCAAAATAGACAAAAGTCA
>CAJUQN010000020.1 GCA_910588625.1 uncultured Oscillospiraceae bacterium
TTGATAACCTGCCCGTGAAGCCGCTGGACAAGGGGAAAATATTCGGCCTCCGGGTCGCAGACAAAAATATCGTCCGGGGTCGTCAGGAACACGCTGACAATCTCGGACTTGCAGGACATGGACTTGCCGCTGTCGGGCGTACCCAGCTTTAGCCCGTTGGGACACCGCGCAAGTTTTCTGCCAGCGCAACATTCCTGTCATCATAAACCATGGGATGCAGATTACGCATGTTGACAGTTCCGTTTTGATAGTCCAGGAAACGCTTCTCCATATCCACATAATAAATATTGTTGATTGCCATAGGCTTTTCGCCTCATTTCCGTAACGATTAGTCCCTTTCGTCTAATGCGTGTCAAAACTCGGATTGAACAGTTGACTCAGGAGGGCCGCTTTATCGGCGGACGCGCACCTTTTGGCTATCGGGCCGAAAAGACAGGCCGCATGAACAAGAAAAATCAGGACGTGCGAGACCTCGTGATAGACCCGGAGGACGCGGAGATTGTCAAGCTGATTTTTCAGAAATATGTCTATGAGGGTTACGGGGCGCTCCGTCTTTGCCGCTATTTCAGGGAGCAGGGCATACGAAGGAAGGACGGCGGCGAAGTGACCGTGGGCATGATTAACAGGGCTGTGAAAAACTCCATCTACATCGGTGTGATCCACAGAGGCGACAGTAAATCGGAATTGCTGCCAGACCTGAAAATCATTGACGAGGAATTGTTTTTCAGGGCGTTGGAAATCGCCGGTGAGCGGAAGGTGCAAAAACGGGAAGCCCCCCTCACTACAAGGGGCCGGTCCCTTTTGGTGGGAAATGTCTATTGCGGCTGTTGTGGGGCGCGTCTCATGCTGGCAACCTCCGGCCACAAGTATCAGAAGAAGGACGGCACTGTAAGCACAAGCACCTGTTCCAGCTATAAGTGCTTCAACAGGACATTCGCCCCTGGGAAATGTGACGGGCAGACTTCTTTCAGTGTTGAAAAGCTGGACAACCTTGTGGAGCAGATCATCCGCATCCAGCTGTCGCAAATCCAAAAGGCCCCGCCCCAAACGCTGCTTGCGAAGCAGAGAAGGCGGGAAGTTGACCTTGCCAAAATGAAAGCGAAGCGTCTGCATGACGATTACGAACAGAAGCAGAGGGCTTATCAGGATTTACGAGCCGAGACGCTGAAAGTTATCCAGGGTAACAGCCGTTTCAGCGCCGACCTGCTGAACAGCCTGATGGACGAAACCGCCGCCCAGCTGAAGGAGCTGGAAAGCCAGATACAGGCGGCGGAACTGGAAGTACGGGAAACCGTGTCCTGCGCCGAGCAGGTACAGAAGGAATACACTCAGCTGATGAATTGGGCCGAGCTGTATAACAACTGTTCCCTTGAAGCAAAGAAAATGGTTGTGGCTCAGTTTGTGAAAGCCGTCCGCGCCAAGCGGGGCTATGAGCTGGATATTGAGTTCAACGTATCCTTCGAGGAATTTCAGGCTCTTTATCTGGAGCCGGAGGAAAAGGGCCGTAAACGCAAAAGGGCCGGGGAAATCCTGGCCCTTGCGGAGTGCGCTGGATAGGTTCCCCGGCTGATTAGAGTATTTTTAAGAAGTTCACCCGCTCCATTTTTGGTTGGTGTGAATACCCGCAAACGTACTAACCAAAAAAATATTTGTTGCTATAACCGTACTGTTCGGCGTGCCACTCGTTTATCACGTCACGGAAGATAGACATAATATCAAAGCCGTTGGCGGTGTCAAGGTTGTCATTGGCGGCGATAAAACGCACATGGTATTCGTCAAAGGTGCGCTTCAAAAGCCCCACTTCAACCACGTCACGCCCGATTCGGCTCTGGTCTTTGATGATAACCGTTGCCACGTTCCCCGCCCGGATTTCGTCTAACATAGCGTCAAGCCCCGGACGCTTGAACGTAGTCCCCCGGATTCCGTCATCAGTAAAATGCCGGATATTGGTAAAGCCGTTCTTTCTTGCGGAGTCCTCTAAAATCCGTTTTTGGTTCTCAAGGGGAACCAATGGCGGTCCGGGATGAAGTGCCATGCGGGTGTGGACGCTGGGACAGGCTATGTCCACACGATAGAGGCTACAGCCGCCAATGTCCACGATGTGACGGTGGCCCACGGGCTGATTCGGGAAGATGACGGGGTTGTGTACGGAGACTCTGCCTATCTGGGGCTTGAGAAGCGCATGGAAGTTGTAAATGACGAGCATCTGTCCTCCATCGAGTACCGCGTCAATCTCCGCCCCGGCAGGTTTCCCAAAGTAAGTGACAACGCCATTGACTGGACACGCTGGATCGAGAATTTGTTACCCCTCCCTCGCCGAAAAGCGACAAAATTTGTCCGGCGTTTTCTTACAATTTTAGATTGACGTTGACAGCTCGCCGGCTAAGAGCGAGATTTGCAGGTATTCGTTCCGCAGCGCGGTGGACGGCTTGATTGTCATAACGCAGCCCCTTTTGAATTACCACTCATTTTTGATGGACAGGCTCATACGGTCAAGCAGCATCCCATAGAGCAGTTTGGAGTCTGTGGACAGGTGCTTAAATCGGGGGTGGGTGATAAGCTGGCAGGGGATGCGGAAGTAGGTAAACTGCATCGCCTCGTCGCCATAAAAATAGTTTGGTAAGTTCATATCTGGCATGGCTGCTGTCTCCTTTTGGGCATGAAAAAAACACGATTGTCAAATCGTGTTTTTTCATGCGGTTGGATTTTGTCACAAAGGTTTGATTTTAGGTGACTGCTCGTAAATTTTGTCATTTTATAAATGGTTCTTTACGAGTGTAAATCCAAGTCTTTCCAGTAACGGTTTTAATTCCGGTTTCCTCCAATAGCGCTTGATTCTGTGCACGCCGTTGCCCTGAATATAAAGTTCAAAGATTTTGCGAACGATTTCGGCCTCAACCAGAACAATTTGCAGGATGCCGTCCGGTCCTTTGGTATAACCCAAAAACTGCGTGTGGTTCAACATGGCTTTCCCGCTCCTCATACGGTGGCGGATGCCGAATTTGAAATTCTCGCTGCGGAAATGGTTTTCAGCCTGATCTAGCGCCGCAAGCTGTCAAACCTCCTATTCATCACAAGTATACTTCCACCACGCTTCGCTCCATTTTCTCCTTTTTCATTATTTTTCTTACCCGACTTTATTTTTCCCCATATGTGCGAGAAAGCCTGCCGCAAGGCAGACTTTCTCAATAGACTGAAGAAGCCCCGCCCATAGGCGCGGGGCTTCTTCAGATTCACTCATAGCGTAATTTGAATTTTCTGCTCCTCCGTAAAGAGAATCTTGCTGGTGTCATTGAGATAGGTCCGCTCGGGCAGACAGATGAGCACCGTGCCGTCGTGGTGGACGGGGAAAGGCGCTCCATGCCACGCTCCGGCCCGGAACACCACCATAGTGCCCGCAGGGACGATGAACGCCTCCTGTTTGTCAAACTCCACCTCGCCGCTATTGGCGGGGGCGGCGGCCATGACCATGTCGTCATCCAGCGGCATCATCACCTCCATGGCATAGCTGTGATACTCGGCATCGGCGATGACCATATCCCGCTTGCCTACTTTCAAACTGCCGAAGGCTGTGATGGCGGGGCTGGCATTGGGCGCCAGCACCATGTCCCGGTGGAACACGCTGGGGTATTCCCCCATACCATAGGCCGCGCCAGGGTCGGTGATGTTGGCGATAAAGCCGTAAGGGGCAAAATTCTCCGCCGTAATAGGGACGGCCTTGATGGTTTTCATGCAATCGGCCTCCTCAATACACCGGATTGTCCACGTTCACTTTGTCCACTTCCTGATAAGGGGCCAGGGTGGACACCATCTTCACCGGCTCGTCATAGGCGTTCTTCACATAGTGGACCTCGCCGGGCTCGATGTGGATCAGGTCGCCCACACCAAGCACGTGCTTTACGCCGTCCACCACGATATCCACCTTGCCCTCCAGAATGAAAAAATCCTCCTCCATCACGTTGTGGTAGTGGGCCTGAAAGTCCTCACCAGGGCGGAAGCGCACAAGAGCAAAATTCATTCGGGGGCCCTTCATCAAATACTTCGGGCCGCTCTCACCGAAGCGGTATTCCCGCTCATTCTCGTTGACAATAAACATATCCTTCTCCTCCTATCCAAATTTGACCCTATCAGAGGCCGGGGGCGATCCACATATTCCGGATCAGTCCCTGGTCGCAAAGGGCGAGCTGGGTGGGATAAATTTCCTTCCAGTTCGCATAGAGCTCGTCATACACCGCCTTGACAGAGGCGTTTGGCTGGAACACCTGGTCCCACTTCACCGTCCGCTCCACGGCCTCCTCCACGCTGGCATACATCCCCGCGCCCACGCCTGCCAGGATAGCGGCGCCCAGAGCGGTGGCCTCCTTGACCACGGGCACCTTCACCGGCTTCCCGGTGACGTCGGCCACGATCTGACTCCACAGAGCGCTCTTGGCCGCGCCGCCGGCAAAGATCAGCTCGTCGGGCTCATGTCCGGTGGCCTCCTTCACCAGCTCGATGTGCCCCCGCACCAGCAGGGCTGTATTTTCCAGAATGGCCCGGTAGAAGGTATATTTGTTGAACTTCTCCGGCTCCAAAAGGAAGTTGGTGAAGGTGGGGCTGGCGTGCTTCCAGTTGATGAAGTTCATGGTGTCGCTGAAACAGCATTGCATCCCATAGGACCCGGCTGGGATATCCTCGGCCTTCTCGTTCATCAGGTCGTAGGTGTCTCGGCCCGTGCGTTTGGCCTCCTCCGCCTCGGCCTGACAGAAACCGTCCCGGAACCAGCGCATGACCAGACCGGGCTTGAAGGCCAGGGCCTCATACTGCCATAGGCCGGGCAGGGCGGCGCAGTTCACCCGTACCCGGCAGCCGGGGTCGGTCTTGCCGGAATCGGTATTAAATTCGTACTGCCAGAAGCTCCCCCCGAACACGGCGGCCTGATTGGCCTTGTAGGCCCCCACGCCCAGCGTACCCAGCTGGCAGTCACCGCCGCCCACCACAACGGGGGTGCCCTCCAACAGCCCGGTGTCCGCGGCGCCCTTGGCGCTCACCTTGGCGAAATTGGTGCCGCACTCCACCACGGGTGGGAAGATGTCCGCCCGCAGGCCGCACTTCTCCGCAATCTCCGGCAGCCAGTCCCGGCTTTGCAGGTCCATAATGCCGGTGGTGCTGCCATTGCTGGGCTCCACTGCCAGCCTGCCGGTAAGCTTATAAATCAACCAGTCGTTGAACATCCCAACAGTGGCAGTCTTTTCGTAGACCTCGGGCAGGTTGTCCCGCACCCACAAAATGCGGGGCAGGGCCCCCAGGGCGTAGGTCTGACCGGACTTTAAGTAAACCTCCTTTTCCAGTGCCGGGTCCAGTTCCTTGAGCTGACCCACCTGGGCATCGCTGCGGGCGTCCACGTTGGCGCAGGCCCAAATTTCATTGCCGTCCTTGTCATAGAGCAGGATGCCCTCCCGCATACAGGTGGTGGACACAGCGGCAATGTCAGCGGGGGCAATCCCCGTTTCCTCCAGTACGCCCTTGACACAACCCCGGGCCAACTCCCAGTTATGTACCCAGTCGAAGTCCATACTGCCCGGCCAGCGCGGGTCCTCCCGGTGGGACCACTCCTGCTGGACGCAGCCCGCCTGTTCGCCGTCCAAGGAAAAGACCACCGCCCGGACGCTTCCGGTACCCGCGTCCACTGCCATTAGGTATTTAGCCATGGGAATTCCTCCTAAATTATGATGTATGATGAAATATTGTTGTATTCACAGGAAGATCAGACATCCGGCGCGTCCAGCAGGAGCTGGGCGGTGTCCTCATCGGTGATAAGCACATCCAGATAGCCCCCCCGGAGGACGGCCAGGATGGCTTCCGCCTTGTCCGGCCCTCCCGCCGCGCCGATGACGTTGTCCAGCGTCTTGAGCTGGTCCATGGAGGTGCTCATGAGCCGCCCTTCCATGCCGTGGGAGACCACGTTCCCGTTTTTGTCCAGGAAGTGGCTGAGCACATCCCCCACCGCCCCCTGCATTTTCAGAAAGGTGAAATCGTTCTGGTTGAGAATGCCGTTTTTCACGATGGTGGCCCGGTCGTTCATGGAGCCGATGCCCACCACGCTCATGCTGGACAGGGGAATCATGCGGAAGATCTCCTCCACGTCCGGCTCCCGCCGCAGGGAGTCCCGCAGCCCGGCGCTGGACAGCAGCAGGGGGGATGGAATCAGGTACAGCCGGGCGTTGAACACATTGGAATTCATGTTGGGCAGGTAGTAATTGACGCCCCCCGCCAGACTCACTACGTTCAAAGGAAGCTGCGCTGCCGTGGCCAGGTGGTTAAGGATGCGGCTGGTGGTGTCGCCGTAGCCCATGTTGATGAAAGCGTTGTCCGCCGCCCGGCGTAATATGTACATGGCGGCGGCCTGGGCAATGCTCTCATTGGGATTGGTCAGGGTGGCCGCGCCGGGAACCAGGAAAGCGTCCCGCAGGCCGTAGCGGCCCAAAAGCTCCCGTTCCATCTCCATCCGGCGGCTGCTGTCCTGCTGGACGTTGAACTGGATGAGGCCCAGCTGGCGGGCCCGCTCCAGCAGGGTGATGACCTTGGAGCGGCTGACGCCCAGAAGATGGGAAATGCTCTGCTGGGTGTAGTTTTCTATATAATAGTACCACACCGCCTTGACCATCAGCCGGTGCTCGTAATCCGCCTTATTGAATCGGTCTAATTTCTCGTCCATTTCCATATGCTCCAAAATACGACAAAAGTTCTCTGACCTTGCAAATGTTTTACGCCAATAGTATAACACCCCCTCAAGGCCGCTGTCAAATAAAAGCGAGAAAAAACCTGCACTTTTCGCAAAATTGTGGATAACACCAAAATTCGGAAGAATAATCTGTGCATCATATACAAAACTGATGCTTTTTAACGGAAAAAAGCAAAAGTTTCACCAAAAATTTCAGAAAAATTTCCGACAGAAAGGATTCGCCGATATTGACAAACGCAAGAAAAAACCTTATGATAACACAAACAGCAAAAAGAGATTTCTCTGGACATTTGTGCGCTGCACACTGAAATGGGGGAGTTGGAATGGGAGATAAGGAAAACACAGGGACGACTGCCCCCCTGCTGTCCGTGCGGGGCATCTATAAATCTTTTGGCCTGAACGCCGTGCTCAAGGGCATCGGTCTGGATATCATGCCGGGAGAGGTGTTGGCCCTCATCGGCGGCAACGGTGCGGGCAAGTCCACGCTGATGAAGATTATCATGGGCATCTACAGCCATGACAGCGGGGAATTGGCGATCAACGGCCAAACGGTGGCGCTGAACCGCCCCGCTGAGGCACTGGCCCAGGGCATTTATATGGTGCCCCAGGAGCCTCTGCTTTTCCCCAATATGACGGTGGAGGAGAACGTCATCATCGGCTTCGACAAGAGCAAGGCGGAGTTACATAAGGAACTGGTCGATACCATGAGGGACGTGGGGTGGAACCTGGACCTGGGCCGCAAGGCCGGCAGCCTTTCCATCGCCGAACAGCAGATGGTGGAGATACTCCGGGGCATTTTGCGCCATGCCCGCTTACTGATCCTGGACGAACCCACCTCCGCCCTCACCTTCGACGAGGTGAAGAGCCTTTTTCAAGTGGTGCGGGACCTGCGGGAAAAGGGCATCGGCATCATCTATATTACCCACCGTCTGGCGGAGGTGTTTGACATCTCCACCCATGTGGCTATCATGCGGGACGGCACCATTACCGTCCAAGGCCCAGTGGACAACTTCACCCGTGACGATTTGGTGAAAGGGTTGCTCCCTCCCGACGCGGAGGTCAATACCCAGACCAAGTCGGCGGGAACCTCCAAGGTGGATTACTCCGCCCAGCCCGTGCTGGAGCTTGAAAACTTCAGCGGCTACGGCTTCTCTGACGTGAGCCTGAAGGTCTGGCCCGGCGAGATCCTGGGTGTGGCGGGCGTGGTGGGCGCGGGGCGCACGGAAATGGCCACCACAATTTTCGGCATGGACAAGGTTCTGCGGGGCCGGGTGCTTCTGAACGGCAGCGACATCACCGGCAAAAAGACTCGGCAGGTCATTGCGGCGGGCATCAACTATGTGCCGGAGGACCGCCACCTCAACGGCTTGTTCAAGATCTGCGACGTGTCCGCCAACACCACCAGCGCCAGCCTGTTCGGCGGGGCCCTGGGCAAGGTGTTCCTCAACCGGAGATCGGAGTTCGATATCACCGAAAAATATGTGAAGAATTTCCGGACTAAGGTCACCGGCCACGATCAGTTGGCGGGCAGCCTGTCCGGCGGCAACCAGCAGAAGATCGTCATTGGCCGGTCCCTGGCCACCGACCCGGGTATCGTCATCCTGGACGAGCCTACCCGCGGCATTGACGCCGCCGCCCGCGGCGACGTGTACCACATCATCCACCAGCTCCGGGAGCAGGGGCTGTCCATCCTGCTGATCTCCAGCGACATGGAGGAGCTGGAGGAGCTGGCCGACCGGGTGGTGACCATGTACCAGGGCCGCATCAACGCGGAGTTCCAGAAGGCCGACATCAACCAGGATAACCTAACCGCCGCCGCCTTTGGCATCGTGGAACGGGAGGCGAAAGAGGCATGAATGTGGTAAAAAAATTCGTGAAGGCACGGGAGTTTACCAGCTTTCTCTTTCTGGTGGCCCTGTTCGTCATCGTTGGCGTCATCAACCCGGCTTTCCTGACGCTGGACAACATCAGCGCCTGCTTCAACTCCTCGGTGGTTTACACCCTCATCGCCGTGGGCATGGCCTTCGCCATCTTCATCGGAGAGATCGACGTGTCGGTGGGCTCCACCATGGGTCTGTCCGCCGCCGTGGCAGGCACCATGATTCAAAACGGCTCCAACTGGTTCCTGGCCTTCCTGGTGGCCATCGTCATCGGCGTGGTGGTGGGCCTCATCAACGGCTGGGGCGTGGCCGTCATGAAAATCCCCTCCCTCATTTTTACATTGGGCACCAACGGTATTTTGAGGGGCATGATGTACTTACAGGTAGGCGCGGAGCAGGTCAACAACCTGCCCAAGGAGTTCAAGGACATCTCGTCCATGACCCTCATCGGCAGTTTCACCATCTATTACTGCTGCGTGGTGATGCTGGCCGTAGCCATTCACTTCCTGCTGACCCGCACCAAGCGGGGGCGCTATTTCATCGCCGTGGGCGACAACGCCGGCGGCGCGGAGCTGGTGGGTATCCCCGCCACCCGCACCAAGGTGATGGCGTACCTCATCTGCGGCGTGCTCAGCGCCGTCGCGGGCATCATCTTTGCCAGCCGTATCGGCATCGTCACCTCTCTGAGCGGAAACGGCTATGAGATGAAAGCGGTTGCGGCCTGTGTGCTGGGGGGCATCAGCCTGTCCGGCGGCGTGGGTTCGGTGATCGGCGCGGGCATCGGCGCGGTTATCATGGCCTCCATCAGCTATCTGCTGGTGTTCATGCAATTCCCCTCCAACTACGACAACGCCATCACCGGCGTCATCCTCATCACCATCGTTGTCATTGACGCCCTGATGCAGCGGCGGACCGCGGTGAACAACCGCCACGCCCGCCTGGCCGCCCGGACCTCGGCGGCTCCCAGTGGAAAGGAGGGGCTGGAGCAATGAGCGAAAAATCCCCGAAACTAGGTGGGCAGAGCGGCCTGCGCCGCCTGTGGAACGGTCCCAATTTCCGCTGGAATTTCTTTCTGCTGATTTTACTGATCGGCGAGTGCGCTGTGTTTGGTGCGGCGAATGAGAAGTTCCTCTCCCTCACCCGCGTTTTCACCGCCGCCAATGATTTCCTGCCCATCTGCATGATCTCCATTTTCGTCACTTTCGTCATGATTACCGGCGGGATCGACATCCAGGTATCCTCCATCGTGGGCCTGACCTCCATCGTCATTGGCGTGGCCTGGCAGGACTTCGGCCTGAATATCTGGGCCGCCGTGGCCCTGGCGGTGGTGGTGGCCGCCCTGTGCGGGGCGCTGTCCGGCTTCTTCATCGCCTACTGCGGCGTGCAGGCCATGGTGGTCACCTTGGGCGGCAGCTTCCTATATACGGGTCTGGCCCTGCTGGTATCCACGTGGTCCAGCACTGAGGCTTATAAGGGCATCAGCGGCTTCCCCGACAGCTTCAAGGCCCTGACCAAAACCAAGCTATTCGACTTCATCCCCCTGCAAATCGTCATTTTCCTGGCTATGGTGGTTGTGGCACACCTGCTGCTCCACCGCACCAAGTACGGCCGAAAAATCTATCTGGTTGGCGTCAACCCCTCCGCGGCGGAGTATTCCGGCATCAACAGCCGGCTGGTCATCATGTCCACCTACATACTGTCCGCCGTGTCCGCCGCCATCGCGGGGATTATCATGACGTCCTATCTGGGCACTGCCAAGTCAGACCTGGGCGGCAGCCTGACCATGAACATCATCACCGCCTGTGTGCTGGGCGGAACCCTGTCCACCGGCGGCAAGGGTTCCGTGCTGGGCACCACCATGGCTGCGCTGGCTATCGGCCTACTGCGGTTTGGTATGCCGCTGTGCTTCAAAATCCAGGCCCAGTATTTGGACATTCCCGTGGGCGTCCTGCTGGTGGTGGTCGTGGTGGGCCGGGCCATTGCAAGCAATCCCAATGTCGTCGCCTGGTTCGGCAGGCTGCGTGGCAAGGGAAAAGTGAGTAGGGCCGGTATTTGACAAGGTATATTCCGGGGTTTTGCGGCCCCTGAATATAAAACAACTATGGAGGTATGAAACATGAAACTGAAAAGACTCGCAGCGCTGCTTCTGGCTATGAGCATGATGTTTGCTCTGGCCGCCTGCGGCAACCAGCCCAACGAGGAGTCCAAAGCCCCCGAGAACTCCACCGCCGTGGAGGAGAGCAAGGCTCCCGACAACAACACTCCCGCTCCCGAGGGCGGCGACGGCGATGTAAAGCCCGTGGATGGCAAGACCGTGGCCTTCATCCCCAAACTGACCGGCAACGCTTTCTTCGAGGTCGCCAACACCGGCGCCCAAGAGTTTGCCAAGGACTGGGGCATCAATGTTGAGTACATGGGCGATGCCACCGCTTCCGCTGCCGCTCAGGTGGCCGTCATCAACAACGCCGTGGCTCAGGGCGTGGATGCCATCTGCATCTCCACCGTGGACGCCGCCGGCGTGGCCGACGCACTCCAGGCCGCCATGGACGCCGGCATTGTAGTCTGCACTTGGGACTCTGACGCCGCCGTTTCCGACCGCGCGCTGATGGTCTCCCAAGGCACTCCCGAGGTGCTGGGCCAGATGCTGGTGGACTTGGCTGTCAACGGCCTGAAGGACCGCGGCATCAACCCCGACAGCGACCCCGTTAAGTACGCCTGGCACTACTCTCAGGCTACCGTCACCGACCAGAACTCCTGGCAGGTGGAGGGTGAGAAGATCATCAAGGAGAAGTACCCCAACTGGGAGAACGTCCACCCCGACAACTACTACTCCGAGCAGGACGCGGAGAAGTCCGTCACCATCGGTGAGGCCGTGCTGGCTGACAACCCCGACATCGACCTGATTATCTGCAACGACTCTACCGCCCTGCCCGGCCAGCTCCAGGCCGCTGAGAACAAGGGCCTGACCAAGGACGACGTGACCATCACCGGTTTTGCCACTCCCAACGCTATCAAGCAGTACTGCACCAACGGCACCCTGTTCAACTGGGGCCTGTGGGACTGCAAGATCCAGGGTGGCCTGGGCTGCTACGTGGCCGCTTACATCGCTGCTGGTAACGACGTGAAGGTGGGCGATGTGATCAGCGTCCCCGGTATCGGTGACTGTGAGGTCATGCCCAACAACTGCCTGAATCCCGACGACGCCACCGGCGACACCAACAACGGCGTGGTGCTGCTGCCCGATCGCGCCGTGTTCAACGCGGAGAACATGAACGACTACGACTTCTAATTCAAGCCGTCCTGTCTTTAAGCAGGTTTATAAGACCTGTGACGGGCGGAGCGGGGTGAGAAAGACCCCGCTCCGCTCCCAAAAGGGCGCCGCTGGACGGCGCTTTTTTGGGAGCGGAGGGTGCCCCTTCGCCGCTGACAATTTCACCAATACAAGGAGGATATATTTATGGCTGATCTGGAAGGCTTGAAGGTTTCCAAGGACTATCATGTAGACGTCCCCTTCGCCAATCAAAAGGGCTTCTTCCTCAAGGGCATCAACAGCTTGGACTGGGGCATGAAGAAGCACATGGCCAACATTTTCAACCCTGAGAGTGGCAACACCGTCATGTTCGCCTTTGACCACGGTTACTTCATGGGCTCCACCGCCGGCCTAGAGCGGCTGGACCTGCTCCTGCCCCAGCTGGCTCCCTATGTGGACTGTTTCATGGGCACCCGGGGCGCTCTGCGCACCTGCGTTCCCCCTGAGATCGTCAAAAGCGTGGCCTTGCGTGTCACCTCCGGCTCCTCCATGCTCCAGGATGATTTAAGCCATGAGGTAGTGGCAGTGGACATTGAGGACGCCATCCGCATGAACGCCGACTGTATGGCGGTGCAGACCTTTGTGGGAGCCGACGGTCAGCTGTCCAGTCTGGACAACCTAAACAAGGTGATCAACGCCGGTATGCGCTATTCCATTCCCACCATGGGCGTGTGCGCTGTGGGCAAGGATATGGCCCGCACCGACCGCTTCTTCAAACTGGCCACCCGCATCATCGCCGAGATGGGCGTACAGGTGGTCAAGACCTACGACTGCGAAAACTTCGAGGAGGTCGTGGCGGCCTGCCCGGTACCCATCGTGGTGGCGGGCGGCAAGAAGCTGTCCGAGCCCGACGCGCTGAAGCTGGCCTATGGCGTCATCCAGAAGGGCGCTCACGGCGTGGATATGGGCCGCAACATCTTCCAGAGCACCCACCCCGTAGCCATGGCTCAGGCGGTGTCCATGATCGTCCACAAGGGCGCCACCGACAAGGAGGCCCTGGAGTTCTACAACGACGAGATCCACAAGTAAGAAAACTGGATGAGAGGAGAGGAAAGCGGTTGCTTTCCTCTCCTTTTTCCTGTATAATATGGGCGGTTTCATGGAATGGCTGATTTTTGGGAAATAATAGGAGGATAGTATGGTTTTACAAGTGGTCCAAATGGTGTTGCCCATCGTTGTCATGCTGGGGCTGGGGTTGCTGTGCCGCCGGAAAAATATCTTCGATATGAACGGCCTTGCAGGGCTGAAATCGGTGGTGGGGGACATCTGCCTGCCTGTGGTGCTGTTCAACGCTTTCTTCACCGCGCATTATTCCACGACGGTGGCGCTGACGTTCCTGCTGGTGTATGTGGGCTTTGGCATTGCCCTCGCGGCGGGCTTCGCCCTGCGGAGGCTGGCCTCGCCCCACGACAAGTTCTTTCCCTTCCTGCTCGCCAGCGCCGAGGGCGGTATGCTGGGCTACGCCCTTTATGGCGTGCTGATGGGGGAGCAGTCCGGCTTTGCCACCGTGGATCTGGGACAGACGGTGTTCGCCTACACGGCGTTCCTGGGCTTTCTGTCCCTCACCGACGGGCGCAAGCCCACGGTGGGCGGGCTGGTGAAAAACATGGTCGCCAATAAGTGCTGCATCGGGATGGCCCTGGGCATCCTGCTGGGGGTGCTGGGTATTGGACAGTGGGTGCTGTCCAGCCCCGCCGCTGGGGTGGTGACGGGCGCCATCTCCATGATCACTGCGCCCACCAGCGCCCTGGTGCTGCTGGTGGTGGGCTATGAGCTGGACCTGGACAAATCCTTGCTCCGCCCGGTGGTGGTGACAGTGGTGTGCCGTCTGGTCGTCATGTCCGTTCTGCTGGCGGTGGTGAGCTTCGTGATCTTCCAGTTCGTACCCTATGACAAGGGTTTGCAGATCGCGCTGATGATTCTCTACGCCCTGCCCGCGCCCTTTATCATTCCCCTGTTTGCCGATGTGGGAGAGGAGGGCAAGTACATCTCCACCAGCCTGTCCGTTCATACACTGTGCACCATTCTGCTGTTTGCGGCCATCGCGGCGTTTAGCCTGGGGTAGTGAAAACGAAAACCGCCGTACCGATTGGTGCGGCGGTTCAGCTTGCTGAAGGAGCAAGGTAGTCGAAAAGAGCCGCCAGCTCCCGGCCCTTCGCCTCATTTCTAAGCTCTTGCTCCAAACGGCTTGATTTTTCCGTACGACCAGATATACTACAGTCATGGAAAATCCGTGTCAAAGCACCAAACGATCCAGCTGCGTTGGCACTTTTTAAGAATGGAGGCCCCATGCTATGGAATGGCTTATACAAAACGCCGGGAATCTGCTAGTAGGAACCCTTGTTTTTGGCGCGGTCGCCGCATCGGTTCTCCGAATTCGCTCCGATCGACAAAAGAACATCAGCAAATGTGGCAGTTGTCCCTATAGCGGCACCTGTGGAAAGGCGGAATGACTCCATGACATTGAAGGACTTAAAAATCGGCCAGTCCGCCATAATAGACGCGGTAGGCGGCGAGGGTGAGCTCCGTCAGCATTTCTTGGACATGGGCGTAATCCCTCAGGCCGAGGTGACGCTGATCAAACTAGCTCCCATGGGGGACCCGATGGAGCTTGAAATCCAGGGCTATGAGCTGACACTCCGCCTGGACGACGCTGCCAAGATACAGGTGCACATCATCGAAAGGAAAACCAGTGCCCTCGGCAATCAAATTTCAGATGTGCCAACCCCCGCGGAAAAGGTCCGCACGGTAGACGGCAAAGTACATCCGGGCTATGGCGAGTGCCGCAAGTCTGGCCGGCACTCGCGCGACGCGGCTTCCGGCGACCATCAGACCCTGACCTTCGCTCTGGCCGGCAACCAGAACTGCGGTAAGACTACCCTGTTCAATCAGCTAACCGGCGCGAACCAGCGCGTCGGCAATTTTCCAGGCGTGACGGTGGACCAGAAAAGCGGCTCCATCCGGGGTAGGCCGGACACTCTGGTCACTGATCTGCCCGGCATCTATTCCCTCTCCCCCTACAGCAGCGAGGAGATCGTATCCAGGCAGTTCATCCTCAACGACAAGCCCATGGGGATTATCAACATCGTGGATGCCACCAATATCGAACGCAACCTCTACCTGAGTATGCAGCTTATGGAGCTGGGCATCCCTATGGTGCTGGCGCTGAACATGATGGATGAGGTACGGGGCAACGGCGGCTCCATCTACATCAACGCTATGGAGGAGGCCCTGGGCATTCCGGTCATCCCCATCTCTGCCGCCAGGAATGAGGGTATTGAGGAGCTGGTGGACCACGCCCTCCACGTGGCCAAATATGGGGAAATACCGGGCCGCAACGACTTCTGCGACCCGGAGGACCACGGCGGCGCGGTGCACCGATGCCTGCACGCGGTCATGCACCTGATTGAGAAGCACGCCAAAGACGCAGACATTCCAGTCCGCTTCGCCGCCACCAAAGTGGTCGAGGGCGACCACCGGATCTTAGACGCTCTCCGCCTCACGGAAGGCGAAGGGCTGGCACTGGAACAAATCATCGTCCAAATGGAGCGGGAACGGGGCATCGACCGTGCGGCAGCCATCGCCGAGATGCGCTTCTCCTTTATCCGCAGCCTTGTGGCAAAATGTGTAGTGAAGCCCCACGAGAGCAGAGAGAGTAAGCGGAGTAAGGCCATCGACAAGGTGCTCACCGGTAAATACACCGCGATCCCTGCCTTTGTCGGAATTATGGCCCTCACCTTCTGGCTGACCTTCAATGTAGTCGGCGCCTGGCTCCAGGACCTACTGGCCTCCGGTATCGAGGCGCTGACAGACCTGATGGCCGCGGGTATGGAGGCGGCCAACGTCAACGAAGCCCTGCAATCTCTGGTGGTCAACGGCATCATGGACGGTGTGGGAAGCGTCGTCAGCTTTCTACCTATCATCGTGGTCTTGTTCTTCTTCCTGTCCTTGCTGGAGGACACTGGCTACATGGCCCGGGTGGCCTTCGTGATGGACAAGCTGCTGCGGAAAATCGGCCTGTCCGGGCGAAGCATCGTCCCCATGCTCGTCGGCTTCGGCTGCTCTGTCCCCGGCGTCATGTCCAGCCGCACCCTGCCCTCAGAACGGGACCGAAAGCTCACCGTCCTGCTGATTCCGTTCATGAGCTGTACGGCAAAGCTGCCCATTTATGGCTTTTTTACGGCGGCGTTCTTCCCCGAATACAGCGGGCTCATCATGGTGGGCCTGTACTTTCTGGGGATTGTCGTGGGCATCATTACGGCGCTCATCTCCAAAAAAACGGTGTTCAGGGGGGAGGCCGTCCCCTTTGTCATGGAGCTGCCCAATTATCGTATGCCTGGCGCAAAAAATGTCGCCCATCTGTTGTGGGAAAAGGCCAAAGATTTTTTGCAAAAGGCCTTCACCATCATCCTGGTTGCCACTGTCGCCGTCTGGTTCCTGCAAACCTTTGACCTGCGGCTGAACCTGGTGTCAGATTCCCAAAATAGTATCCTGGCCATGGTGGCTGGGTGGATCACTCCCATTTTCGCCCCGCTGGGCTTTGGCGACTGGCGGGTGTCCTCCGCGCTGATCTCCGGCTTTATGGCCAAGGAGAGCGTGGTATCTGTCCTCACAGTCCTCTTTGGGTCCACGCAGGCGTTGGCGGCGGCCATTAACCCCCCTTCCGCCGCCGCGCTGCTGGTGTTCTGCCTGCTGTATACCCCCTGTGTGGCCGCGATTGCCTCCATTAAGCGGGAGCTGGGCGGGAAATGGGCGCTGGGCATCGTTCTATTGCAGTGCGGGATCGCCTGGGGCTGCGCTTTCATTGTACGCGCCATCGCGATTCTGTTCCTTGCTCCACTTTAATGTAAAATCCAGTCCCGCCAAGCCCTCCGGCGCCAACCCCTTTGTGGACGTCCAGCCCGGCGCGTTTTTCTATGACGCCGTTTTGTGGGCCGTGCAGAAGGGTATCACTACCGGCGCCAGCGCCACCACCTTGGCCCCAGCGAGGGCTGCACCCGCGGGCAGATTGTGACCTTCCTGTACCGCGCCAACTAAGCGTTCCTCATCTTTCTCTATTCCTTTTTTTAGCAGGAAACGGCCAGCCGATGCACCGGCTGGCCGTTTCCATTAGTCTGCAAAAAGGGCTTGCGCGGCAACGGTTTCCGTGTTAACATGAAACTGGATAAAATCAATCAAGGATGTGTGGATATGTATCGCTGCTGTGTCCATTTTTACCTGATAGGATGGGAAAAGGAAAACGTAGTGCTGCTACAGGAAACGCCTCCCTTGGAGTGTTTTTCCCACGTTTTCACCACCAGCGGCTATCCGGACGGAGCACTGGCGGCTCAGGCGGACGTCATTCTGGCTGACCTGCGGGCTATGAACGCGGTGGAGGCGCTCCAGGCTCTGGTAGATGCCCGGAAGGAGGGCGCGCAGCTCATTGTTCTGGTGGACGGTGGGCAGATTGCCCAGCTGTCCCCTTTCCTGTCCCAGCTGTGGGACGTATGGACCGCGCCATTAACCGCGGAAACACTGCGGTTCCGCTTCTCGCGCTGGCAGGAAAGGTACAAGCAGTCTAAGGATTTGTGGCAGAACAATCAGTTTTTGGACGCTGTCATCAATGGCGCCCCTAACTTGGTGTGGTTCAAGGACAAAAATGGTATCCATGAAAAAGTAAACGACAGCTTCTGCAAAGCAGTGAACAAGACCCACCAGCAGGTCCAGGGCCAAGGCCACGCCTATATCTGGGACGTGGGACAGGACGACCCCGCCTGCATTGAGTCCGAGCGAGCGGTTATGGAAACGGAACAAACCCACGTCTCCGAGGAGTTGATCCAGACCGGCGCCGGTCCCCGCTTGCTGGCCACCTACAAGTCTCCGCTCTATGACTTGGACGGCACTGTCATGGGCACCGTGGGCACTGCCATCGACATCACCCAGGAGCGGGCCTATGAGCGGGAGATCGTCCAACAGAACAACACACTGGAGGCCATCTTCACCTCCCTGGACTGCGGCATCATCTGCCACAGTCTGGACGGCTCCCAGATCATCAGCGTCAACCAGGCTGCGTTGAATATCCTGGGCTATCAATCCCAGGAGGAGCTGACTCAGAACGGCTTTTTTCTGGTGGCCTCCTCCGTGGTGGACGAGGACAAGGAGCCTGTCCAAAAGCTGATCTCCGGCCTGAAAAAACCAGGGGACAGCGCCAACTCTGAGTATCGAGTTCGGCATCCGGACGGCAGAATCCTCCATATCATGGGCAATATGAAGCTAGTAGAGGAAAACGGTCAGCTGTTTATCCAGCGCTTTTTCCTGGATATTACCACCCAGAAGCTGCGGGAGCAGCAGGAGCGCATTGAAACTGAGCAGCGGCAGCGGGAGCTGGTCCAGGCGCTAAGCGTGGATTTCAGCCTGGTCTGCGTCTTTGACCTGGTCACGGGCGTGGGCCGCTCCTTACGCACCAGCGACTGCCCGGAGGGCGTCTTTAAACGCCTGTTTAGCGGGAACCTCCAGCTGGAGCGCTGCATGGACGGCTACATAGACGCCTGTGTCTACGAGGAGGACCGGGAACCCGTGCGCACTACCACCCGCCGGGTACACCTGGAGGAAAAGCTGACCTCCAGCAGCATCCTTTACCTAAACTACCGCACCATTTGCTGCGGCGAAATGCGTTATTTTCAGATGAAGGCGGTGCGCACTGGAGATTGGAGCAACGGCCCCCACACCCTCGTGCTTGGCATTCGCAATGTGGACGAGGAGACCCGACAGGAGATGGAGAAAAAGACCGCGCTGGAGGATGCGCTGGACCAGGCCAACCAGGCCAGCCGTGCTAAGAGCGTATTTCTTTCCAATATGTCCCACGACATCCGCACCCCCATGAATGCCATCCTGGGTTTCACCAGCCTAGCCATTACCCATCTGGAGCAGAGGGAGCAGGTGGAGGGCTATCTGAAAAAGATTCTCACCTCAGGCAACCATCTGGTCAGCCTCATCAATGATGTATTGGACATGAGCCGCATCGAGAGCGGTAAAATGCACCTGGAAGAGGCGCCCTGCAGCCTGCCCGAGCTCTTCCACGGCCTGCGCAGCATCGTACAGGCGGACGTCCGGGCCAAACAGCTGGATTTTTTCATCGAAACGGTGAATCTGCTGGACGAGGAGATTCTTTGCGACAAGCTGCGGCTGAACCAAGTCCTGCTTAATCTGTTGAGCAACGCCATCAAATACACCCCGGCGGGCGGCGCAGTCAGTATGTGCGTCACAGAAACACCCGGCGCCCCGGCAGGCTGCGCCAACTATGAGTTCCACGTCAAGGACAACGGTATTGGTATGAGCCAGGACTTCGTAGCCCACATTTTCGAGCCCTTTGAGCGGGAGCGCAACTCCACCATCAGCGGCATTCAGGGCACCGGCCTGGGTATGGCCATCACCAAGAACATAGTGGACATGATGAACGGCTCCATCCAGGTCCACAGCGAGCAGGGTGTTGGGTCGGAATTCACCGCCAGCTTTACCTTCCGCCTCCAGGCGAGCCCTAAGGAAACGCCCCGCATCTCAGAACCCCAAAGCTGTCGGGCTCCGGCAGCGAAACGACACACCGGCCGCATCCTTTTGGCTGAGGATAACGAACTGAACCAAGAGATCGCCATCGCCATCCTTACCGAGGCGGGCTTCACAGTGGAGCTGGCCCCAAACGGGCAGATTGCCGTGAATATGCTCGAGGCCTCCCAGCCAGGGTACTACCAGCTGATCCTGATGGATATACAGATGCCGGTCATGGATGGCTACACCGCTACCCGCGCTGTTCGCGCTCTTGACAGCAAAAATCTCGCCTCCATTCCCATCCTGGCCATGACTGCCAACGCTTTCGAGGAGGACCGCAGGCAGGCGCTGAGCGCCGGTATGAATGGTCATATCGCCAAGCCTATCGACATCGAAAAGCTGTTGGATACCCTCAATCAGATTATGGATTGACAGGAGAGCCAGAAAAAGGTTTTCTCCATCACTTTATTGCAAACAGGGGTGTTTTTCATGGAACCATGTGTCAGCATCATCATTCCAATTTATAACGCAGAGACCACTCTGCCCCGCTGCGTGGAAAGCGTTTTAGGCCAGGAGTACACAGATTTTGAGCTGATCTTGGCCGATGACGGCAGCCGGGACGGCTCTGGAGCGCTATGCGACACCTTTGCCCAGCAGGATAGCCGGGTCCGAGTGCTGCACAAGAAAAACTCTGGGGTATCCGATACCCGCAACCAGGCCATGTCTGCGGCCCGGGGCAGATATCTGCAATTTCTGGACGCAGACGACTGGATCACCCCTAACGCCACCAAGCTGCTGGTCCGGACAGCAGAGGAACACCAATGTGACCTGGTGATCTCCGACTTTTACCGCGTGGTGGACGACCGGGTCTCTCCCAAGGGGGACATCGACGAGGACGGCCCTCTTACCCGAGAGGAGTTTGCCGCCCACATGATGGAAAACCCCGCTGATTTCTATTACGGCGTGCTTTGGAACAAGCTTTACCGCCGGGATATTATTCAGGAGTACCAGTTGCGGATGGACCCCGAGATCAGCTGGTGTGAGGATTTTTTATTCAACCTAGAGTACATTCGCCATGCAAAGCGTTTTTTTGCCCTTCAGGTGCCTATCTACTACTATGTGAAAACCAAGGGTTCCCTGGCCTCCCAGGGGATGAACATTTCCAAAACCATCCGCACAAAGCTGATGCTGTTCGAATACTACAACGAGTTCTACAAGACCGTCCTGAACGAGGCTGAATACGAAAAACGTCGCCTGAAGGTCTACCGCTTCCTGCTGGACGCAGCCCAGGACGGCATGGTCTCTCCCTTACCCCTAGGTTCCACCCGGCTGGGAAAGGAGCGTACCCGGATTCACTCCGAAGCCCTGACCGGCGAGGGTCTGCTATTCGACCAGTACCGAGAGCGGAAGTTGCTGGACTACTATCTGGAGCCCGCTGCTCAGAAAAACGGCCTGACCCTCCCTGAGGCGCGCCTGCTGCTGCACCTGCGGTCGTTCAGCTCTGGCGTTCGGAAGGACCTTGCGGACTTTACCGGACTGTCCAAAGGAAATCTGTCCGTCCTGCTCCAGCGGCTTAGCGCAAAAGGCTTGGTCTCAACTGCCGGTTCCCGGACCCTGGATGACAGAGAGAGGCAGATGAAAATTTCCCTCTCCCCTGCCGCGGAATCTGTTTTGACTGAGCTGGAAAACACCTTAAAGGACTTTGAATCGGCCCGGCTGTCCGGTTTCAGCAGCGCGGAGCAAGCCCAGTATACCCAGTTGTCTCAGCGCATCCAAGACAATGTCCGGGATGTGCTGCAATAAATTTGTTCACATAACCGCGGAGCGGGGAGCCTCATCGTGAGGCTCCCCGCTCCTACATTTCGCCGTACAGCAGATTGAGCAGATCCGCTTTTCGGTCGGTACGCTTATACCCAAGCTGGATCCGGAGCCTTTCCCGCTGCCAGACATAGGCTGGCCTCACTCATTTCGCTTGACGGCTGACTCAAAATAGACATCATTATATGTCACTACAGACAAGCAAAGTCTATGCTCCCTTTTTCCTTTTGAATACCAGCAGACCGGTCAGATAGTTCACGACCACCACAACCACTGCCACCAGCAGCTTAGCCGTCATCTTGTCCATGGTCAGCAGATCCACCAGCAGCATGAGCAACACTGTTTCCAGCCCCAAGGAAAACAACCTGGACAGGACGAATTCTCCGGCCTCCCTCCAGCCCCGATGGGAGGTGGAGCAATAGACCCATTTTCCGTTAGCAACATAGGAGAACGCCACTGCCGCCATCCAGGCGATGATGTTACTGGCCACGTAGTGCAGCTCTATGCCCTGTGTCAGCAGGGCGAAAATCACATAATTGATCAGGGTCGTCATGCACCCCACCACAAGATAGGCCATCTGCTCCCTATGCGCAATAATGAGCGCACGAATTTTCTCTGTCATGAGTATCCTCCAGCGTAATAAAAATCCTCAATATTAAGCACATCGGCATACTTTTTCCCGTTATGCTTTTTCTTGAGTGTTTTGTATAGTCTATCAGAAAAAAGCGGCACTTTCAATACCTTAACGGGAATTTCCCCTCTGGTTCCAGCAAGGGGAACCTCGCCTTATGGCGAATATGCTTTATTTCACGCACCAAAAAACAGGGCACGGTGGAACGCCGTACCCTGTTCCCAAATTTCTTGCAAAAACCCCTTATCCTTTGACCTCCAGCAGAGACGCTCCGGCTTTGACCTGACCGTCCGCAAATGCCGTCACGCCGGCGTAACCGTCAGTGCTGCACACGATCATGGAAATGACGGTGCCGTCCATATGGGCGCACAGTATGGCGCCCTGTTTCTGCTCTGCGGCGGGCTTAGTGGCGGGGCCCGGGGCGCATAGAAAGCAATCCAAACGAAGTTGGTCAAGCCCAGCGAACTGGTAACATTCCAATGGTTTAGTTTTAATTCATATAATATTTTGTGAAAAATGTCAAGAACGGAAATTGATACAAACTTTTTTCAGCTGATTGCATCATTTAGGCAAACTTTTTGACGTTTTTTCCAAACACCAAAATCATAGGAAACCTTGTGCGCCCAAAAAGGTCTTGCAAAATACAGAAGGCAGGAGTACAATTTTCGAAAATGGAGTACATATTATGCTTGTAAGGATGTGACGGGGCATGAAACGGCGGTGCGTCATTGTCGGAGGGGCCGGAATCAGAAATTATCAGCTTATCTGGGACTATCTAAATCCAGACGATTTTAACATTTTCTGCGACAGCGGCCTTCACCATCTGGATGCTCTGGGTATCACTCCACACCTGATCGTAGGCGATTTTGACTCCCACACTGACCCCCATCTGAATGTGGAAACCATCGTTCTTCCCTGCGAGAAGGACGACACCGATACTGTGTTCGCCGCAAAGGAGGCCGTAAAGAGGGGGTTCGATAACTTCCTGCTCCTTGGCATGGTGGGGGAGCGGCTGGACCACACCCTGGGCAATGTGTCCATCCTGCTGATGCTCCACTCCCTGGGCAAGCGGGCCCTGCTGGTGGACGATTACGCGGAAATGGAAATCGTATCCAAGACTCCGGCGGAGATCGACGGTTCCTTCCCCTTCTTCTCCCTGCTGAACATCTCAGGGATGGCGCGGGGGATTACGGTGGAAAACGCGAAATACCCCCTGCAAAACGCAAAGATCGAATGCACCTATCAATACGGCATCAGTAACGAAGCGCTGCCTGGGCAGCGGGCCCGGGTGTCCGTGGCGGAGGGTGAGTTGCTCCTCGTCAAGGTGGTGCACGGCTAAGCAAATATGATGGGAGCGCCGGGGCTTTTGCCCGGCGCTCCTTTATCTTCCCTTTGCAAAAATCGGCCTCCGCCGGCAAAATACGATCCAAACCAGCTCTCTTTTCCATCACGGCATTGACAGACCGCCCCGGTCCCGTTACAATATATCAATGTCAATCCAGTTATACAAGGAGGCGAGCAAGTGACCAAAGACCTAACCCGGGGGTCGGTGATGGGCTCTATGCTGCGCTTTGCCGTCCCTATGATTCTGGGTGACCTGCTCCAGCAGTGCTACAACATTGCGGATACCCTCATCGTGGGTCAGTACCTGGGCAAAAATGCCCTGGCCGCGGTGGGATCCTCCTTCACCCTCATGACCTTCCTCACCTCCATCCTGCTGGGCCTGTGTATGGGCAGCGGGGCGGTGTTCTCCATCCGCTTCGGCCAGCGGGACGAGGACGGACTGCAAGAGGGCGCCCACGCCGCCTTTGCCTTGATCGCAAGCCTTACCCTGGTGCTCAATGTGCTGTCCTTCCTCTGTCTGGACTGGATTCGGGTCTTTCTCCGCGTGCCCGATGAGGTGTGGGGCATGATGCGGGAGTATCTGGCAGTCATCTTCCTAGGCATTGCCGCCACGTTTCTTTATAATTACTTCGCCTCCTTCCTGCGGGCGGTGGGCAATTCCGTGGTTCCGCTCCTCTTTTTGGCCGTGTCCGCTGTACTGAACATCGCTCTTGATTTGTGGTTTGTACTGGGCCTGAAATGGGGCGCGGCAGGGGCTGCGGAAGCCACCGTCATCGCTCAATATGTCTCCGGGCTGGGCATCACGGCTTATACCCTGGCAAAATACCCTCAACTGCGCCCCACAAAGGACTTTCGAGTGAAGTTTTCCCGGGTCCGAGAGGTTGCCGGATCCTCCATCCTCACCTGCGTCCAGCAGTCGGTGATGAATCTAGGCATCCTCATGGTCCAGGGATTGGTAAACAGCTTTGGTCCAACTGTTATGGCCGCCTTTGCCGCCGCAGTGAAGATCGATGCTTTCGCCTATATGCCCGTTCAGGATTTCGGCAACGCCTGCTCTACCTTCATCGCCCAGAACTACGGCGCAAAGAGGGAGGACCGCATTCGGGCCGGATTGAAGGGCGCATTCCTCACGTCTATGGCGTTCTGTGTGGTGATCTCTGCTCTGGTGTGCGTTTTTGCCCAACCCCTGATGGGCCTGTTTGTGGAATCCGGCGAGACGGAGACTGTTTTTGAGGGTGTGCGTTATCTGCGCGTCGAGGGAGCTTTTTATTGCGGCATCGGCTGTCTGTTCCTGCTGTACGGCCTGTTCCGGGCCCTTGGCCGCCCGGGGATGTCCGTGGTGCTGACGGTTATCTCTCTGGGCGCCCGGGTGGCGCTGGCCTACCTGCTGTCCGCCATCCCCGCCGTGGGCGTGGTGGGCATCTGGTGGTCGGTACCCATCGGCTGGTTCCTGGCGGACCTGACCGGCGTAAGCTATTATTTGCTCCGGCGTAAACAACTGCTGGGCTGGAAAAATCCTGATACCTGACACAGCATATAGATTTTTTTCGGCGGATGTGGTATCATATTTTTTATACCGCTCCGCTTGGCGCGGTTTGCGCCAGTTTGGAAAGGAAGCGAATACATATGGCGGAAGAGTGGAACGACGGCCTGCTATCCGACGGGCAGGACGCCGTCATGGTATATATCGACCCTGAGGTAATCCAGAGCCTGGCGGATGTCTCGGCCAAAAAGCAGCAGAGCTTTCGGGATCTGATAGAGGCCGCCGAGGAGGGAGATTTGGACGCCCAGCACCGGGTGGCCATGGCCTACTGTAACGGCACCGATGGAGCCAAGCGGGATGAAAAGCTGGCTTTCCAGTGGTTTACCAAAGCGGCGGAGGGAGATTACATCGCCTCGCAGTATGGCTTGGGGCTGTGTTACCTTCGGGGCATTGGCACAGAAAAGGACCCAGAGCGGGGCGTGCGCTTGTTAACTCAGGCAGCAGAACAGGGCTATCCCCCCGCCCAGTCTGAATTGGGGCTGTGCTATGAGCTGGGCGCCGGCGTGGAGATGGACAAGGAACGGGCGGCAGAGCTCTACCGGGAGTCCGCCGACCAGGACTACGCCCCTGCCCAATGCAACCTGGGCTTTTTCTATTACCGAGGTATCGGCGTAGAGCAGGATTATCAGGAGGCCGTAAGCTGGTTTGAAAAAGCCGCGCAGCAGGGATACCCTAGGGCTCAAACCTTGCTGGGGGAATGCTACGAAGCCGGGTTTGGTGTGGAGCGGGACTTAGACAAGGCGGTAGAACTTTACCGCACCGCCCATGAGCAGAAATATGACGCGGGTACCTGCGCCCTTGGCGTATGCTATGACCAGGGCATTGGTGTGGAAAAAGATGAGAAGAGGGCGGCGGAGCTGTACCGCCAGTGTGCCGAGCAGGGTCACGCCAAGGGACAGTTTCTATTGGCTCAGTGCTATGAACTGGGCCAGGGCGTGGAAAAAAGCTTGGAAAAAGCAGCAGACTTGTACCGTCAGGCCCATGAGGACGACTACCCCCCTGCCACCTGCGCTTATGCTTTATGCTTCGAACTGGGCCAGGGCGTAGAACGAGATCTCAAGAAAGCAGTAGAGCTCTATACTCAGGCGGCGGAACAGGGCTATGTGCCCGCCCAATGCAATCTGGGGTTCTGCTATTATCGCGGCATTGGCGTAGAGATAGACGATAAGAAGGCTGTTCACTGGTTTCAGCTGGCGGCAGAGGAGGGCTATCCCCGCGCCCTAGGTCTGTTGGGGGACTGTTATGACTTCGGCTACGGCGTGGAGACGGACCACATCAAAGCGTCCCAGCTCTACCGCGCCGCCCATGAGGGTGGCTATCCCCCCGGCACCTGCTCCCTGGGGCTGTGTTACGAGCTGGGTCAGGCCGTAGAAAAGGACCTGGATAAGGCCCTGGAGCTCTACCACCAGGCCGCCGACGCTGGAGATGCACGGGCCCAGTGCAACCTGGGCTACTGTTACTATCGGGGCATCGGGGTCAAGGAGGACAACGACCAGGCCGTATACTGGTTTGAAAAAGCCGCCGAGCAAGGCAACAGCCGGGCGCTGTTCTTGCTGGGGCAATGCTACGACGGCGGCTTCGGTGTGGAGCCTGACCCGGTGAAGGCCGCCCAGCTTTATGTCCAGGCGGATGAAAAGGGCCATCCTGCCGGCTCCTGCGCATTGGGCGTATGCTATGAACTGGGGCGAGGCGTGGAGATGGACAAGGCTCGAGCTATCGAGCTCTACCGCAAATCTGCCGAGGGCGGTGAAGCCCGGGGTATGTGCAACCTAGGCTTCTGCTACTATCAGGGTGTCGGTGTCGAGCATGACGACAAGCAGGCCGTCCACTGGTTTCAGCTGGCGGCGGAACAGGATTATCCTCGTGCCCAGCAGCTGTTGGGCGAGTGCTACGACGGCGGTTACGGTGTGGAGAAGGACGAGAGCAAAGCTTTCCAGCTGTACCGCCAGTCCCACGAAAACGGATACCCCGCCGGTACCTGCGCCCTGGGCCTATGCTATGAGCTGGGCGCCGGGGTGGAACGGGACCCTGTCAAAGCGGTAGAGCTCTACCGCCTTGCGGCGGAGGCAGGCTCCGTCCAGGCCCAGTGCAACCTGGGCTACTGCTACTACCGGGCCATTGGTGTGAAAGAGGACAATGACGAAGCGTTTAAATGGTTTTCCAGGGCAGCTCAGGCGGGTCAACCCCGTGCCCGGCAGCTGTTGGGCGAGTGCTATGAGAATGGCTATGGTGTGGAAGCTGACATAGACAAGGCAGTAGAGCTATACAAGCTGGCCCATGAGCAGCACTTCGCCCCCGCCACCTGCTGCCTGGGTACCTGCTACGAGTACGGCAAGGGTGTGGTGACGGACAAGGTCCGGGCCGCCCAGCTTTACAAAGAGGCCGCCGAGCAGGGCAGCGCATGGGCGCAGTGCAATTACGGCTACTGTCTCTATCAGGGCATCGGCGTGGAGATGAACGACGAGGAGGCAGTGGTCTGGTTCCGCAAATCGGCGGCCCAGGGCAGCGCCCGCGCCCACTTCCTGCTGGGCGAGTGCTATGACTACGGTTACGGCGTGGAAGTGGACCAGGTGGAGGCCGCGCGGCTATATGCCATTGCCCATGAGGGGGGCTATGCCTCCGGCACCTGCTCCCTAGGCCTGTGCTACGAGCTGGGCCACGGTGTAGAGAAGGACCCGGAAGCTGCTGCGGAGCTCTACCGCATCGCGGCGGAAAAGGGCAACGTCCGGGCCATGTGCAATCTGGGTTTTTTCTATTACCACGGCATTACTGTAGAGGAAAACAACGCCGAGGCGGTAAAGTGGTTTGTCAAAGCCGCCGAGGCAGACTATCCACGGGCGCAATTCCTGCTGGGTGAGTGCTACGAAAACGGTTATGGCGTAGAGGCTGACGCCGGCAAGGCGGTGGAGCTATACGCCAAGGCCCATAAGGCTGGGCACAACGATGGCACCTGCTCTCTGGGCGAGTGCTATATGAGCGGCACCGGCGTGGAGCAAGATGAGAAGCAGGGCGCGGATCTCTATCGGGAGGCCGCCCACAAGGGCAGCGCGCGGGGAATGTACCTGCTGGCCCAGTGCTGCGAACGGGGCACGGGCGTGGAGCGGAACATAGACAGCGCACGGGAGCTGTATCAAAAGGCTGCGGACAAGGGTTACAAAAAGGCCGCGGAGGCACTGGAGCGCCTGAGCACACAGCCGTCCGTTCAACCAGAAATCGAGCAAAAGCCTATACCTGTGCCGCCTAAAGCAATGGATGCTTCAAAAAAGAAGCGCTCTTGGTGGCCGTTCAAGAGAAAGTAAGTATGGGCACACAGAAAAGCGGGCCCCTCCCAGTGGAGGGCCCGCTTTTCGTTTATTCGCTTTACTGAGAATTTCTCCCATACACCTCGATCTGCGTCAGCGCTGGGAAGGGCGAGGGATCATCCGCCTTGATAAGCTCACTGAGCCTGAGCCAGGTGATGCCCTTGCGCTGGATATTGAAAATGTGAGGCTTTATACTCTTCTCCATCTCCAAAATTTCCCTGCTCCCATCGGAAAAGGTCACCGTAGCTCGGACCCACCAGTTATCGTGGGGAAAATCTGCGCGGGTATACAGGCGAAGCTCCTCCATGTCCACCGGACGGCCAAATTCCATCGTAATTTCTGCGTCCGGTCGCTGGCCGATCCCCCAGGACTGGTAAGGCCAGGGATAGTGGCACAGGTTAGCCACCACGCCGTCGATGGCATTGCGGGCGGCGAACAAGGCCTCTCCTCTGGTCTCAATGTTGGCGCTGGCGTGGGGATAGCAACCCTGGCCGTCCTGTTGGTCCATCACGTTCTTGGCCAGATTTCGATAATTTTGATTCTCCTCTGCACCTGCTTTGCGAATGGTAATGTAGTGAGTGGTTCCGGTGAAGCTTGCGGGGTTGTAGGACGCCTTTTTCTCCTCAAATGGGATGGTGTAGTCCACCTCTTTACAAGTCATATACACATACGCCTCGTCCATAGCTCCATCTATCCGGATGACATAAAATCCAGGGACTTGGTCCGTCTCAAATCTAATCTTGTCTCCGGACTGATACTCCCCTTCCCACACCAAAAGAAGCTCGTCCACGCCGGAAGCCACGCCCTTGATTTCTTCCCAGGCATTCAGTATGATGATCTTCAAATTTGCCACTGCACTCTCTCCTTTTATTGTCAGCTATGTCCGTTCCATGACGTGAATGCGAAACTGCCCGGTAACAGCCAGGCCATCCAGCCTGGCCAGCCGCTCCACCCCTGATTTGGGCGACTTCCAATAATATGGGGTCATACGGAACAGATCCTGAATCGTCTGTGCGTCTGGCAAGGTGAAGCAGGTCTCCACCGACACCACATCTAGGTAGCGGAACCCCGGATATTCCTCCCGCTTTTCCCCGTTTTCGTAGGGGCGGTCATACACCGCCTCCTTCAGCTCCCACAAATGCCGGGGGCCAGGGACTACGTAGAGGAACTTTCCGCCCGGCCTTACCACCCGCGCAAACTCCGCTGCCGCCAGCGGCGAAAAGCAGTTCACCAGCAGATCAATGCAGCCGTCCGCCACCGGGAGATGATACAGCGTCCCCACGGCGAACTCCCCCGCCGGACAGCGGCGGGCCGCCTTTTTCACCGCGGGTTTGGACAGGTCGATGCCGGCAATCCGGCCACCCTTGGACGCTGCGGCCTCCGCCAGAGCCTGGGTATACCAGCCCTCTCCGCACCCCGCGTCCAGCAGGGCGGAGCCTGCTGAAGCCAGCTTTGCGGCCAGACCGCACAGAGCCTCCCGCAGGGGCGCGTACCATCCGCCCTCCAGAAACCGGGTCCGGGCGGCGGCCATCTCCCTGTTGTCCCCCGGGGCCTTGGAGTGCTGCTGATTGGCCGGGAGCAAGTTGACATAGCCCTCCCGTGCGATGTCGAAGCTGTGGCCCACCTGGCAAGTGTACCGCCCCACCTCCCGGCTCAGAATCCCACCGCACACGGGACAGCAGAACAGGCTTTCCATCGGTCTCCCCCCCTCTGCTCCGGCCTTCCGACCGTCTCTTGGATTGCCAGCATTATAGCATATCTTCCTCCACAGGGCAAGACTCGCAAAAAGGACATCGGCAACTTGCAAATCTCTTTTGATTCACAATGCGCTTCTCAGGTGGCTCCCGGCATTCATTCCAGAATTTGACCCATTGAAAGGGATATCAATTTTTAATTTCAGTCAAAATAACGGAAATTGGCAAGAGAGCTCCCTTTATTTTCAAGATATTCTATGTTTTTTCTAATTGCTCAAAATGCAAGAATGTGATAAGATACTTGCATCACTTTAGTATGGTGCTATTTTAATGTTCTAATGTGATAATAATTTGAAAAGGATGAGATCGCAATGAAAAGAACTCTTGCTACGCTGCTGGCCGCCCTGATGCTCTTCGGGCTGACGGCCTGCAGCAGCAACGACAACCCCGCCACCTCCGACGGGGGCGCCGCTCCCAGTTCTGAGGGCTCCACCCCCAGCGCTAACGGCGGCAAATACCTAAACGTCATGCTAAGCACCAACGTCATGTCCCTGGACACCAACCTGGCCACCGACGGCGACTCCTTCGAGGTCATTGCCGACTGCATTGATGGCTTGACCCAGATGGACGCCGAGGGCGCGGCCATTCCCGCCATCGCCGAGGACTGGGACATCTCCGAGGACGGCCTGACTTACACCTTCCACCTTCGCGACGCCAAGTGGGCCAACGGCGACCCCGTCACCGCCAACGACTTCGTGTTTGCCTGGCGCCTGGGCGTAGAGACCAACGAGGAGTACGGCTATATGTTCGGCGACGGCGTGGGCAACGTGAAGAACGCCGACGCCATCATGGCCGGCGAGGCCTCCTCCGACACTCTGGGCGTCGCCGCTCAGGACGACAAGACCCTGGTGGTTGAGCTGACCGCCCCCGTGTCCTACTTCCCCTCCCTGATGTACTTCCCCTCCTTCTACCCCATCAACGAAGCCTTCTACAGCGGCCTGGCTGCCGGCACCTACGGCACCAGCCCTGAGACCTACCTGTCCAACGGCGCCTTCGTGCTGGAGAGCTACACCCCCGGCACCGCCAGCCTGTCCCTGAAGAAAAACGACACCTACTGGGACGCCGACCGTGTGAAGTTGCCTGGCATCAGCTACCAAGTCGTGGGCTCCTCCGACAACGCCCTGACCGCCTTCCGCAGCAACACCCTGGACGTGGTCACCATCAACGGCAGCCAGGTGGCCGCCGCTGAGGAGGACTCCGAGCTGTCCAGCAAGCTGAAGGTCACCGGCGCCGGTTATATGTGGTATCTCACCTTCAGCCAGACCGACAAGAACGCCCAGGGCGGCATGCTGGCCAACACCAACCTGCGTTTGGCCATCTCCAACGCCATTGACCGTGAGAGCGTGGTGGACAACTACGTGATGGACGGCTCCCTGGCCACCTACACCGCCGTGCCGCCCCAGTTTGCCGCCAGTGCCACTTCCGGTGAGGACTTCTCCGCCGACCAGAAGAAGTTTGCCGACTACTGCTCCTATAACGTGGCCAAGGCTCAGGAGTATCTGGATGCCGCCAAGTCCGAGCTGGGTGTGGACAGCTTCGAGTTCACCATGATTTACGGCAACAATGAGGGCGACGAGGTCGCCAACGTGGCCCAGGCCATCAAGAGCCAGGTGGAGGAGAACCTCCCCGGCGTGACCCTGAACCTCCAGCCCATGACCAAGGCCGAGCGCCTGGACAAGATGCAAAACGACAACTATGACGTGGCTCTGACCCGCTGGGGTCCCGACTATGCCGACCCCATGACCTATATGGGTATGTGGGTGACCAACAACGCCAACAACTACGGCTTCTGGTCCAACGCTGAGTACGATCAGATCATCACCGACTGCACTGTGGGCGCTTACGTCACCGACTACGACGCCCGCTGGGACGCCCTGTACAAGGGCGAGGAGCTGGTGATGAAGGAGGCCGTCATCGCCCCCCTGTACACCAAGTCCAACGCCAACCTCATCACCGACGGCGTGAGTGGGATCGAGTTCCATCCCGTGGCCCTGAACCGCGTTTACAAATCCGCCAGCATCGGCTGACACGCAACACAGACGTTTTGTGGGGAGCGGCCCTTACTGAGAGCCGCTCCCCCGCCCTTTTTCCTTCCACTCAGATATAACGTAGCCAAAAAACTTCCAAACAAATTCAGCCTTGTTTTGAGGTTTTTTGGCTATCCACTGGGGGTAATGCTTATGGTAAAATACACATTGAAACGAGTGGGGATGGCCCTGCTCACCCTGCTGCTCATCGTGTTCCTGCTCTTCGTGCTGGTGCGCATCATGCCCGGCAACCCCTTTCCCTCAGAGCGCATGAGCGCGGAGGCCATTGCGGCCAAGCGGGCGGAGATGGGGCTGGACGACCCCATTCTGGTCCAGTTCGGTCGATACATGGTTAAGCTCCTCCACGGGGATTTCGGCAACGGCACCTCCCTCTATTACGGCGCGCCCATCAATACGGTTCTGTCCACCGCCATCTCCAACTCCTTCCGCATCGGCGGCATTGCCATCCTGGTCGGTACAGTGGTGGGCCTGCTGCTGGGCATCGTGGCGGCCCTGAACCGGGGGAAGTTTCTGGACGGCTTTTGCACCGTGTTCTCCATCATCGGGGTATGCGTGCCGTCCTACGTGTTCCTGATTTTCCTGCAATACTTCTTTTCTTTTAAGATTCCCTACTTTCCCTACTTTTTCGACGCCAACCGGTTCCTGTTCTCCTCTGTGCTTCCGTCCTTGTCTTTGAGCCTGTTCACCATGTCCACAGTGGCCCGCTTCACCCGGAATGAGATGGTGGAGGTCATGGACAGCGATTATGTCCGACTGGCGGAGAGCAAGGGGCTATACGGTTCCACTCTGGTGCGCAAGCACGTCCTGCGCAACGCCCTGGTGCCCATTGTCACGGTGCTGGCCCCCCTCATCGTGGACCTGCTCACCGGCGCGCTGGTCGTTGAGAAGATTTATGGCATCAACGGCATCGGCAAGCTGATGGTGGACGCCATCACGGGCGAGGGCGTGGACTACAACTATGTGCTGGCCCTGGGCATCCTCTACTCCGCGCTGTATATCGGGATCATGCTGGTGGTAGACCTGCTCTATGGCCTTCTCGATCCCCGCATCCGGGTTTCCGCAAAGGAGGGCTGAGCATGAACAACACACCATACGTGCCCGCCAAGGAGGATTTCCAGTTCCTCCCCGACCGGGACATCACCACCGATCAGAATTTCGCCTCCCAGGGCTACTGGAAAGGCGTCGCCATCAGCTTTTTCCGCAACAAGCGGGCTGTGGTGGGTCTGGTCATCGTCCTGCTCATCATGTTCCTGGCCGCCTTTGGGCCTATGATGAACGGCTATAACTATGACACCATCGTGTCCGTCACCAGCGACGAGGGCAAGCAGATCGTGGCTCAGGGTATCGGGCCCCAGATTTCCGGCGTCATCCAGGGCAGCGGCAAAAACGCCGGGCTGTTCCCGGATCACACCTTCCTGTTCGGCACCGACGACATGGGCAGGGACCTGTGGACCCGCACCTGGCAGGGCGCCCGGATCTCCCTCATCATCGCCTTTGTCACCATCATCATCGACATGATTATCGGTATGAGCTACGGCCTGATTTCCGGCTTCTTTGGCGGTATGACGGACAACATCATGCAGCGTATCGTGGAAATTGGCAACTCCGTGCCCCGGCTGGTCATCGTGTCCGTGCTGGCCATCTTCATGCCAAAGGGCATGGTGCTGGTCATCGTGGCGCTACTTCTCACTGAGTGGATTGGTATGAGTAAGATTTCACGCGCAGAAATGCTCAAGCTCAAGGAGCACGAGTATGTCCTTGCCAGCCGCACCCTGGGGGCGGGCAGCTTCCACATCATTTTCAAGGAGATCCTGCCCAACACCATCGGCCCCATCATCACCCAGGTAATGTTTTCCATCCCCACTGCCATCTTCACTGAGGCATTTTTGAGCTTTGTGGGCGTGGGCATCGTACTGCCCCAGTGCTCCATCGGCTCCCTCATTGAGGCCGGCTTTAACAACATTACCACCCTGCCCTATCAGATTCTGCCACCCATCATCGTGTTGGCCCTTCTGATGCTGGGCTTCAACTTCATCGGCGACGGCTTCCGGGAGGCTCTGGCCCCCAAACTGGAAGATATGTAAGGAGGGGAGAACATTGGCCAACAAGACGATTTTGGAAATCAAGGACCTGGATATCTCCTTCCGCACTAATGCCGGCACTATCCACGCCATCCGGGGCGTGAACCTGGACCTGCAAAAGGGCGAGACCGTGGCTATCGTGGGCGAGTCCGGTTCCGGAAAGTCGGTGACAATGAAAGCCGCCTGTGGTCTGCTGGACGCAAACGCCACCATCAACAGAGGAGAAGTGCTGTACACCTGCAACCCGGGAGACGGCCCTGAGCAGACGGTGGACCTGCTGAAAACGCCCAAAAAGCAGCTTAGAAAAAACTTTAACGGCAACCGCATCGCCATGGTGTTCCAGGATCCCATGACCAGCCTAGACCCCACCATGCAGATCGGCAAACAGATCATGGAGGGGATGATCCTCCACCAGGGGATGTCAAAAGCGGACGCCTGGAAACGCTCCGTGAAGCTGTTGGAGCTGGTGGGTATCACCGACGCGGAGAAGCGGATGAAAAACTACCCCCACCAGCTGTCTGGCGGTATGCGCCAGCGGGTGGTCATCGCCATCGCCCTGTCGGGCAGTCCGGATATCCTGATCTGCGACGAGCCCACCACCGCTCTGGACGTCACCATTCAGGCCAAGATTTTGGAGCTCATCAAGGATGTACAGGATCAGTTGGGCCTATCCGTCATCTACATCACCCACGACCTGGGCGTGGTGGCAAAGGTGGCGGACTACGTCAACGTCATGTACGCCGGAAAAATTGTGGAGGTGGGCAATGTAAACGAAATTTTCTATGAGCCCGCCCACCCTTACACCTGGGGCCTGCTGTCCGCCATGCCCGACCTGGACACCGACGACGACCGGCTCTACTCCATCCCCGGCAGTCCCCCCAACCTGCTCCACGAGCCAAAGGGCGACGCCTTCACCCCCCGCAACGCCTTTGCCATGAAGATTGATGAAAAGGAGGCGCCCCCGCTGTTTAAAATTTCCGACACCCACTACGCCGCTACCTGGCTGCTCCATCCGGACGCGCCAAAGGTGGAACTGCCCGAGGGGCTCAGAGCCCGGCTGGAGCGGGCCAGAAAGGAGGCGGGAAAATACCTATGAGCGAAGCGTTATTGAAAGTAGACGGGCTGAAGCAGCATTTCCCTGTCTCCCGAAAGTTCTCCGTCAAGGCGGTAAACGGCGTTTCTTTTGAAATCTATTCCGGCGAAACCTATGGCCTGGTAGGCGAGTCCGGCTCCGGCAAAACTACCATCGGACGTAGTATCATCCGGCTTTATGCCCCTACGGAGGGCTCTATCACCTTCGAGGGCAAGGAAATCTCCGGCAAGCTGGACAAGGACACCCGCTCCATGCTCCGCCGGGATATGCAAATGATCTTCCAGGACCCCATGTCCAGCCTGAACCCCCGGAAAAAGGTAGGCGACATCATCGGCGAGGGGCTGGACATTCACAAGCGGTATTCGACCGCCTCGGAGCGCGCAGAAGCGGTGGGAGCCATGCTGAAAAAGGTAGGGCTTTCCCCCGCCCACGCCGAGCGCTACCCCCACCAGTTCTCCGGCGGCCAGCGCCAGCGGGTGGGCATCGCCCGGGCGCTCATCATGAACCCCAAGCTCATCATCGCGGACGAATGCATCTCCGCCCTGGACGTGTCCATTCAAGCCCAGGTGGTCAATTTGATGAAAGACATCCAGGAGGAAACCAAGTGCGCCTACCTGTTTATCGCCCATGACCTGTCCATGGTGAAGTACATCTCCGACCGCATTGGAGTGCTCCACCTGGGCTATCTGGTGGAGACGGGCGCCACGGAGGAGATTTTCTCCAACCCCATCCACCCCTACACCCGCAGCCTGCTATCCGCCGTTCCACACCCCAACCCTGAGGTGGAGAAGCGGCGCAAGTCGGTGGCCTACGACAAGAACGCCAGCGGCATCGACTACGAGCAGGGCGCCGAGCACAACGTGGGCGGCACCCACACGGTGCTTGCCACCGCTCAGGAGCTGTCCCGGTGGACCCGTGAGGCGGCTGGACAATAAAGCATAAAAAGTTCCCTTGAGGCTACGCTTCAAGGGAACTTTTCTGCCGTCAGGGGAACCGGTCCAAGATAGCGTGCAGATGGGCGGTGGTCTCGTTCCGGGTGTGGATGTTTCCAAAGGTTTCTACCTCATACAAAATGCCCAACCGCATTGTCTGCTATGACATCAAGGAGCTGGGCAAGCAGCTGAAAAAGTCGGGATGCTGGTGGTGCAGGACCAGGTGTGGAACCGCGCCGCCCACAAGTCCACCCGGTACTACATTGACGAGCAGCACCGTGCAGCGACACGTTGCTGCAAATAAACTTTAACTGGGCTTAGAGCCTGGAAGGAGGTATGTCAGCGCCAGTGATAAAATGTAAGAAAACGCCGAGGAAAAAATGTAATTTTGT
>CAJUQN010000021.1 GCA_910588625.1 uncultured Oscillospiraceae bacterium
TCGCCGGCATGAGCGCCGCCGCCGTCATCAGCCCCATGCTCATCACCTTCCTCCATATGGAGCCTTACGAGGCCGTGGGCATCGCGCTGGCCAGCGACGTGCTGGCCAGCGCTGTGTCCGCCTACACCTACGGCAAAAACAAAAATCTGGATGTAAAAAACGGCCTGGTCATGATGGTCACGGTGTTGTGCTTCACCCTGGTGGGGAGCTGGGTGTCCAGCCTGGTGCCCGCCACCGCCATGGGCGGCTTCTCCACCTTTATGACCCTGCTTTTGGGCATCAAGTTCATCGTCAAGCCAGTTATGACCACCAAGGAGACCATGTCCGCCGTGGACCCCAAAAAGCGGATCATTCAATCCATCGTCTGCGGCATGATGATCGGCTTCATCTGCGGCTTCGTGGGGGCCGGCGGCGGCATGATGATGCTGCTCATCCTCACCTCTGTGCTGGGGTACGAGCTGAAAACCGCCGTGGGCACCAGCGTGTTCATCATGGCCTTCACCGCCTTCACCGGGTCTGTCAGCCATTTCGCCATCGGCGGCATGCCTGATTTGTGGGTGCTGTTGTTCTGTGTACTGTCCACCCTGCTGTGGGCGCGGATCGCGGCCCGGTTTGCAAACAAGGCCAGCCCCATCGTGCTCAACCGGGCCACCGGCGTGGTGCTGGCAGTGCTGGGTGTGGTCATCCTGGCGGTGAACTATCTGACCTAAAGCCCAGAAAAACGCACGGCGGGCGGCAGGAGAATTTCTCCTGCCGCCCGCCGTTTATCTGTCTATATCAGACAAGTCCGGCTCAGCCCTCGTCCTCAATGAGGCCATACCCGCCGCCGTTGCGGCGGTAGACCACGGCAAAGGCCTCGCTGTCCTCGTTTTTGAAGGCGAAGAAATTGTGGCCCAGCAAATCCATCTGCAAGATGGCCTCGTCCACCGTCATGGGCTTGATGGGGAACTTCTTGGTGCGCACAACCTGGAACTCGTCCTCCTCCGCGTCGGGCACAAAGGAGGTCTCCTCGGCGGGCTCGGCCGGGGTGAAGGCCCCGGTGCGCAGCCTCTTCTCCAGGCGGGTTTTATGCTTGCGCAGCTGGCGCTCCATGGAGGTGACCGCCGCGTCTACGGAGGCAAACATATCGGACGTTCTCTCCGCCACACGGAGGATGGTGGCGCCGGAACGGATGGTGAGCTCCACCTTGTTCCGGTCCTTCTCCACAGAGAAGACCAGATTGGCCTCCGCCTCATTCTTGAAGTAACGGTCCAGCTTGCCTACCTTTTTCTCGGCGTAATTGTGCAGGGATTTGGGTAGGTTGACCTTTTTGTCTGTGAACGTGAACTTCATGTGCTCAGCTCCTTTCGCTTGGGAGCTATGCTCCCGGTATTTGTATTATAGCACAATAGTATATGGATAAGCAATTCTTTTTTTGTGTCTTTTCACCCGATAGAACAGTTTTTTTGACACAGGGCAGAAATTGGACAGACACCGAGGCCCGCAACCGCGCATAGCCTTGGTTGAGGGCTTCCTATCCTTGGAAGGTCCCTCCAGTACCAGGAAAAAGATTGGAGAATTGAATGAAGGAAATATTAGCAAACCGGCTGGCCCGCCTGCTGTGCGTCAAATCGCTGGTGACATTACTGCTGACGATTGTCTTCGCTGTCAAGGCACTGCGGGGCGAGGTCGGCCAGGACTTTATGACGGTTTACACCGTCATCATCGCCTTCTACTTCGGCACCCAGCTGGAGCGGACGGCCCAGAAAGGAGGCGGCGCGTGAACCTGTTCCAGTGCATCCTAACAGAAAACAGCTGCTATCAAACGAAACGCACCATCAAGCCTAAAGGTGTGATGGTACACTCCACCGGGGCCAACAATCCCAATCTGAGGCGGTATGTTCAGCCTGTGGCCTCCACGCCGGGGCGTAACGAACTGCTGGCCGCGCTGGGCGCCAACCCCAACGCCAACCACTGGAACCGCCCCGGCCTGGACGTATGCGTCCACGCATTCGTGGGCAGGCTGGCAGACGGCTCGGTGGCGGCGGTGCAGACCCTGCCCTGGGACCACCGGGGCTGGCACGCAGGCGCCGGCACCAGCGGCAGGAGCGCCAACGACACCCACATCTCCTTTGAGATGTGCGAAGACGCTTTGACGGACCCGGTGTATTTCCAGCAGGTGTACCACACCGCCGTGGAACTGACAGCCATGCTGTGCGCGCAGTATGGCCTGGACCCGCTGGCGGACGGGGTGGTCATCTGCCACCAGGACGGCTACCGTCGGGGGACGGCCTCCAACCACGGGGATATCTACAACTGGTTCCCCCGGTTCGGGCTGGATATGACGGATTTCCGGGCCGAGGTGGTCCGGAGCATAAACGGCAAAAACGAGGAGGATGAAATGGTCTATTATAAAAATCTAACCGACATGCCGGACTACTACCGCGACGCGGTGGAAAAGGCGGTGGACAAGGGCGCGCTGAATGGCACTGGCGACGGTCTGAACGTCTCCGAGGACCTGTGCCGCACCCTGACGGTGCTGGACCGCCTGGGCAAGCTGGACTGAGCGAAAAAGAGGACGCCTGAGCAGTCAGGCGTCCTCTTTTTCCTTCATCGCTTTGTCGATTGCTTGGTTGATGAATTTGTTGGCGCTCAAGCCCTGCTTTCGGGCAAAATCCTGAATGACCTTTCTTTTCCCTTTGGGAACGATTATGTCGATTCGGTCATACGCCTTTTTATTATATCTGGCGGTCGCTTGTTTTTGAGCCTCAGTATACCCCAATTACAGCACCTCCAGTTGAGATTCATCAGAAATTATAGCTATACTTCCGTAAGTATTGTATAATTCCATACGTATATTTTTGTCGTATCTGCCTATTTCCATTCACCGGGCGTTGTGCTATACTATGGAATGTGGTCAGGACTGACCCTCTCTGACCGCCTGCTCCATGCGGCTGGAGCGCCATTTCACAGTTTGCCACGAACCTAACTCCTTCCGCGGCAAACGGAATGCCCACCTCCTCTCTCTTCCGGGGTGGGCGTTCTTTTGCCCTTGAGCCTTCCTCGTTGAAGGAGCGCTGGTCCCCAGTAGGGCAACTGAATTAAAGGCATAACAGCTGGCACAGCGAAGCTGCAATGGATGGGGTGTGTAAAATTTGCCCTTGACTTTTACGCTTGAAAGTGCTAGAGTATCCTCAGCAAACAAAAAGGAGGACTGCGTATGGACCGCCGGAGTTATGGGTGCGGCTATTACCGCTATTGCGATAGCGGTGTTTTGTCATGCCCCTGAAGGTCCCCGCCGTTCTGCTTGGACGCGGCCGCCAAGGGCGGCCGCTTTTTGTATGTCTGAAACAACCCCATCACGCAAAGGAGCGGATATCAAATGGTAGTCATCATGAAGCGGGAGTTCACCCACGAACAGTTGGAAACCGCCATCCACGCCATGGAGGCAGGCGGTGTACGGGTCATGGTGTCCAAGGGCGCCGAGACCACCATCCTGGGCGCCGAGGGCGACGCCAGCGGCTTAAACCAGGAGCAGCTGTCCCAGCTGGACGGCGTAGAGCGGGTCATGCGGGTCAGCGAGCCCTATAAGAAGGCCAACCGCAAGTACCACCCCGACGACTCCGTCATCGACATGGGCGGCGGCGTCACCATCGGCGGGAAAAAGCTGGCGGTCATCGCCGGGCCCTGCTCCGTGGAGAGCGAGGAGCAGATTCTTGAGGTGGCCAAGTCGGTTCAGAACTCCGGGGCCGGCGCCCTGCGCGGCGGCGCCTACAAGCCCCGCACCTCCCCCTATGCCTTTCAGGGCAAGGGCGTGGAGGGTGTGCTCCTGCTGGACGAGGCCCGCAAGGCCACCGGCCTGCCCATCGTGTCCGAGCTGATGAGCGCCGACCAGCTCCCCCTATTCGAGGAGGCGGTGGATGTCATCCAGATCGGCGCCCGGAATATGCAGAATTTCGACCTGCTCAAAAAGGTGGGCCGCGTCAACAAGCCCATCCTGCTCAAGCGCGGCCTGTCCTCCACCATCGAGGAGTGGCTCATGAGCGCTGAGTATATCATGGCGGGGGGCAACCCCAACGTCATTCTGTGCGAGCGCGGCATCCGCACCTTCGAAACCTACACCCGCAACACCCTGGACCTGTCGGCGGTGCTGGCGGTGAAGCGGCAAAGCCATCTGCCTGTGGTGGTGGACCCCTCCCACGCCTGCGGCAAGGCCTGGATGGTGGAGCGTATGGCCATGGCGGCGGTAGCCGCCGGGGCGGACGGCCTCATCATTGAGGTGCACAACAACCCCTCCTGTGCCCTATGCGACGGCGCCCAATCCGTCACCCCAGAGCAGTTCGGCGGCATCATGGACAAGCTGCGGGCCGTGGCCGCCTGCGTGGGCCGGAAGCTGTAACAGAAAGAGAGGAGCCCTATTCATGGAGCAAAAGCGTATTTTGGTGGTGGGGATGGGCCTCATCGGCGCATCCCTGTCCATGGCCCTCCAGGGCTTTGAGGATTACGAGGTGGTGGGGGCGGTGCGCTCCCAGTCCACCTACGACAAGGCGGCGGCGCGGCATGCGGCGGACCGGGTCACCTTCGACCACGCCGCCGAGCTGGCGGGGGCCGATGTGGTCATCCTGTGCCAGGACCCGGCAGGCATCATCGGCTTTCTTCAGGAGCACAGGGACCGCTTCAAGCCCGGCTGCCTCATCTGGGACGTGTGCGGCGTGAAAACCGCTGTCATGGAGGCATCAAAGTGTCTGCCCGAAGGGGTGGATTTCATCGGCTGCCACCCCATGGCGGGCAAGGAGGTGTCCGGCATCGACAATGCTGAGGGCACCCTGTTCCGCAACACCCACTTCATCGTCACTCCCGGTCCCCGGGCCACCCGGGAGCATTTGAACCTGCTCCACCGCATGGCGGACTGGTGCCAATTCGGCGACGTCATTGAAACGACGCCGGAGCGCCACGATGAAATGATTGCCTATACCAGCCAGATGATGCACGTCATCGCCGTGTCGGTGTGCGACAACGAGGAGTTGTTCTCCTGCGTGGGCTTTGAGGGCGGCTCCTTCCGCGACTGCACCCGTGTGGCTGCCCTGGATCCGGCCATGTGGACCCAGCTGTTCACGCTCAACGCCCCGGCCCTGTCCAAAATGGTGGCCGAGCTGGAGGAGCGGATTCACCAGTACCGGGTAGTCATCGAGAACAACGACCGGGAGGCCCTGTGCGCCATGCTGGCCCATGCCTCGGACCGGAAGAAACAGATCAACCTGGAGCGGGCCCGCGGCGACGACGTCCACCCCAAATTCTGAGAGAATTGACATCCTGTGTCCCCGATGGTACACTGGGAAGGCACATGGCCCGCAAAGACAAAATTTACGGTCATGGAGAGGCTGTTATGGGCTATATTATGGACCTGCGGACCTTTGTGGGCCACCGCCCGCTTATCCAGGTGGGCTCCAGCGTCATTTTGGAGGACAAACAGGGCCGCATCCTTTTGCAATTGAGAACGGACAACCGTCAATGGAGCTTTTCCGCAGCGGGTTCCATGGAACCCGGAGAAGCACCGGAGGACACCGCCCGCCGGGAACTGCTGGAGGAAACGGGCCTTACCGCCCACATTCTGGAGCTGTACGGCGTATACGCCGGACCGGAGGAGCACCACATCTACCCCAACGGCGACGAGGTATATAACGTTGAGTTCGCCTACGCCTGCCGGGATTGGTCTGGCGCGCTGAAATGCCAGGAGGGCGAGGTAGAGGGTCTGCGCTTCTTTGCCTTGGATCAGCTTCCCGAGCCCTTGTCCGGTCAGACCGGACGGCGGCTGGTAGAATGGCGCCGGTACAGGAAAACCTTAGAAAAATCTTAAATTGACGGCAGGCCTCTCTAATGGTAAACTGAGTAAAATTATTTTGGGGAGGTCTGTTCTCGTTGGACAAAAAAATGTTCCGCAGTCTGATATTGCTTATCACCTATGCTATCGTTTTAGTGGCGGTTATCGTCAAGCTGGACGCGGTCACCGGCTGGCTGAGCGGGGTTTTAGGCGCGTTCCAGCCCCTCATCATCGGCGGCGTCATCGCCTTCATCCTCAACCGGCCCTGCGGCTTTTTTGCCGGGCTGTATGAGAATGCCTTCCCGGACAAGGCTAAGGGCGCGGCCCGCCCTCTGGCGGTGGTCACGGTGTATCTCATCGTCATGGCCTTCATCACGGTGCTCATCTCCATGGTGGTGCCCGAGCTGACCCACAGCATCGAGCTGTTCATCAGCAACATCAGCGTCTATGCCGCCAATTTCCAGGACCTGTTCGACTGGGTGGTGGATAAGCTGGATTTGGAACAGCTGGCCAATCTGGATTTGTCCACCGGCATCAGCGACTCGCTGAAGGGTCTGCTCACCGGAGCGCTGGACACCTTGACCAACACCCTGCCCCACCTCATCACCATGACCAGTGTGGTGGTGTCCGGAGTAGTGACAGGGGTCATCTCCCTGGTGTTCTCCATCTATATGCTGTCCGGCGCGCCCCAGCTCACAGCCCAGTGCCGCCGTCTGGTGCAGGCCTATCTGCCGGAGAAGGCGTCCCGTCATGTGCTCACCGTCACCCGGCTGACCTCGGACACCTTCTCCAAGTATGTCAGCGGCCAGATGGTGGAGGCCTGCATCCTGGGTAGCCTGTGCTTCCTCGGGATGTGCATTTTCCGCTTCGACTACGCGCCGCTGATCTCCGTGGCCGTGGGCGTGTTCGCCCTCATTCCCATCGCGGGGGCCTATCTGGGGGCGGTGCTGGCGGTGCTCCTGCTGGTGATGATTGACCCCTGGCAGGCGGTGTGGTTCCTGGTATTCCTGGTGGCCCTCCAGCAGTTTGAGGGCAACATCATCTATCCCCGGGTGGTGGGCACTTCCATGGGCCTACCTGGTATCTGGGTGCTGGCGGCGGTCACTGTGGGCGGCTCCCTGTTCCAGTTGGTGGGCATGGTGGTCAGCGTACCGTTGGCGGCGGTGGTGTACACCCTGCTCAAGCAGGACCTGCGGGCCCGGCTGTCCACTCAAACCTCTGAGGCCGAGCCCATTTCAGAGGACCCCCCGCCCCAGGAGTGATTTTCACTCATATTCCTGGGACAAACCCCATAGGATAGACCATCAAAGCAAAGGGAGATGGTCCTATGGCATATGAAGGCGGGCTGTCCGCCCCCCACCATGTGGTGATCGAGGAGCGGAAAAGCCTCACCGTGTCCGGCGTGGAGGACGTGGAGCGGTTTGACGAGAACACCATCGTGCTGTCCACCTCCAAGGGCGCCATGGTGGTGACCGGAGAGAACCTGCACATCGAAAAGCTGTCTCTGGACGGCGGTGATTTGAAGGTGGAGGGCGACGTAGACGCCGTCACCTATGAGGACGACGGGGGCGGAAGCCGGGGTGGTTTCCTGGCCCGGCTGCTGCGCTGACCTATGCACGTTGACGTTCTGGGGCAGGCGGAGATTTTCGGGCAGGCATTTCTATTGGGGGTCCTGCTGGGACTTGTCTATGACGGAATGCGTACCCTGCGCCGGAGCTTGAAGCTGCCCGGCCTGTCCTTCCTCCTGGACCTGCTGTTCTGGCTAGGGGCCACGGCGGGACTGTTCGCCCTCACCCTCCTGCGGGACGATGGGAAAGTGCGCATTTACCACATGGCCGCCGTGGCCCTGGGGGGCGGAGCCTATTTTCTCACCCTCAGCCGCCTGATTCTGCCCGCGCTTTTGTGGACGGCCGACAAAATTCGGGCACTTTTCCGTTTCCTCACTACCCCCGTCCGGCGGGCTGGAAGGGCCGGGAAAAAATTTTTGAAAAATCAAAAAAAACACTTCCAAAATTGGCTCTCCTGGTATAAAATAAATATACTATACCGTTTCGTTCGAAACGGTGAGAGGGGAGCGGCAGATGATGAAAATCAAGCGGGCCGGCATGGCCACAAAACTTCTGGTACTGGTGCTGCTGGCCGCCGTGGCCATCGCGCTGCTGTCCACCCAGGCAAAGCTGAGCGCTGTCCAGGCCGATCGGGAGGAACTGACTCGTCAGGTCCAGGCCCAGCAGGAGGCAAACGCCGCGCTGCAGGACGGCATCGACCACAGCGGCGACCCTGAGTACCTGGCTGACATCGCACGCAGCCGCCTGGGGCTGGTGGAGCCCGGGGAAATTGTGTTCGAGGACTCCAGCAAATAAAAAAGCGCGGAGCCGTCGTGAACAGCGCACTAAGACCGGAGCGGAAGGAATATCTAGGAAGGGCCGCAGGCCCTGGGTGGATTTTCCTGAAGTCGGAGGGCTTAGGGCGCGTCGCGAACAGGCGCGGCGTGACAGTGCGGCGCAGAGAGGCTGCAAATGGGTGCCGCACACCAAATCCTATACATTGAGAGGGAAAAAAGAGATTTATGGGCATTGAAGTTGGTTCTATTCTGGACGGTAAGGTGACGGGGATCACCAAATTCGGCGCGTTTGTATCGCTACCCGGCAACCGGTCGGGACTGGTACATATCTCGGAGATCGCGTATTCCTATGTCAATGACGTCCACGACCTGCTGGCGGAGGGCCAGGAGGTGAAGGTGAAGGTCATCGGCATTGACACGAACAACCGTATTAACTTATCCATCAAGCAGGCCCTGCCCCCGCCGTCCCACCCAGAGCGCAGGCCGGGACCCCGTTCCGGAGGGTTCGGAGACCGGTCCCGTCCGGAAGGCGACCACCGCCCCCAGGGAGGGCGCCGTTCCGGTCCCGGTCGCGGCTTCATGCCGGAGCCCGCTCAGTCCAGGGGACCGGCCAGCTTTGAGGACCAGCTCAAGCAGTTTATGGCAAGCTCCGACAGCAAGCTGTCTGAGCTCCACATGAACGAGAAGCGTGGGAACCGCCGGGGTGGAAGAAAATAGGCCTACAAGACAGGGGGACGCCGCGGCGTCCTCCTTTTTTGTGGGCAAATCTCTGCGGCCAAGAGTTCTGCAGAACATAAAAAACGGCTCTTTTCCGCAGATGGGAAAAGAGCCCAATGGTCTATTTGCGCGGGAGAATGGAATGACCGCATGGGACACCCCCATGCCGCGGCCTTACGCCGCAGATACAGCATAGCACAGCTGCGGGCAGAAACCAGTCGAACCCCGAGAGGAGAGAAAACAATGCTCATTATCAACGGTACAGTCCACACCATGGAAAATGGCACAATTTCCGACGGCTTTGTTTTGATGAATGGAAACCGCATCGCCCAGGTGGGCCCCATGTCCGATCTGCCCATGGATTTCGACCGCTCCGCCGCGTCCATCGACGCCCACGGAGGCCACATTCTCCCCGGCTTCATCGACGCCCACTGCCACGTGGGCCTCTACGGCGCCACTCCCCCCGAGGACGATTTGAACGAATCCTCCGCCTCCTGTACCCCCCAGCTTCGCGCTCTGGACGGTGTGGACCCCTTCAACCAGTATTTTGCCGACGCCTGTCGGGCGGGCGTCACCTGTCTCCACACCGGCCCCGGCTCCGCCAATCCCATCGCGGGCCAGTCCATCCTGTTGAAAACCACTGGGGCTGTGGTGGACCAGATGGCCGTCCGCGCCCCCGCCGCCATGAAGTTCGCCCTGGGTGAGAATCCCAAGCGGGTCCACAAGGGCCAGGGTCCCGCCACCCGTATGGCCACCGCCGCCCTCATCCGGGACAAGCTGGCCCAGGCGCTGAACTACGATTTGAAGTGGGTCCGGGCCAAGGCCGGCGACGAAATGGACGACCCGGAGTTCGACGCCCAGCTGGACGCCCTGCGCCCTGTGGTGACAGGCCGTCTGCCCGCTCATTTCCATGCCCACCGGGCGGACGACATCGTCACCGCCGTCCGCGTCGCCAGGGAGTTCGGCTTGGACTGTGCCATCGTCCACGGCACCGAGGGGCATCTCGTCGCGGACTTTCTGGCAAAGGAGAACATCCCAGTCATCACCGGCCCCTTCCTCATGGACCGGGGCAAGCCAGAGCTGGGCCGCCTCACCATGGAGAACACCGCTATCCTGGCCCGGGCCGGGGTCCAGGTAGCCATCTGCACAGACCACCCGGAGACGCCCATCTCCCTGCTCCCTTTCTGCGCCGCTATGGCCGCCCGGGCAGGGATGGACGAAGAGGAAGCTCTCGCCGCCATCACCATCAACGCCGCCTGCATCGTGGGGGTGGGCGACCGGCTGGGTTCCCTCTCCCCTGGCAAGGACGCGGACGTGGTGGTCATGGATGGCCACCCCTTCCACTGGCGGAGCAAAGTCACCCACGTATTCATCGACGGACAGGAGGTCATTTGAATGATACGGGAAATTGAGGCAGGCGCCCTGTCCGACGCTGTCCGGGCGCTGTGCATTGAGGCAAATACCATTCTTCCCAAGGATTTGCGGGACGCGATTTGTGTTGCCAAGCAGACCGAGCCCTCCCCGGTGGGACAGGCCATTTTAGGAGACCTGGTAGAAAATTACCAATTTGCCGAGGCCAAGGGCCTGCCCATCTGCCAGGACACGGGCATGGCGGTGGTGTTCCTGGACTGGGGTCAGGACTGCCATCTGGTGGGCGGCGGTCTGGAGGACGCGGTAAACGATGGCGTGCGCCGGGGGTATCTGGACGGCCATCTTCGGCTGTCCGTGGTGGGGGACCCCCTCCGACGGGTGAATACCAATGACAACACCCCCGCCATCCTCCACCTGCGGATGGCGCCGGGGGACAGGGTGGACATCACCGTGGCTCCCAAGGGCTTCGGCAGCGAGAACATGACCAAGCTGAGGATGTTCAACCCCTCCGTCACCGTGGAGCAGGTGGAGGACTTCATCGTGGACTGCGTATCTCAGGCCGGGTCCAACCCCTGCCCGCCGGTGGTCATCGGCGTGGGACTGGGGGGCGCCTCCGAGGTGGCGGCAGAACTGGCCAAACGGGCCCTTCTCCGCCCCGTTGGGGAGCGCCACCCTGACCCCTTCTATGCGGCCATGGAGGGGCGCATTCTGGAGCGGGTCAACCGTCTGGGCATCGGCCCCCAGGGGTTGGGAGGGCGGACCACCGCCCTGTCCGCCGCCATCCTCACCCAGGGCACCCATATCGCCGGACTGCCCTGCGCGGTGAATTTGGGGTGCCATGTGACCAGGCACGCCCACGTGACGCTGTAGGGTATTTCAACAGATTGGGGCTTGCCGGGAGGTTCTGCAAATTGAAAAATTCACGGAGGGGATACCATGCTTGAAAATATACCATCTCAATCATCTATGGCTGAATTACTCGGACAATCTTTGTTTGAAGTTTGGCAAGCACTATGTTTGGCCGTTGATGAAAAATACGATATGGAGCGAGTGTGGAATACTGGTGGTAAAAATTGGGCTTACGAGTACAAATATCGCAGAGGCGGTAAAACACTTTGCTGCCTATACGCTAAGAGCAATTGCATTGGATTCATGATAATCTTTGGAAAAGAGGAAAGAGCAAAATTTGAAGATATAAGGGGTACTCTTTCTAACGCCGTTTGCAGGCAATTTGATGAGGCAAAAACCTATCACGATGGGAAATGGGTCATGTTTGAACCGGCCAGCAGGGCCGATTTTGATGATTACATGAAAATGTTGGCTATTAAGCGAAAACCGAATCGGAAATAACAATTTTCACTTTGTTGTGGCGTGTCTCTTTTCTTCTTCGGATGATTGTGGTATACTAACTAGGTTATGATTTTATTTAGGGGGTTCTTCCCATGTAAAGGACCGTTCTCTTTTAAAAACCAAATTAAACAGGAGGAACTCTCATGTCACAATATGAATCCGAAATCAAACGCCGGCGCACCTTCGCCATCATCTCCCACCCCGACGCGGGCAAGACCACCCTGACGGAAAAATTCCTGCTCTACGGGGGCGCCATTGCCCAGGCGGGGGTGGTCAAGGGCAAGAAAAACGCCCGGGCCGCCACCTCCGACTGGATGGAGATCGAAAAGCAGCGGGGCATTTCCGTTACGTCCTCCGTGATGCAGTTCCAGTACGAGGGCTTCTGCATCAACATCCTGGACACCCCCGGCCACCAGGACTTCTCCGAGGACACCTACCGCACCCTGATGGCGGCGGATTCCGCCGTCATGGTCATCGACGCCGCCAAGGGCGTGGAGGCCCAGACCCGGAAGCTGTTCAAGGTGTGCCGCCTGCGGGACATCCCCATCTTCACCTTCATCAACAAGATGGACCGGGAGGCCCGAGATCCCTTCGAGCTGTGCCAGGAGCTGGAGCACGAGCTGGGCATCGACACCTACGCCGTCAACTGGCCCATCGGCTGCGGCAAGGCGTTCCAGGGTGTGTACGACCGGGAGCGGAAGCGGATCGTCCACTTCACCTCCAACGGCGGTTCCAAGGCCGCCACCGCCACCGAGGTGTCGTTAGACGACCCGGCGCTGGCGGACCTCATCGGCCAGTCCTACCGGGACCAGCTGGCGGATGAAATTGAGCTGTTGGACGGCGCCTCCTGCGAGTTCGACATGGACCGGGTGCGCCACGGCCAGCTCTCCCCGGTGTTCTTCGGCTCGGCGCTGACCAACTTCGGCGTGGAGCCCTTCCTGGAGGACTTTCTCCGCATGACCACCGCCCCCCTGCCCCGCACCGCCGGGGAGGAGCTGATCGACGCCTTCGACGACGGCTTCTCCGCCTTTGTGTTCAAGATTCAGGCCAACATGAACAAGGCCCACCGGGACCGCATCGCCTTTATGCGGGTGGTGTCCGGGCGGTTCGACGCGGACAAGGAGGTCTATCACGTCCAGGGCGGCAAAAAGATCAAGCTCTCCCGGCCTCAGCAGCTCATGGCCGCCGAGCGGGAGATCATCGAGGAGGCCTACGCCGGGGACATCATCGGCGTATTTGACCCGGGCATCTTCTCCATCGGCGATACCCTGTGCACCGCGGCCCACAAGTTCCAGTTCGACCCCATCCCCACCTTTGCTCCGGAGCATTTCCGCCGGGTGCGGCCCTTGGACACCATGAAGCGCAAGCAGTTTCTTAAGGGGATGGAGCAGATCGCCCAGGAGGGCGCTATCCAGATATTCAAGACCCCTTACTCCGGCATGGAGGAGGTCATCGTGGGCGTGGTGGGCACGCTCCAATTCGACGTGCTGGAGTACCGCCTCAAGAACGAGTACGGCGTAGACCTGTACGCCGAGGGCCTGCCCTACGAGTACCTGCGCTGGATGCACCACGAGGGCGACGAGCCCCTCCACGAGGGCGACGAGCCCCTCCGCGCGGACGACTTGACCCTCCCCGGCGACGCCATGCTGGTGGAGGACTATCGGCAAAACCAGCTGCTGCTGTTCGCCTCCCAGTGGTCCATCAACTGGACGGCGGAGCGCAACAAGAGCGTCACCCTGTCTGAGTTCGGCGGGGCCAAGTTTTAACAGAAAACGCGAAACCCGCCGGAACGCCCCCGGCGGATTTCGTTTATTATGATTTGCAAGGAGGAGCAGCATGAACGCGTTGGTGATGAATTGCAGCCCTGTCAGAAATGGTGCAACCGCAGAAATTGTGCGTATCGTTTCCCATTGCCTGGAAAAAAGATATGACACCAGAAGTATCTGCATAGATGATTTTCAGATTGCTTTTTGCAGGGGGTGCAGAACCTGTCATGATACCGCCAAATGCGTCCAGCAGGACGATGCAGACAAAGTCATCGAACAATATGAGTGGGCGGACATCATCGTGTCGGTGTCTCCCTCCTACTGGGCGGATATCCCGGGACAGTTCAAAGCGTTTATCGACAGATGCACTCCCTGGTGTAATACGCATGAACCGCACGCAGCGATCAGCGGCGGAAAAAAGGGATATTCCATCGCCTTACGGACGGGGCCAGGCATGAGAGAATGCGACCGTATCATGGAGAGTATCGAGCATTTCTACGGGCATATGGAGATCCAGTGCTGCGGCAGGCTGGGGTTATGCTCCATAGAGAACGGACCGGCAGTAGAGCCGAGAAAAAACGAGATTATCGCGTTTTGCCAGAAGATATAAACGAATCCTCGCCCACGCTCAGCTCCTCCCGCCGCACCTCCCCCTGCTCCCACAGAAGGGCCAGCACCTGCTCGGCGCAGTCCGCCGGCAGCTCCACCCCTTCCAGCTTCAAGACCAGCCCGTTCAGCGTCCCCCTGTCGTACAGCTCCACCGCTCTCCCCCAGCGGCCTCCCCCAGGGCCAAAAGCCGCCGTCACATCCGCTCCCGCCACGGGCGGCGTCACCGGCAGGCCAAATTTCGCCTGAAGGTACCGGGCGTACTCCTCCCCGCCGGGGGCGTCAATGAGCAGGCCCCGCACCTGGGGACACAGCCGTTCCGCCGCATCCTCCAGCTCCCTGCACAGCCGGGGGGCGGACAGGGCCACCCGCCCCCGCTTTGGAGAGGCGCCCTCCGCCGCCAGCGCCCCCAGGGCCAGCACGTCCGCACATTCCCGCCGCAAGGGGAGCGTATCCACCGCCCGCAAAAGGACCAGCCGGTCTCCATAGGGAAAGCCGTCCCCCAACACCACCCTGCCCACGCCTTCTTGGGCCAGGACCCGCTCCGCCCGGCGCAGGCGCCGCCGGAGCCGCCAGGACCTCAGGCCCTCCGGCTCATAAATCACGGCCCGCAGCACTTGAAGGGGGCCTAAACACGCCTCTTCCACCCGGAAACGCCCCTTTTCCCTCACCAAAACAAGCTGGCCGACCATGCCTATCACCTCACCAAGACATATGCCCCCGGCGTGTCAAGTATGCGGATAAATCTTCCCTTGCAATTCCCCGTCCCAGGTGATATAATCCTTACAATTTGGACCCTGCTGAACTGGGTCCCCCATATTATGGAGGTCATCCTAATGTCCATCAAAATCACCGCCACCAGCACCTGCGACCTGCCCCCCGAGCTGCTGGAGCGCTATCAAATCACCATGGTGCCCCTGTATGTGGCCTTTGGGCAAGGCACCTATAAGGACGGTTTAGAGGCCACCCCCGAGGACATCTTCCGCCATGTGGAGGGAGGCGGCCAGCTGCCCTCCACCTCCGCCGTCAACATCGCGGATTATCAGGAGCTGTTCGCGGAGCTCTCCCCCAAGTATGACGCCGTGCTTCACATCACCATCGGCAGTGAGTTCTCCTGCTGCTACCAGAACGCCCTGGTAGCGGCGGAGGAGTACGGCAACGTCTACGTGGTGGACTCCCGGAACCTGACTGTGGGCCAGGGCCTGCTGCCCCTGGAGGCCGCCATCGCCGCCGAGCGCGGGGACTCCATCGAGGATATCCTCAAAATGCTGGACGGTATGATCGACCGGGTGGACACCACCTTTGTGGTGGACAAGCTGGACTATTTAGCCAAAGGCGGCCGCTGCTCCTCCGTGGTAGCCTTAGGGGCCAATCTACTGCGGCTCAAGCCCTGCATCGTGTTGGCTGACGGCAAGATGACCGTGGGCAAAAAGTACCGCGGCGCTTTTGAGAAGGTGCTTCCCGACTACGTCCGGGATCAGCTGAAGGACAAGAACGTGGACTTGAACCGGGCTTTTGTAGTTCACACCCGGTGCGACCCGTCCATTCCCACAGCTGTATGTGACATTGTGAAGGAGTTCGGTTTCCGGGATGTCGTCACCGCTGTGGCGGGCTGTACCATCTCCTGCCACTGCGGGCCCAATACCTTGGGTATCATCTTCCTGCGGAAATAGCAAGTCATTCTTGAACAAAACAAACGCTCCACCCCCGGTCTGTCAGGGGTGGAGCGTTTGTTATTTGGTCAACAGGTCGATGGACGCCTGGAGCTGGTTGTCATTCTCCCCGCCAATCACAGCCCCCTCGTTCAAAGACAGCTCCACATCCGGGACAATGCCCTCCCCGATGAGGGAATGGCCGCTCCCAGTGCAATAGGTGGCAGTGGACAGCCCCACCCCACCGCCGTTCACCAACGGGAAGGTGACTTGCGAGTACCCCTTACCGGAGGTCAGCTCCCCTACGATGGGGGCGTCCACACTCTCCCGAAGCTGTGCCGCCAGCAGCTCCGCCGCTGAGTAGGTATCGGTATTTACAATGGCCACCATAGGCAGGTCAATGCAGTCGGCATCCGATTGATACACCGACTCCACCCACCACCGGGCCTTATGGGTGAATACCGGGCCCTCAGGCAGAAGGTAGTCCAGGATTTTCTCCAGCTCTGTCACATATCCGCCGGGGTCGCTGCGCACGTCCACAATGAGGCTCTCCGCCCCCTGCTCTACCAAGGCGTCCACCTCTTTTTTGAAGCTGTCCGCAGAGCCGGAATAAAAGTTGTCCAGCTTGACATAGCCGACATTCCCCTCCAGCAGCTTTCCGTCGGCGGAGGGGTTGTGAAGGGTGGCCCGAGTACAGGTCGCGTCCCGTGTGGAGCCGTCCTCCCCCAGCAGGGTCAGTACCACTTGCGTACCCGCCTCGCCCTTGATATAGTCGGCCCCCTTCTCCCGAACCTCCCCGGCCAGAGACACACCGTCGGCGGCGATGATGACGTCCCCCACCAGCACTCCGGCCTTGTCCGCCGGACCGTCCTCGGTGACCTCCCGCACCAAGAGCCCTTCCTCCCGACTGTAATCGATGGTGATGCCCACGCCCACGTAATTATTGGCCCGTCGGGCGGTGGTCTGCTGGTAGCGCTCCTCGTTCAGGTAGTAGGACCAACGATCTCCCAGGCCATTGACAAAGCTGTTCAACCCCGCATCCATCGCCTGGTCCAGGTCTGCGGCGGTGTCCACAAAGGCAAACCGGGCCAATATCCAGGTCTGAACCATAGCCATTCCGCTCCTACCCAACAGCAGGCACCACACTCCGTTGGACAGCGCCAGCGTCACCAGTACCGCAATCAGCATTTTGACCCACCCCGCCAACCGCCGGGGCTTTTTCCCAGTGTGCACCGTCTGTTCTTCCATGTTCCAGACCTCCTTGGAGAAAATCAAACAGGGGCGCGGGTCCTTTCCCGCGCCCCTAGGTCCTATCTATGTAGTCCGCTATGCGGCTCAGCCACCGTTGATGCGCCCGCCGCCGGGAGAGGTAAAGGTCATGCCGGGGTAGAGCTTCAGCACGTCATTGCGCACGCCGTTGATACGCAGCTCGAAATGCAGGTGGTTGCCGGTGGACCGGCCCGTGGTACCCACATAACCGATGACCTGGCCCTTACTCACCGTCTGACCCTCGCTGACCGGAGGCACCTGGCACTGGTGGGCATACAGGGTGGCGTAGCCATTGCCGTGGCTGATGATGCAGTAATAACCATAGGAAGACGCGTTCTTGTTGGCGTTTACCGTAGTCACAACGCCGTCCTGGGCCGCGCAAATCGGCGTTCCGGAGGGGGCGGGGATATCGGTGCCGGTGTGGTTATCCCGTCTGCCGTTAATGGGGTCCACCCGGCTTCCGAACAGAGACGATATCTTATATCGGTTGGACAGGGGCCAGTACCAGTCCCCGCTGGTCATGTTCACCGTGGCGCTGCCGCCGTTGGCGGCGGCCTGCTCCTGCCGTTTGCGCTCCAGCTCCGCCAACTGGGCGGCGTATTTGGTCTGGGCATCCTTCAGCTGCTTGTTGACCTGGGCCTCAGTCTCCGCCAGCTCCTTGGCCTCCGCCGCGTATTCGCTCTCGGTGGCAGCAATCTGGTTCATGAGGTTCTGGGCCTCGTTTCGCTTGTCCTCCAGCTCCGCCTTGCGCTCCTCCAGCTCCTGCTGGACCAGGGCCTGGTCCGCCCTGTCGGAGGCCAGGGCGTCCCGGGCCAGCCCCAGCTCTGCCTGTGTGGCCTCCAGCTGCTCAATAATGCGGTTGGAGTAGTCCATAATATCCCCAATCAGCATGGCCTGGTCCAGCATATCCGCAAAGCTGTTAGCCTCAAAGAGGATGGATAGGTAGTTCACGCCCCCCGTCTCCTCCATCCAGCGCACCTGCTGGTAAAACTCCTGATACTGCTGCTCCTCCTGCTGCTCCAGGCCGGCGATCTCCTGCTCCTTGTCGGCAATCTGCCGGTCGTACTCGTCAAGCATGGCCTGACTGGCGTTGATCTCCTGCTCAGTCAGCAAAACCTGATTCCGGATAATCTCCACCTGCTCTTTGGCCTTGGACAGATCGTTGCGGATGGCCTTCAGCCTAGCCTCCGCATCCTTCTTCTGGGCCTGGATGTCGGATAACTCGTTTTTTATGTTCTGGATGTCACCCTGAGTAACGCTGGCCTGTGCAAACATACTGAGCAAGGGGAGCATCACCGACAGCAGCAACGCCGCCGCCACAATGATGACGATGATCCTCTGGGTCTTTTTATTCATCATATGTAATCCCTCCCCGCACTTAGCTTCTGTCAATGTAATTCAGGCCGGGATACAGCTTGAGCACGTCGTCCCGGACGCCGTTCACCCGCAGCTCAAAGTGCAGGTGGGCGCCGAAGCTGTTCCCTGTGTTGCCCACATAGCCGATGGCCTGGCCCTTGCTCACCGTATCCCCCACCTTCACCAGGGGGAGCTGCATTTGGTGGGCATACAGGGTGGCGTAGCCGTTTCCGTGGTTGATGATGCAGTAATTGCCATAAGAGGAATTGTAGCGGGACAGGGTAACCACTCCCGCCTGGGCGGCGTGAATTTCCACGCCCTGGGGTACGCCGATGTCAGTGCCGGTGTGGTTGTCCGCGCTGCCGTAGAGGTCCCGCCAGCCGAAGAAGGATGTAATGGTGTAGTAGCCGGGAACGGGCCAATACCAGTCGCCGGTGGCTCCGTTGGCCGCGATTTGGGCGGCCCACCGCTCCTCCGCCTCCTTCAGGGACTGCTCCGCCTCCGCCTCCTCAGCGGCAAGCTGGGCGGCCTTTTGCGCATACTCGCTTTCAGAGGCGGCAATCTGGGCCAGCACGGCACGGGCCTCGGCCCGCTGGTCCTCCAGCGCCACCAGATTCGTTTCCAGCTCCCGCTGGACCTGGGCCTGCTGGTCCCGGCTGGCCTGGAGGGCCTCACGGGCCTCCCCCAGCTCCGCCTGGGTGGCTTGCAGCTCCTTCACAATGCGGTCGCTGTAGTCCATGATATCGCCCACCAGCATGGCGTATTCCAGCAGGTCGGCAAAGCTCCCGGCCTGGAACAGCACGGAGAAAATAGACGTCTCCCCGGTCTCCTCCATCCAGCGCACCTGCTGATAGAACTCCTCCATCTGCCGGGCCTCTTTTTCCTCCAGCCCCGCAATTTCCTGCTGCTTCTCTTCAATCTGCGCGTCATATTGAGCCAACAGCTCCCGGCCTGCGCTGACCTGCTGCTCAGTCAGCAAAACCTGCCCCTGGACCAGCTCCACTTGCTCCTGAGCGCGGCTCAAATCCCCCCGGATCGCGGCAAGCTGAGCCTCCGCCTCCTCTTTCCGGGTGGTCACGCTGCTGAGCTGGTTTTTGATGGCCTGGATATCGTTTTGTGTCACCGCTCCGGCGGGCAGGACTGCTGTTACCAACAGCGCCGCCGCCACAAAAACGGACAGCATTCTCTTTCTCAGTTTCATCGTCACCTCTGTTTTCCGTCAGACCTGGAGGAATTTCCGGATGGCAAAGCTGGAGCCCAGCGCACCGATCACAGAGCCGGATAGCACAAACACCGCCAGCACCCACTTCCACAGATCACGGAACGCTATCAGGCTGAACAGATCCGCGGCGCCGCCCTCCACCAGTGCTTTACTCACCGCCGCGTACACAGCCCACTGAAGGAAGAATGCCACTGCGGCCCCCATGATACCCAAGATCAGCCCCTCCACGATGAAGGGCCAGCGGACAAAACCGTCGGTGGCGCCGCACATCTTCATGATGGCGATCTCCTCCCGCCGGGCAAAGGCGGCCAGACGGGTGGTATTGGAGATGATAAACAGCGACACCGCCGCCAAAATGCCGATCAGAACATAAGCCAGGGCGGTCACGGCATTGCGCACCGCCACGAAGCCCTCCGCCACCTCACTGGCGGCCCGGTGGTTGACTACCCCAGGCAGGGCGTCCACCGCATCCACCGTCTCGGTAAATCGCTCCAAATCCTTGACATGGATGGAAAGCCGGTCCCGGAATACCTTGTCGGGGATGCTGGCATACAACCCCTCTGTCTCATGACCCTTGAGATAGTCCCGCTTCGCCTGCTCCCGGCTGACGAAGGTGACAGAACCCTCGTCATAGCCCACATTGTCCAGCTGCCGGATCTGGTCCATGAGGGCGCGGATCTGATCGTCGGTGTAGTCCTCGTCCACAAAGGCCAGGAACTCGTTCTCGTCCTCCAGCTGGCTGAGCATATCGTCCACATTCACCGCCAGCAGGGAGAAGGACCCCATGATGATCAGGCAGGCCACGATCATACATACGGCGGCAAAGGACATCAAGCCGTGTGAAAAAATACTGGAAAAGCCCTCTTTAATGAAATAACCTATATTCAATCGTCTCATGCTCTGTAGTAGCCTCCCTGAGCGTCCCGTATCAGCTCTCCGTCCTTGATGGCCACCACCCGCTTGGAGAAACGGTTGACCAAATCCCGCTCATGGGTGACCACCAGCATAGTAGTACCCATGGCGTTGATGCGTTCCAGCAGCGTCATAATCTCGAAGGACCGCCGGGGGTCCAGATTTCCCGTAGGCTCATCGGCAATGATCATCCGGGGATTGTTCACCAGCGCCCGGGCAATGGCCACGCGCTGCTGTTCGCCGCCACTCATCTCGTTGGGGTAGGCGTCTCCTTTGTCCTCAAGTCCCACCAACTCCAATACGTAGGGGATGCGCTTGCGCATTTCCCGGCCGCTGGCCCCCACGGTGCGCATAGCAAACTCCAGATTGCCCTGCACCGTCTTTTTCTCGATGAGCCGGAAGTCCTGGAAGATGATGCCCAGGGTCCGCCGCATATGGGGGATCTGCCACCGGCGGATGTTGTTCAGGTTATACCCATTGACAATAACCCGCCCCGAGCTGGAGGTAATCTCCCCCGTCAGCAGCTTGATGATGGTGGACTTGCCTGAGCCGGAGGGACCAACCAGGAATACGAATTCCCCGTCCTCAATGCGCAGGTTGATCCCCTTCAGGGCCTTGGTGCCATTGTCGTATTCTTTATGTACGTCGATCAATCGTATCATGGGCCCGCATCTCCACAGTCATCAAATCTATTTTTGTAACCGCTCTGTAACCGGTTTGTAATCTTTTGAACAGACGGAATCGTTTTCTATTATAGACGCTGAATTGTGCCCTGTCAACCGTTTCCGCGCCATTCCCATCATTCTCCTGTCCTAAATTATGTAAACTTTCTGGAAACAAAAGTTACAAGCACAGAGAAAGCCGCCCTGTCGGACGGCTTTCGTAAAGTCAGGACTCAATGCCCCGGGACACCAGATACTTCTTTACCATCAGCGCCACTTTGAAGGTAATGGCGTCGTCGAACTCCCGCAGGTCCAGGCCGGTGAGCTTCTTGATCTTCTCCAGCCGGTACACCAGGGTGTTCCGGTGGACGAACAGCTTCCGGGCCGTCTCGGACACGTTCAAATTGTTCTCGAAGAACTTGTTGATGGTGAACAGCGTCTCCTGATCCAGCGCGTCGATGGGGTTCTTCTTGAACACCTCACGCAGGAACATCTCACACAGGGTGGTGGGCAGCTGGTAAATCAGGCGCCCAATGCCCAGATTCTCGTAGTTGATGATGGACCGCTCCGTCTCGAACACCCGGCCCACGTCGATGGCCACCTGGGCCTCCTTGTAGGTACGGGCCAAGTCCCGGATATGTCCCACGATGGTGCCGATGCCCACCACCGTCTTGATGCCCAGATCCCGGGTCAACGCCTCCTGGACATTTTGGGCGATCTTATGCAGATCCCGGGCATCGGCGTTCTCCCCCAGATGCTTGACCAGCGCCACATCCGTTTCGCTAACGGACAGAACAAAATCGGTTTGCTTGTCGGGGTACAGACTGGTGACTACGTCCACAGCGGACACGTCTGGTGCGCCCAGCTGGCGTACCAGAATCACCGCTCGGGGCGCCTCGGACACAAAGTGGAGCTCCTTGGCCCGGACATAGATGTCCCCCAACAGAATATTATCACAGAGGATATTTTTTACGAAGGCGGCTTTGTCGTTCTTCTCCTCATAGTAGGTCTTCGCCCCATTGAGGGCGATGACCGCCATGGAGCAAATGAGCGCGGCCCGCTCGTCCTCCCCCTTGACGAAGGCAGCATAGTCAAACTGACCGCTCCAACCGGGCAACGCTTTGAAGGTGAAGCCGCCGCTGACCACCTGGGCGTCCTGCTCCGCCGCCAGCAGTGCAGCCGCGTTGGCCCATTTCTCCCCGATGCAGGCAAGCTCATTGCAGGCAACCACCGTGCCCTGTTCGTCAATGACACCGACCGTCCGGTCGGAACAGTCCTTCATCTGAAGAACGACGCTTTGGAAAACCCTGCTGGACATTGCGTTTTCTCCTTTCTACGCGGCCGGCAATGAAGCGCTCCGCCACTTTGTTGATTTTTCATACAAGTGCTTTTTTATTATACCGATTTCCTTAGCGGATTTCAATAGTTTTTTGAAATTTTTTTGTTGAATCTGCCAAAATTTTCGTATCATTGACTGAAAATACCTTTTAACTCCTTGTTACTCAACGGTCTCCAGGCTCCGCGGGGTAAGCTATCGTCCAGCGTCAGCGGCCCGAATCTTACTCGTTTCAGATAAGCCACCGGCTTGCCTCTCGACGCCAGCATCCGCTTCACCTGGTGGTATTTTCCCTCATGTAAAGTGATATGGGCACTATTGCTGGATAAAAGCTCCAGTTCTCCTGGAAGGCACTCATAGCCGTCCCCCAAGGTTACCCCCCGGCGGACCGCCTCCACGTCCTCCTGGTCCAATATCCCGGATACCTCCACGTAATATACCTTGTCCACGTGGCTTTTCGGGGCCAGCAGGCGGTGGGCCAGCGGGCCGTCATTGGTCAGCAGGAGTAACCCCTCCGTGTCCTTGTCAAGCCGTCCGGCTGGAAACAGGCCGATGTTTTGATACTCCTCCCCCAGCAGGTCCAGCACCGTCCGTTCCCCCGGCTCGTCGGTGGAGGATACCACCCCCGCTGGCTTGTGGAGCATCAGGTACACAGGCCGGTCTGCGGCAATGGAAACGCCGTCCACCATCACCGGAGCGTCCTCTCCCACCTTGGTCTCTGGGGTGCGATGCACCGTCCCCTCCACCGTCACACGGCCCGACTTGATCAGATCCCGGGCCTCTTTGCGGCTCCACTTCCCCGTGGCCGCGAGGCGCTTGTCCAGACGCTCCAAACTGCCCACTCCTTCTCTTTTGTATCACATATACTATATCATATTGCGGCCCGTCCGTACATATTCTTTCCCTGAGAAATGAAGAAAGGTCGTGCTGCCATGATCATCTACACCGCACACGTACCAAAGAGACGGCTGGTGGCGGCGGGAGCCGCCGCTCTGTGCTGCATTTTCGCGGTTCTCGCCTTCACCCTCACTCTAGGAGGGAGGGCGGTGGCCGTCTCTGCGGAGGTGAAACACGTCAAGACCAACGACGACCGCCTGGCCTATCTCAGCGGCCTGGGCTGGCAGGTCTCTCCCCAGCCCATCGCCACGGAGGAGCTGCTCATTCCAGAGGAATTTGACGACAGTTATCAGGGCTATCTGGCCCTCCAAAAGGACCAGGGGTTTGACCTCACTCAATACAAGGGGAAGCGGGTGAAGCGGTACACCTATCAACTCACCAACTATCCCACCCAGGCGGAGCCAGTGCAAATCGCCCTGCTCATTTACAAAAACAAGGTGGTGGGCGGGCAGATTCAGTCCTCCTCCGGCAGTTTTGTCCACGGGCTGACCCTGCCTGACCCGTCGGAGGGCGAGAGTTCCCAGCCGTCCGCAAACGTCTCGCCTGCGCCCTCCGCCGCCACATCCGGTCAGGTCCTATAATCGCAAAACAAGGGGGACGCCTCGGCATCCCCCTTGTCATTTTTTACTCGACCTGCTCTCCCTTGAAGAACACGGCCTCTACAATCAGACTCTGGTCCAGCACCACCACATTGGCCCGCTTGCCAAAGTCCAGGCTTCCCACACGGTCAAAGATACCGATGGCCTGGGCGGGGTTCACCGCTGCGGCCCGCACCGCGTCCGCCAGGGGGATGCCGAAGGAGACGGCGGTTTTCATACACGCCATCAAATCGGTAACCGACCCGGCGATGGTCCCGTCCGCCAACGTAGCGAGGGGTTCCTTCACCGTGACCTCCTGCCCACCCAGATCGTACTTGCCGTTGGCCATTCCAGCGGCCCGCATCGTGTCCGAGATAAGCACCACCCGGTCCGCGCCAAACATCTTAAATGTGGCCCGCACCACAGAAGGGTGGATGTGCACACCATCACAGATGAGCTCTACCCGGCTCCACGGGCTGTCCAAGGCCGCGCCCACCACACCGGGGGCCCGGTGGGTGAAGCCCGGCATGGCATTATACAGGTGGGTAACCTGCCGCGCTCCGGCGTAGAACGCCTCCCGTGCCGTGTCGTAATCGGCGGTGGTGTGGGCAATGGCCACGTTCACATCCTCAGAAACCTCACGGATGAACTCCATCGCCCCCGGCGCCTCCGGAGCCACGGACACCAGCTTGACCAGACCCTCGGCGGCGTCCATTAGGCGTCGGAGCATATCCACATCCGGCGCATGGAGCCAATCGCCGTTCTGGGCCCCCCGCTTCTCATAGGACAGGAAGGGCCCCTCCAGGTTGATGCCCACCAGGTCAGCGCCGGGGCGCTTTTTCCGGCGGTGGGCGGCGGCGGTTTTGCAGACCTTCATCAAGCGGTCCTCCAGCAGGGTCATGCCCGCCGGACAGATCTGGGTCACGCCCCGGGAAAGCTCATACTCCGTCATGGTCTGGAGGCCATCCGGATCGCCGTCGGACAGGTCCGCCCCCCGGCAGCCATGAAAGTGCACATCCGTCAGGCCAGGGATGACCCAGCAGCCGGACGCGTCAAAGGTCTTGCCATCCTTGCTGTCCGGAGTGAGGAGGGGGCCGTCAAAGCACACGTCCCGCTCTACGAACCCCTTTTTCAGATCAAAGACTCTTCCGCCGGTGATTCTCATGCTTGAGCCTCCATCAGCTTGCTCGTGGCCTCTTTGTCGCCCACTAAGGTCACATCCGGATGGAGCTGGAGGATGGATGCAGGCGCCTCCGGCGTGACGGGTCCGCACACCGCCTGATACACCGCATCCGCCTTCTCCTCGCCGCTGACCACCACCAAGATTTTCCGAGCACGCATAATGGTCCCAATGCCCATACTCAGCGCTTGCTTGGGCACGTCGCCCGCGCTGGCGAAAAAGCGGGAATTCGCCTCAATGGTGCTGGGGGCCAGGTTCACCAGATGGGTGATGACGGGGAAGTGATCGCAGGGCTCGTTAAACCCGATATGCCCGTTGCGGCCCATACCCAGCAGCTGGAGGTCGGCGTAACCCAGGCCGGCCACCAGCCGCTCATACCGCTCGCTCTCTGCCGCCGGGTCCTTGGCCAGTCCGTCGGGCACGTTGGTGTTCTCAGGCAGGATATCCACATGGTCAAACAGGTTGGTCTGCATAAAATAGCGGTAGCTCTGGTCGTGGTCAGGGGCCAAGCCGTAATACTCATCCAGGTTCACAGAGCGCACCTCTTTAAAGCTCAGATCTCCCTGCTTGTACCATTTGACCAGCTCCCTATAGGTCCCCACTGGGGAGGAACCGGTGGCAAGACCCAGCACGCAGTCGGGCTTGGACACCACCTGGGCAGCGATGACCGCAGCCGCCCGATGGCTCATGGCATCATAGTCTTTTTCACAGAAAATTTTCATGGCAAACACCTCTGATCCTTATGATAAGCACATATTATACCTTTAACAGCCCATCCGTCAACAATATTTTCCGATGGCCGCGGCGATCATGTCTGCCGCTTCCTTCACAATGGGTGCATCAGCGGACTCCAGCTCCGGCAGTGGGGCGCGGACGCTGCCCACATCCGGCCCGCCCTGGAGGCGGATGATCTCCTTGATGACGGCGTACAGATTACCCTGGGCCTCACACATTTTGTAGATGATGCGGCAGCACTCATTTTGAATTTCCCGGCCTTGTTCCATGTTCCCCTCGTGGAACAGCTTGAAAATGGCGAGGTACAGCTCCGGCATAGCGGCATAGGTGCCGCCGATTCCACCGATGGCCCCCGCCGCCAAACCGGACAGCAGCTGCTCGTCAGGCCCGTTGAACACAATGGCCCCCCCATCCTTCCACATCTGGATATCCTGGACAGGCATGGAGGAGTTTTTTACCCCGATGACCCGGGGATTTTTCAGCATCTCCTGGAGCAGAGGCACGGACAGAGCCACCCCCGCCAGCTGAGGGATATTGTAGATGATAAAATCCGTGTCCGGCGCGGCGGCGGAGATGTCGTTCCAATATTTAGCGATTCCCTTTGGGGGCAGGTGGAAATAGATGGGCGGAATGGCGGCAATGGCGTCCACCCCCAGGGATTGAGCGTGGGCGGCCAGCTCCCGGCTGTCGGCGGTGTTGTTACAGGCCACGTGCGCGATGACGGTGAGCTTGCCGCCCACCTCGTCCATCACATTTTCCAGAACGCTCTTGCGCTCGGCCACGCCCTGGTAGATGCACTCGCCGGAGGACCCACCCACATACAGGCCCTTGACCCCCTTGTTCAGCAGGTACCGGGACAGGGCCCGCACCGCTTCAGGACTAACTTGTCCATCCCTGTCATAGCAGGCATAGAACGCGGGGATGACGCCCGCGTATTTGGAAAAGTCTCTCATGTTATCAGCTCCTTTATCAAATCACAACCGCGCCCCGCCGGTGGCCCGACGGGGTGCGTGAAGTTTTCAAAATCCCAAATGCTTATCCTTTGACTGCGCCCATAGTGATGCCCTGGGTGAAGAACTTCTGGAACACCAGGAAGATGGCCACAATGGGCACCGCGCCCAGAGCAGCGCCAGCCATCATCAAGCCGTAGTTGGTGGCAAACTCCGCCTGGAGGGTGGCAATACCAAGCGAGATGGTCAAATTGGCCCGAGACTGGAGCATGATCAATTGCAGGAAGTAGTCGTTCCAGGTGTTGATGAAGGTGAAGATCGCCAGCGCGCCAAAGCCCGGCTTGATAATGGGGCACACCACCGTCAGGAACGTGCGCAGCTCTCCGGCGCCGTCGATGCGGGCAGCCTCCAAAATCTCGTTGGGGATAGTCTCAGAGAACTGCTTCATCAGGAACACGCCGAAGGGCCAGCCCACTGTGGGCAGGATAACCGCCCAGAGGGTATCGGTCAGCGGCTGCTTTTCCGGGGTGGAGGCGATCAGCCCGTTGGCGCCGGGCAGCTTGGCCAGATACACCACCATTGCCGCCGCCACCGCCACAACCAGCAGGGCCAGCAGCAAATTTTTGGGCGTCCGGCTGCTCTTGTCCGTCAGCTCGTTAAAATTTTTGACCACATTCCAGACAATCATCACAATGATGACCGCCGCAATAGCGCCCAACGCGATCAGCAGCCAGCGCAGGCGCAGGTTTGCCATGATGCGCACCAGCGGCACCAGCACCACCTGCTTGGGCAGGGCCATCGCGCAGATGATGAGGCTGAACACGATGGTCTGGCCGTAGAACCGTTTTTTCGCCAGGGCGTAGCCGCACAGGGAGGCGGTACCGCACACCAGCAGCATACTGCCCAGGGCCATCAGCACCGTATTCAGCATCCACTGCCAGGCGGGGTTTTTGAACAGCTTTTCAAAGTTGGCCATGGTGGGCTCTGTGGGGAACCACTGGGGCGGCAAGGCAATGGCCACACTCTGGCTCTTGAAAGCGCCGGTGACGATCCAGTAGAAGGGGAATACAAAGGTAAAGGCGATGACAATCAGGACGATGAGCGATACCACCCGGTAGGGCGTGAGCTTCTTCTTTTTGTTGTTCATTCCGCTAACCCCCTTAGTACGAGACATCCTTGCTCATCACCTTGAACTGGATGGCGCTCAAAATGGCGATGATGACGGCGAGGATCACACCCATGGCGTTGGCATAGCCGTACCTGTACAGGCTGAAGGCGTTCTGATAGAGGTAATACATCACCGTGTTGGTGGTGCCCTCCGGCCCGCCGGAGGTGAGCAGCTGGATCAGCGAGAAGCACTGGAAGGTGTTGATGGTAGTGATAACCACGATGTACAAGGTCGTCGGCATAACCTGCGGCCATTTGATCCGCCAAAACACCTGCAAATCGGTGGCGCCGTCCACCTGGGCGGCCTCCACCAGGGACTGGTCCACATTGCCCAGGGCCGCCACATAGAGCACGATGGGCTGACCCACGTAGGTGGTGAACATAATGAGGATGATACACCAGATGGCAAAGCGGGTGTCGCCCAGCCACATGATGTTCTTGTCGATGAGCCCCAAAGCGCTGAGCACATAGTTGAGAATGCCGCTGTAGCCGTCGAACATCCACTTCCATACCACCACCACGGCCACCGTGCCGGTGACCACGGGGAGATAGAACACGCAGCGGAAGAAGGAGCGCAGCCCCTCGTTCATCTGGTAGATGGCGGAGCTGACCCACAGGGAAAAGAGGGTGACAGAGGGCACCGTCACCACCACCAGGATGACGGTATTCCACATGGCCCTGATGAATTTCTCGTCCTGGAACAGCTCGATGTAGTTTTTCAGGCCGATGAAGGTCTCCGCAGAGACTGAGTTTTTCATGGTGTAGTTGAACAGGCTGGTGACGATGCCTATGCCCATGGGCAGGATGACGAAGGCCACGAAGAAAAACAGCGCGGGCAGCATGAATAGATAAGCCACCACGGTCTCATGCCGCTTGAGGGCGTGGCCGTTCAGCCGGGCAGGTGTCTTTGCCATACAATTCCCTCCCTGAATCTGGCAGAAATCAAACATCCGTCCCACCCTCCCGCTTGGACGGGAAAGCGGGACGGACGTTCAGTCATTCACGTTCCGGATGAGCCGTTTGCCTATCAGCCCGCCATGCCCGCGTTGGAGGACTCCACCGCCGCGTTGGCCAGCTCGGTGACGTCGCCGCCGCCGGTGATCTTCTGGAGCATATCGAACCACTCCGCACGCATATTAGCGAAGCCGTCCATGGTGTTGTAGTAGGGGCCGTACATCTTGGTAAACTCAATGAGCAGCTCCTTCTCGGCGTCGCCGGGATAGAGGTTGCCCATGGACTGCATCACGGGGAAGGCGCCGGTGCGGGTGACGTTCTCCTCGTTGCCGCAAAGCCACTTGATGAACTCCTTGGCAGCCTCGACCTTAGCGTCGTCGCCGTTGTCGAACACGCAGAAGCCGTTGACCAAGTACTCCAGCTTGGCCTCGCCGTCGTCAGAGGGGAAGGGCAGGGAGATGGGGGTCACGCCGTTCTCGGCCATGGCCGCAGCGTTGTTGCCGGCGGCGGAGGTGCCCCAGCAGAACTCCCAGGAAGTGGTGCCGGCCACAAACAGCTCGATGGAGCCGCCGCCGTTGTACTGCACGCCGTTGCCCAGCCAGCCCTTGTCCAGCCACTCCTGGGCCTTGGTCAGGCCCTTGATCATGGGCTCGCTGTTGAAGGTGTACTCTTTACCGTCGGCCACGGAGCCGCTGTACAGGTTGGCGATGAAGGCGCGGGTGCCCTGGTCGCCGCCCTGGCCGGAGCAGAACAGCACACCGGGATTGTAACCGGCCGCGTGCAGCTTCTCGATAGCCTTCTCGAAGTCGTCGGTGGTCCAGGAGCGGTCGCCCTCCAGGTTCACGAATTCCATAGCGCCGGAGTCGGTCCACATCTTCTCATTGATGGCCATGTAGAAGGGGGAGGCGGAGATGGGGTACATATAGTAGGTGCCGTTGCCCTGACAGGAGGTGAGCAGGTCATCGTTGCCCACGTCGGCGATGAAGTCAGCGGTGAACATATCGCCCAGGTCCACCAGCTTGCCGTTCTTGCCGTACTCAATGATGCGGCCCGGTGCGTCGAACAGCACGTCGGCGGCGGTGTCGGACTCAATGGCGGTGGTGATCTTATCGCCGGCGGTGGTGAAGTCGATGGTCTCTACCCGCACGGTGATGCCGGGGTGAGAGGCGTTGAACTCGTCGGCCAGCTTCTGCTCATAGGTGCCGGGCTGGTCGCCGTCGTCCTGGATAAACGTGGGGGGAACCCACCACAGCAGCTCCACCTCGGCTGTGGGCTCGCCGCCCTGGTCCTGGGACTCAGCGGGCTGGGTGTTCTCATTGGCGGGGGGAGTAGAGTTACTGTCAGCCTGGCCGCCGCAGGCGGACAGGGCCAGCACCATACACAGGGCCAGCGCGATTGCAAGAGCCTTACGAATCTTCTTCATTCTTTACATCCTCCTCATTTTCAATAATCCGCGCCCAAATAAAACCCGGGCCGTTGTATAGATTCTACAATCTCGGCCCGGGTTTGTCAATATGATTTTGAAAATAATTTTGACGAATTTTCATATTTGAAAGGTTTTTGCGATTTTTACGGCCAATGCTACATATGCTTATCCGCCAGAGCGTCCGCCACCATTCTTCTCCGCTGGCGGCAAACCTCCATATCCCGGCGGCACACCTCGTTGAACAGCACATCGGTCAGGTAGAGCTGGCCCATCCGCGCCGCCACAGAGCCCATCTGAAGGGGGCTCTCCCTTGCGCCGCACTCCAGCACCACATCGGCGCAGGCCGCGCCGGGGGACTTGGGGAAGCGGGTGACGAGAATGGTCTTGGCCCCCCGCTCCTGGGCGATCTTCATCACGTCCACCAGGTCCTTGGTGGAGCCGGAATAGGAGTAGTACAGCACCACGTCCGTGGGACTGAGCATGGCGCACCGGATGGCCTGGAAATGGGCGTCCGACACGGCGTAGAAATTGGGCATAGCGGTGGAAAACAGGTGGGCCGCCTCCTGAGCCAACACCATGGAGCCGCCCAGCCCCATGCACAGCACCCGCTCCGCCCCCACCAGCAGGTCCGCTGCGGCGGATACGCTGGCCGGGTCCAGCATATTCATGGTCTGGGTGATGGCCTCCACATCGGCCGCGCACAGCTTGCGGCACATCTCGCTGACGTCATCCTCCGCGGCAATCTCGCCGTAGAGAGGGTTGACCGGCTTGGCGCCGGAGGCCGCCCCCGCCACCGCCAGCTTAAAGGCGCTGTAGCCCTTATAGCCCAGCCTGCGGCAGAAGCGGGACACGGTGGCCTCCGCCACCTCCGCCACCTCTGCCAGCTCCGAGATGGACATATACTGGCAGTTCTGACGCTGGAGCATGATATGGTCGGCGATCTTGCGCTCCGCTCCAGTGAGCTGGTAGTACTCCCGGTTGATTCTGGTGAATACGTCGCCGTACGGCATACGTACCTCCTTACTGCCCATCCAAGAGACCGCCCAGCATCTGCTCGCACATGGACAGCATCCGGGGCAGATGGAAGGGACCCTTGAATGTGCTCCCCTTGCACGGGGGTTGTGTGGGTTTTCCGTCCCGGCGCAGATATCCGTACCACTCGCCGTAAGCCGGGTCGGAGAAGTGCTCCTTACTGTAATCCAACGTTGTCTCGAACCAGTTCCAGTATTTTTCCTCTCCGGTGTCCCGGTAGAGCATGAGGCTGGCGATCAAAATCTCATCATGGGGCCACCACAGCTTCATGTCGTGCTCGTAGGCCTCGGGGGGCCGGCCCAGACAGTCGGTGAAATACAGTAACCCGCCGTACTCCTTGTCCCAGCCCGCCTCGATGGCCCAGTCGAAAATCTGCGCGGCCTTTTTCACCAGCTCCTTGTCGCCGGTGCGCTGGGCGTGCTCCAGCAAAAACCACACACCCTCAATATCGTGGCCTGGGTTGACCACACGGCCCTCTGTATAGTTCAGCCGCGCCTCGCCGTCCGGACCCACATTCTCCAGCACGCACTTCAGCTCAGGGTGCACGTGATACTTGAAAATTTCTTCCACGCACTGGGCGGCGCGCTGCCCGTACAGCTCTCTCCGCTCCGGGTCCACCCGCAGCATGGCGCCGGTGACGTTGAGGATAATCATGGGGATGCCAAAGGACCGCCCCGTCCGCGTCTCAGGGATGGTCTTGGGACCCAGGCCGGTGGGGTCCTCCATGCCGTGGTTCAAATCCCAATAGAGGTCGTAGCCCCGGCGGGCCCGCGTCAAGTGCTCCTCACCCCCTGCTACGCCGTAGTATTCCGCGTTGGCCAGGGCGTAAAACGCCTCCGAGAAGCAATACCGCCGCTGGCGCAGGGGCTTGCCGTCCTCGGTGACGGTGAAATAAAGCCGTCCCCCGGCCCCGTGGTTGATACAATGGTTCTCCAAAAAGTCCAGACAGCTTTTACTGGCCGCCAGCCATTCGTCCTTTGGCCCGTAAAGATGGCACAGCCAAGCGAAAATCCACCCGCAACGCCCCTGCATCCACACGCTCTTGTCGGTGGAGAACACCTTGCCCTCCCGGTCCAGGCAGGTGTAAACCCCGCCGTGCACCGGATCCATGCCGTGGTCCAGCCAGAAGGCCACGCAGCGGTCCAACTCCTCCTGGAGCCATTGCCGGTGGCTCCTCATCCGGGTCACATCCATCCAACATTCCACCTTTCTGTTTCGTTGTCTTGAGATCGCCGGCCTGCATTGCGTTTCATTTGAAGTTTACTCACAGCCATATCATACCCTGTCTCCCACGGCCCCGTCAAGGGCAAGACGAAAATTATTTTCAATTTTTCGCAAAATGCTTGACAAAAATCAAAAAGATGATAGTCTTATATTATAGAAATTTGACATATTTGTCAATAATATACAAAATCTTGGAATTTATTTCCGTTCCTGCCAACCGGCAGGAGGAAAGCGAGGGAAACATCTTGAAAAAACATATCCTTTGCCTGGGGGATTCCAACACCCATGGCTATTGCGCCGACCCGTCCGACTGCGCCGACGGCGGCTCCCGCTTCAACGAGGACGAGCGGTGGACCTGCCGTCTCCAGGCCGCCCTGGGGGCGGAGTATCTGATCACAGAGGAGGGCTTGGGGGGGCGCACCACCGTGTTCCCGGACCCACTCCACGAGTCCATGGACGCGCTGAGCATACTCTACGCCTTGCTGAAAAGCCACGAGGCGGTGGACCTGCTCATCATCATGCTGGGCACCAATGATACCAAAGAGCGTCTGGGCATGAACGCCCCCTGTATCGCTCTGGGTATGGAACGGCTGGTCCGCAAGGCCCAGGCCACCGACTGCTGGGGGGAGCGCGCCCCCAATATTCTCATCGTCTGCCCGCCGCCCATCCGTCCGGAGATGGAGGCCAATCCATGCGGCGGGCCCATGGGAAAGGGCTGCATCGAAAAATCGAGGGAGCTGCCCAAATATTTAAGCGCCACCGCCCAGCTATTGGGCTGTCATTATTTGGACGCCAAGGAGTGTGAATTCAACCCGGTGGACGGAATGCACTTGACCCGCAAGGGCCACGCCCTGCTGGCGGAAAAGCTGGCAGAGCTGGTGCCCACGCTGGTTTATTGAACACAGAAAGGCCGTGCTCCCATAATGAGACTCCGTAACGATGATTTCAAAAAATGCAGTAATGATAGTCGATACGGTGTATTGCAGAAAATCTGGACAAACGGAGGCCACTCTACAATGCCTTACTTCTCAGCGGCAAGCTGGATGACCATTTTGCTGAGGTTGACACCCAAGCAGAAGCTGTGTTTTCCCAGTTGGTTGAGCAATTGGCAGAGCAGAAGGGTATCACAGAACAACTTAAAACAGAAAATCAAATGGAGTGGGTTGGCAGGATGAACAATATCCGGAACCAAGCCGAGGAAATCATTTATAAAGGCCTGATTTAGGGTGTGGACAAGGATTTTTCTTGTCCACATCTTTTTCATCCAAATATGGGCTTTTCAACAGTTCGACTATATGTTATAATAAGTTTATATTTTATAAAAGCATACGGAGTGGATATAAGATGGAACCTATGAATTTGAGAATTGGCGAGAAGCTGAAAAGCATCCGCATGGCTCGCGCTCTTTCCCTGGACGATGCTGCGGCGCTGACGGGCGTGAGCAAGCCCATGTTAGGCCAGATCGAGCGCGGCCAGTCCGTCCCAACGGTGACAACCCTCTGGAAGATTGCCACAGGGCTGAAAACACCGCTGTCCGCGTTCCTGGAAGAACCGCAGACGGAATACGCCGTCACCGGCCCGGACGAGGCAAACGTGGTCTTGGGGGACGGCGGCAAAATGAGGGCCTATCCGCTGTTCACCTATGACCCGGTGCGGAGCGTGGAGACATTCTACATTGAGTTTGACCCGGAGTGCCGCCATTCTTCTGACAAGCATGATGATGGTGTAGAGGAACACATCTTTGTCCTGCGGGGGACGCTGCGGCTCGTCCTGGGGGACAGGCCAGTGGAGGTCAGCGAGAGACAGGCCATCCGATTCCGGGCCGACATTCCTCACGCCTATCAGAATGTGACCGGGGGCAGGTGTGAGGTCTACAACACCATATTCTACTCAAACCATTAGGAGGGACTTATGAATTATACTATTTTGGAGTTTGCTTGCATTGGCATAGATACCGATGGGAAATTTCCGTTGGAAAATACCGGGCGTGGGCAGGACATATCGCCGGAATTTCTGATAAAAAATCTATCACCCGAGGCAAAGACCCTTGCCATTACATTAGAAGATTTGTCCCACCCCATCAAGGAGTTCACCCACTGGCTCATTTGGAATATCCCTGCCGCCGATCAGGTGAAAAGCGGAATTTCCGCCGGAAGTTATGTGCCCGAATTAGATGGCGCTTGCCAAGGCATAGGGTATGGTTTTCACCGATACGCGGGGCCAAAACCGCCAAAAGGGAAAACACATACCTATCGCTTCACTGTCTATGCGCTGGACTGTGAAATTCAGTTAAGCGTTCATTCCACGAAAAGAGCCTTTTTGAAGAAGGCGGAAGGCCATACTCTTCAAAAAGGAAGCATGACTGCGAAATTTGAATAACAAACCATAGGAGGATGTCAACTATGTACGAACTGATACAAGTTTCGGAGCGGCGCTATTACTCCTAAGAGTCTGTTTAAAATCTTCTAATAAGGATGGCAATGAGGGCAAACGTGAGAATCTGAGCAGAAATAAAGAGTTTGCGTTCACAATTTTTCCAACAGAAACTTCTTTACACAGGAAAGATTGTCCAGGTTGAGAAGGATCATCTGAACAGTTCCATCCCGGTCTGTCACATCAGCGGTTGTCACGGCTATGGCATGAGGCAGCCCCATCGTATCTACGACAACATGGCGTTTGATTCCTGACACTTTTTCCCTGCGTCATAATCTTTTTCTTCCGCTGTGTCAGCATTCTGCACACTTTGCGCGTCAACGATTCCAAAGGTGGTCTTATTCCGCCTCAGGTCTTCGTTCCGTATCCGCTTGACCAGTTTATGCAAAACTTTGCCAAGAACACTGACGCCCGTTTCATCCTTTTCGCACCATACCCGGAAATAGTAGTAAACACTCTGCCATTGGGGATAATCGCTGGGCAGCATTCGCCATTGAATTCCACCCTGCACCACATACAGCACCGCACAAAACACGTCGTACAAATCGTACTCTCTTGGGCGCGTCTTTTTCCGCGCTCCTTCCAAATCCTCTCGTATCTGCTCGTATTCTTCCCGATTGATGTCGCTTGGATATTGATGCATCCCAACCTCATCTCCCGCCTGGTTTTCCCTTATTATTGCTCCCGAAAAACAATCTAGAAAAAAGATGCAGAAAGTGGTAAAATAGACAGCATGGAACACGTAGATTTACGAAAATTGAATAGCGGAGAACTCACGCAGGTACGCCGTCAGGTCGTACGCCTCAAAAAGATGGGGAAACCCGGGAAAGAGATTGAGGAAATAACCGGAGTACGGCAGAATCGCATTAGCGAAATATGGACGGCGTATCAGCGAGAGGGAGACAGTTCCCTGGAACCGAAGAAACGTGGCTTCCAGAAAGGGGCACATCTGCGGCTGACACCGGAGGAGCAGGCAGAAATACGA
>CAJUQN010000022.1 GCA_910588625.1 uncultured Oscillospiraceae bacterium
ATCTCCACCCCCATCATGCTCAACCGCCAGCTGTGGGAGCGCTCCGGCCACTGGGACCATTACAAAAACAATATGTACACCACCGTCATTGACGAGACGGATTTCGCCATCAAGCCCATGAACTGCCCCGGCGGACTGCTGGTGTATTCCAGCGAACCCCATTCCTACCGGGACCTGCCCCTCCGCATGGGCGAGCTGGGCCTGGTCCACCGCCATGAGCTGTCCGGGGCGCTCCACGGCCTGTTCCGGGTGCGCTGCTTCACCCAGGACGACGCCCATGTGTTCATGACCCAAGAGCAGATGCAGGACGTGATTCAGGAAACGGTGCGTCTCTTTGACGAGGTCTATTCCGTGTTCGGCCTGAGCTATGAAATCGAGCTGTCCACCATGCCCGAGGACCACATCGGCACCGTGGAGGAGTGGGCGCGCAACCAGGATATCTTGAAAGCCGCTATCACCGGCATGGGCAAGGAATTCGTCATCAACGAGGGCGACGGCGCGTTCTACGGTCCCAAGCTGGACTTCCATCTGGCCGACTCCCTGGGCCGGACCTGGCAATGCGGCACCATCCAGCTGGACAGCCAGCTCCCCGAGCGCTTCGAGCTGGAATACACCGGTGAGGACGGCCAGAAGCACCGCCCCGTCATGATTCACCGGGTGGTGCTGGGCTCCATCGAGCGGTTCATCGGCGTCATTACCGAGCACTTTGCCGGGGCGTTCCCGGCGTGGCTGGCCCCGGTGCAGGTGAAGGTCCTGCCCGTCACTAACCGAGCGGAGGAGTACGCCAAGGAAGCGGCCGCCAAGCTGGACGAAATGGGCTTCCGCTGCGAGGTGGATGGCCGCAACGAGAAGATCGGCAAGAAGATCCGCGAGGCAACCCTGGAGAAGGCGCCCTATATGCTGGTGGTGGGCGACCGGGACATGGAGAACGGCACCGTCTCCCCGCGCCACCGCTCCGGCGAGGATTTGGGCGCTATGTCTCTGGACCAGTTCGCGGCCCTGCTGGGCGAAGAGGTCAAGACCCGCGCCATCAAGTAAGCGCAAAAGAGCCGCTGGACACCTCCAGCGGCTCTTTCTACCATAAATTTATAAAGAAAGCATTAAAATCCGCACCAAAAATTCGACTAAGCGCCACCAACTCGCTGACCTTGATATTCATACGGTTCGTTTCAATTTTGGCATAGGTGCTTTTGGATATTTCAATTCCCATCAGTTGCATTTTTGCCACTGTCTGATCCTGTGTCAATTTAGCTGCCTTTCGCAAAGCACTTATATTATGCCCAATATCCAGGTCTGGCCTGAGCTTTTGCATCGTCATCACCGTAAGTTTCGCAATAAAGAATTTTCTTCTTGATTCTAGCGAATCCTCGTGGTATAATGTTTCGTAATAAAGAAATTTTATGCAGCATTAGGGGGAACCAACATGGAAATTCAGCAGCCCAAACCCGACCCCAACGCCCCGTATCAGAAAATGTACACAACTCTGTTCAAGGCCGTCACTGCCGCACTGCGCATGATGGAGGACGGTGAGTTTATGAACGCCAGGACGCTCCTGGTCCGGGCCCAGCAAGCCACCGAGAAACTGTACATAGAGGGAAATGAGTAAGCAAGGGAGCATTGCCCCCCTTGCTTTTTTTGATAAAGTATGGTATAAATCTTTGCAATACCTCTCGCGGGGTAAATCTTTACTTACACATTAGGAGTTGATTTGTCCTCATGGACCCAGATAGTATGATACTGCTGGCCGTACTGGTGCTGATGGTGGTCATGTCCGGCTACTTTTCCGCCACGGAGACGGCCTTCACCTCGCTGAACCGCATCCGCCTGAAAAGCCGCGCCGACAACGGCGACAAAAAGGCGGAAAAGACCCTGGCCCTGGCCGAGAACTACGACAAACTTCTGTCCACCATCCTCATCGGCAACAATATTGTCAACAACGTGGCCGCCACTCTGTCCACCCTGCTGTTCATCAAGCTCATCGACGAGGTGAACGGCCCGGCAGTGTCCACCATCGTGCTGACCATCGTGGTGCTGATTTTCGGCGAAATCTCCCCAAAAAGCCTGGCCAAGGAGTCCCCTGAGGCCTTCGCCATGTTCTGCGCCCCTTTCCTGCGGCTACTGATGACCCTGCTCACCCCGCTAAATTTCCTTTTCGGGCTGTGGAAAAAGTTCCTTACCCTGCTGTTCCACAAGGAAAGTGACGATGGCATTACCGACGAGGAGCTGGTCACCATGGTGGAGGAGGCCGAGGACCAGGGCGGCCTGGACCGGGAGGAGAGCCAGCTCATCCGCTCCGCCATCCGCTTTGACGATTTGGAGGCCGGGGACATCCTCACCCCCCGGGTGGACGTGGTGGCGGTGGAGGACAACTTCTCCCTGTCCGACGTGGCGTCGGTGTTCGCCGCCGAGGGCTATTCCCGTCTGCCCGTATATCATGAGAGCATCGACGACATTGTGGGCGTGATCCACCAAAAGGACCTGTTTTCCGCCCGCTACCACGGCCGGGACCAGTTGTCCCCCCTGGTGCGCCCTGTGCTGCACATCACCTCCGGCACCAAGATCGACGACCTGATGCGCCAGTTCCAGCGCACCAAGACCCAGATGGCGGTGGTAGTAGATGAGTACGGCGGTACCGAGGGCATCCTGACCATGGAGGATATCGTGGAGGAGCTGGTGGGCGAGATCTGGGACGAGCACGACGAGGTAGTGGAGCAATTCCGCAAGCAGCCCGACGGCAGCTATCTCATCGCCTGCTCCGCCGATCTGGACGATATGTATGACCTGTTTGAGGTCACGGGCGAGTGCGACGCGGCCACCGTATCCGGCTGGGTACTGGAGCAGTTGGGCCGGGTGCCCGAGCCGGGGGACCATTTTGTATGGGAAAACCTGGACGTCACCGTCACCCGGGCCGAACATCACCGGGTATTGGAAATCAAGGTCGTGGTCCTGCCTCCCAGTGAGGACGAAGAAGAAGCATAAAAGAGCTCCCAGTCCATGGACTGGGAGCTCTTTTTACGCTCTTTTCCTGCGCCTCAGCACTTCCAGCCCCACCAGAGCCAACACCGACGCGCATCCCAATATCACACCGGGTGCCAGCCCAGGGGTAGTATAGCGCAGCTCGATTTGATGCTCTCCGGCAGGCAGGTCCAGCGCCAAAAAGGCATTCAACCAGGTATCGGTCTCCACTTTCTGCCCGTCCACATAGGCGGACCACCCACTCTCTGCCGGAATCGTCGTGACCAGTGTTTCCGAGCCGTCCGCCTGAGCCGTCAGCCGAACCAGGCCACTCTTCCTCACCTCTGTGACCTCCGTACCGTTCAGCTCCTTCACGGCGGCGCGAAGCTCCTCCTGGTCCAGCGCCCACAGCGAACCGAGCCAACTGCCCTTGTACTGAACCGTGACAGTGCAAACCTCCCCCGCCTCCGGCGTGCACAGGTAGTGAATGGACATCTGCTCGCTTCTGCCCAAAGAAAGGACCGTCTCACCGTTCACCAGTACATCCCCCATTCCCTCGGCGGACAGGTCGGCATAGACGGGCTCCCCTGTTCCAACAAAGGTAAAGGATGTTTCGCCCAGTTCCCAGCTCTCCGCGACGTCGGATATTGGACGGAATACCACCGTCTCTTCACCCAACAGGCTGGAAATGAGGCTGTTTTGCCGCTCAAAAGGACCAGCCCCAACCGCGTCAAGCTCCTCACCCTGGGCTAGGAACGCCAGGGGCAGCACATCCGGATTTTTCCACAGCCTCAGTCCCCGTACCTCGCCCAAAAGCTCATACCCCGGCATTTCATAAGGGCTGAGGGTGTAGCGGATGTCAAACAACGCGTCCGTCACCGGCGTGGAACCATACCCTGAGCACCAAAACCAGGCCTGTGCCAGCCCCAGGCCGTGGAGCAGGTCGTTAACTTCGGTGTTATATACACTGCTGTAGTGGGTGATACCGGGGTAGCCGAAGGACAGCGGGGCGTTGTGCCCCCGGTCCTGGGCAGAGTTCATACGGCAAAACTCTCCATCACTGTCCTCGTTGGCGATGTCCACCAGTTCGGCGTTGGCGGTGTAGTAGTCCCAATAGGCGCCGTAGGACTGATAGTGGAAAATGCCGTCCAGCACGTTCAGCAGTGTTTCCGTATTATAATGCAGCTCCCCCACCGTGAGCAGGAGGAGCGCCGCCGCCAGCCCCTTCGCCAGTACGGGCCGGGGCTCCTCCTTCAACGCATTCAGCAGCAGGGGCACGGTTCGGTTGGCCAGATCGATGAGGAAGAAGGACACCACAAAAGACCAGCGGAAGGGGAACCAGTTGGGGTATTTGAACAGGTGCCAAATGCGGTCTAACACCGTGGACCACATGGACACAAACAGAAAAGCCAACGCTCCAGCGCTCACCAGCTTCTCCCGTAAGGGGACGGCCCGAAGGAAGAAGTAGACTACGCACAGCAGGACAATCACGGCGCCGCAGTAGATATTGGGCAGGCCGCTGCTGGTGATGGTGGTCAGCTGCCCCGGGCGGAGCTGGTTGAAAATGTCGGACAGCGGGCCGTACACCATCCGGGAGAAGTGCCAGCCTCCCTCCTGAAACTTCCCGTAAAACATGGCCAGGAAGGTGGGCACCCACATCCAGGCCGTCAGCCCCAGGGCACAGGCCGCGCCGCCGAAAAACCGCTTGAGCACCTGGAACACAGCGGCCCGCTCAGGTTTTAACGCTACCAAACGCACCACTAAATAAATACAGCAGAAAATGCCGATCATATAGGAGATATACCAGGTGGACAGGAAGCACACCGTCAGCGCGGCAATAAAGGGGCCCGCGCCCCTTCCGTCCAAAACGCGCTCCAGCGCCAGCAGGATGAGGGGCAGCCAGATCACTCCGTCCAGCCACATGATGGACAGGGAGAAGGCGATGTTGTAGGACATCAGCCCATAGCAGGAGGCGCAAAGCACCGTGGTAATCTCAGCGCCGGGGAATTTACGCATGGAGTACACCGCGTAGCTCACCCCCGCCAGCCCCAGCTTAAGCACCGTCAGAAACATCAGCCCCACGGGCATATTTTCGTTGGGCACCAGCAGTGTAAGAAGGGACAGCGGACTGGACACATAATAGGAAAACACGCCAATATAGTTGGCGCCCATGGTCTTGGCCCAGGAGAAAAACACGTCTCCCTGCTTCAGAGCGCAGAAAAATTCCACGTACTGGTCCGCCATATCGCTGATGAGGATGGACCGCTCCCCCCAGGGAGCCATCCCCATGGAGCGGTAGACCAGAAGCAGTACCACCGCCGGGATGAAAAACGACGCCAGATAAACGGCAGCACGGCTTAACTTATTTTGTTTCGTCATGGTGCTCTCCTTCTTCACGCAGGATATAGATGGGCCTCTTTTTGACCTCCAGATAAGTTTTGGCCAGATACTGCCCTAAAATGCCGATGCAGAACAGCTGAATGCCGGACAGGAACAGGATGATACACACCATACTGGGCCATCCGAAGGCGCTGCCGCCCCATACCAGCTGCCGGACAATGACAAAGATGATGGCGATAAAGGACACCACGCACAGCACCAGCCCCAAAATAGACGCAACCGCCAGCGGCGCGGTGGAGAATGCTATGATACCGTCCAGGGCGTAGATCAGCAGCTTGAAAAAGGACCACTTGCTCTCACCGCCGGAGCGCTCCACGTTTTCCGTCTCCACCCACCTGGTGCGAAAACCCACCCAGGAGAAGATGCCCTTTGAGAAACGGTTGTACTCCCCCACTCGAAGGATGGCGTCCACCATCTGCCGCGTCATCAGCCGGAAATCCCGGGCCCCGTCCACAATCTCTGTTTTGCTCACTTTGTTGATGAGCTTGTAAAACTGCCGTGCGAACCAGGAGCGGATAGGCGGTTCTCCCTTCCGGTCCACCCGGCGGACGGCGGCGCAGTCGTATTCACCGCTTCGTACGATGTCCAGCATTTCGGGCAAGAGTTCCGGCGGGTCCTGAAGGTCCACGTCCATCACGGCCACCAAATCGCCTTCGGCATGCTCCAATCCGGCGTACATGGCCGCCTCCTTCCCAAAGTTCCGCGAGAAGGACAGAAAACGCACCCCAGGCTTGTCCGCCGATAGCTTACGCAAAAGCTCCAGAGTCCGGTCGGTGGAACCGTCGTCCACGAACAGGTATTCTACCTCCACGCTATTCAGTTTTTCGCACACCGCCGAGGTGTGGGTGTAGAAGGTCTCTATGGTGGCCTCTTCATTATAACAGGGGACGATGATGCTCAGCAATGCCATCCTGTTCCCCCCTTTCTTCTCACAATGTCACGTATTATTCGACAGTCTACCACAGTAGACCATCTCTGTCAAGTCGCCCAGCAAAATGCGCGCCCCCTTGTTTTTCCACGCATAAAGCCGGGCTTTTTTTCACATCCTTCCATCATACGGGCGGGAACGGTCCCGCTCGAGTATATACGGAAAGAGGTTCATAGCATGAAACGAATCACTGCCCTGGGACTGAGCCTGCTCCTGATATGCTTGCTCTCCGCCCCGGCTTACGCTGTCCCCGCAGAGGTCACAGCCCCCTCCGCCATTCTCATGGAAAAGACCACCGGCCGCGTCCTCTACAACCAGGACGCCGACACCCAGTATGAGCCCGCTTCCGTCACCAAGGTGATGACTTTGCTGCTGGTAATGGAAGCCATCGACAGCGGAAGTCTGGGCTGGGAAGACGCTGTCACCGCCTCCACCCATGCCATCTCCATGGGTGGGTCTCAGATCTGGCTGAAGGAAAACGAGCAGATGTCCGTGCGGGACATGGTAAAGGCGGTAACGGTGGTGTCCGCCAACGACTGCGCCGTGGCCCTGGCCGAGCACGTAGCGGGCAGCGAAGCCGCCTTTGTAGACCGGATGAACGAACGTGCCCGGCAGCTGGGCATGGAACGCACCAACTTTGTCAACTGCACCGGCCTGCCCGCCCAGGGGCACCTGACCTGCGCCTATGACATCGCCCTTATGAGCCGGGAGCTGATTTTGAACCACCCCGCCATCCGGGAGTTTACCACCATCTGGATGGACACCCTGCGGGACGGCACCTTCCAGCTGTCCAACACCAACCGGCTGATTTTTTACTATGAGGGCGCCACCGGCCTGAAAACCGGTTTCACCGACACGGCGTTATACTGCCTGTCCGCCACGGCAGAGCGGGACGGCATGGAGTTGATCGCGGTGGTCATGCATGCGCCCACCTCTAACGACCGCTTTGAGGCCTGTAAAACGCTCCTGAACTACGGTTTCGCCAACTACGCCATCACGCCCGTTTACCCCGACCAGGCCATCCCGCCGGTGGAGGTACTGCTGGGTGAGCAGGACACCGTCCAGCCCGTCACCGCCCGAGAGTGCTCCATCCTGCTGGAAAAGAGCAAATCCGGCGCCGTAACCACACAGCTAGAGGTCGCCCAGCAGGTAGAAGCTCCGGTGGAACCGGGCCAAAAGCTGGGTGAATTGCGGGTGCTGGTGGACGGCGAACAGGTGGACACTATCGACCTGGTGGCCGCCCAGGAGGTTCCCCGCCTGTCCATCGGCGGCATTTTCAAGCGGATGCTCAATTCCCTGTTCCTCCAACACGGTTAAAACACAGCCCGCCTCGGCTTGAGGCGGGCTGTCCTCTTATTTTTCTCCCTCTTTGACCAGCGCTTCCCCCGCCAAGTAGATATCTCCCGCGCCGACGGTCAAAATCAGATCCCCCGGCTGGGCAATCCGTTTGAGCTTCGCCGTCACATCCTTCAAGTCAGGACAAAACACGCTCCCCGGAATTTTCGCCGCCAGGTCGGCGGAGGAAATGCCGATGTCGTTGTCCTCCCGCGCCGCGAAAATCTCCGCCAGGATGGTGACAGCGGGGCGCTTGAGCACCTCCACAAAGTCGTCAAACAACTCATGGGTCCGGGAGTAGGTGTGGGGCTGGAACGCGCAAATCACCCGCTTGAAGTCCAGCGCCGCCGCCGTGTCGAACAGCGCCGCCAGCTCGCCGGGGTGGTGGGCGTAGTCGTCGCACACCTCCGCGCCGTTGTACATCCCCTTATACTCGAACCGCCGCCCAGGAAGCCGGAAATCCCGCATCCCGTCCTCCACCGCCTTCCCCGGCACGCCCAGGGCAATGGCCGCCGCCGAGGCCGCGATGGCGTTTTTCACGTTATGGATGCCTGGAACGGACAGGTCCAGATGGGCATACTTCTTCCCGTGATACATCACATCAAAGGACCCAAACCCATGGGCCATGGACAGGTTTTCCGCGTGCACGTCGCCCTTGTCAACGCCAAAGGTCATGACAGGCCGGGTCTCCCCTTTCAGGGTAAACATGGTGTTTTCGTCCTCGCAGTTGGCAACGATAAGCCCATTCTCCGGCACCTTATCCGCGAAAGCCCGGAAAGAGTGTTCCACATCCGCCAGGTCTTTAAAGAAGTCCAGATGGTCGGCCTCCACGTTCAAAATCACCGCTACTGTGGGATAGAAGGACAGAAACGAGTTGCAATACTCGCAGGACTCCAGAATGATGGTGTCCCCGTGCCCCACCCGGTGGCCCGCCTCCAGCAGGGGCAGAGTGCCGCCGATCATCACCGTGGGGTCCTTTTCCGCCGCCATGAAAATGTGGGTGCACATGGAGGTGGTGGTGGTCTTTCCATGGGTGCCCGAGATGCACAGGGCGTTCTTATAGTCCCGCATGATGGCCCCCCAGGCCTGGGCCCGCTCGAACACCGGGATTCCTGCCGACAGCGCGGCGGCAATTTCCGGGTTTTCGTCACGGACGGCAGCGGTGCGCACCACGCAGTCCGCCCCCTCCACGCTCTCGGGCAGATGCCCGATGACCACCGGAATGCCCAGATTACGCAGATGTAATACCGTAGCGCTCTCCCGCTGGTCGGACCCGGTGACCTTCACCCCGGCCCCATGGAGCACCTCCGCCAGGGAGGCCATGGACACCCCGCCAATGCCCACCAGATGGGCCCGCTTCCCAGCCTGTAAATAGTCGCGGATATTGTTCGCTTCCATACTTATTACCCCATATAAAATGCAATGCCTATTTATATTTTTTTGACGTTTTGCATATAATAAACTTTTCCAATTATACAATGGAATTCCGGGAATTGCAACCACAAATCAGTATAAGCGCTTGTGTGGGGATTTAGACGGAGTGGACAAACAGTAATGACAAAAAATTTTGTTCCGTCCGCGCAAAAAGGCGGCCCGACGGTTTTTCCCTCCGCCGGGCCGTTCCTGCTACCATCTGTCGTCCTTAAAATACAGGTTGATATCTCCCATGCCGCTCTCAAGCTCCAGCTTGTAGTCACCTTTGCCTTTGCGCTCAACCTTGGCGCCGCGGCTGTCCCCGTTGACGATCACGGTGCCCATGCCAGTCTTGGCCTCGTAGTCCCAATCCTTTTCGTAGCCTTCTACCTGGACCTCCACGGTACCCATGCCGGTCTTTGCGTCGAACTCCACGCCGCTGTATGCCTCCGAAACGCCCAAGCTCACGTCGCCCATGCCGCTCTCCAGATCCACCTCGTCATGGGCGCGGACCTCATAGCACTCGATGTCGCCCAGGCCGGTCTCGGCCTCCAGCTTTCCCACCACCTCCAGGCCGCTGACAAAGACGTCCCCCAGGCCGGTCTTGGCTTTCAGCTTTTCTATCTGCGCCCCATCGGGAACGGTGATGATCACATCCATGGCGCTGGCGTCGATGCCGAAGATGTTTTTGAAGTCGTCCCAGCTGGTAATGTTGCCGTGGCCGGCCCCGCCGTCGTCCCGGATCTTGAGCACGCCGTTTTTGACCTCCCACTTCAGGCGGTAGCCGCCCAATGTGGAGTCGGAGCTGATGAACAGGGTGTAGTCCTTCCCCCCGGTCACCGTCACGTTGGCGATGCCGGCGTCCACATTGATCTCGTGGAAGGGCTCCAGATAACCGTCCTCCATACTCCAGAAACCGCCGGACCCGTTGGCCTCCTCATAACAAACGTCCGGAAGATCTTCTATGGCGCCGAACCAGCCGTTGTCCACCGCCTCCACCGGCACCTCACCGGCCACGACTGCGGCCACATTGCGGCCCACGACGCTGCCTGCCAGCGAGCAAAGCAGCGCTACCGGGACAGCGATGAGGGCCACCACTGCCGCCGCCATAATCCAGGGCCACTTTTTCTTCTTGGGCGGCGTCCAGCTGTTGGCCTGCTCCCAGGTGACGTAGCCTCCCTCCACCGCCAGGCGGCAGGACAGGGCCCAGGGGTCCCCCAGCTCGGCCACCACCTGGGCCTCCCGGCCCGGCCCGGCCTCCTCGAAATACTCCGCGTAGTAGCGCAGGATATCCTGCCGCTCCCGCTCAGGCACCCAGCGGGCCAGCCCCTCCGCCAGCTCAGCCAAATAGGTAAGTTTGTCCATCTTTCTCGTCCTCCTTCAAAAGTTCCTCCACACCGTCCTGGAACCGCCGCCACTCCTCCCGCCGTCGGTCCAATTGAGTCCGGCCCACGGGGGTGATGGCGTAATACCGCCGGTTGCGGCCCTGATAGGGCCTGTCGTACACCTTCAACAGCCCGTCCCGCTGGAGCCGCCGGAGCACCGGATAGAGGGTGGACTCGGAGATATCCAGCTGTGACTTTACCTGCTGGGTGAGGATGTACCCGTAGGCGTCCCCATGGGACAGCACCGCCAATACACACCCGTCCAGCAGTTGGGGGCCGATTGCAAAAGCCATGCTCCCGCCTCCTTTCGAACAATATTATATTCCGTATAATATTATCCTGTCAATATAGAAGCGGGCATTTTCACAAATTCTTAAAAAATGTAAAGAGCGCTCCCCCGAAGGAGAGCGCTGAAACAGAGCTAGTCTAAAAGTTTCTTTTTTCGCTTCCTTTTTCCTTTTCAGAGAAAAAAGGACGGCCCTTAGTTCATCTGATTGCGGCGGCCAATGTTCATGGTACCGTCCTGCATATCGCCCACCCAGTCCAGGCTCCGCCCGGTGCCGTGGGCCACGCAGGAGATGGCGTCGTCCGCCACATAGGTCTCGATGCCTGTGTGGGACTCAATGAGCTTGTCAAACCCCCACACCAGCGACCCGCCGCCGGTCATAATGATGCCGTTGCTGGAGATATCAGCCACCAGCTCGGGGGGCGTGCGCTCCAGTACGCCGTGGATGGCCTCCAAAATCCGGGAACAGGGCTCCTCGAAGGCCTCAATCATCTCGCTGGAGGTGACAGAGAACACCCGGGGCAGGCCGGTCATCAGACAGCGCCCCTTGACCTCCATAGAAATCTCCTCCGGCCTGGGGAACACGCACCCGATGGTCATTTTCAACTCCTCCGCCGTGCGGTCGCCGATGAGCACATTGTGCCGCTTCCGGATGTACTTCACCACCGCCTCGCTGAAAGCGTCCCCCGCCACCTTGATGGAGGCAGACTCCACGATGCCGGACAGGGAGATGACCGCGATGTCCGCCGTGCCGCCGCCGATGTCCACCACCATGTGCCCGTCGGGCTGGGTGATGTCCACCCCTGCGCCGATGGCCGCGGCCAAGGGCTCCTCGATCAGATACACCCGCCGGGCGCCCGCCTGGATGCCGGCATCGATGACGGCGCGCTCCTCCACCTCAGTAATGCCGGAGGGCACGCAGATCACCACCCGGGGCTTAAACACCCGCACCGGGGCCACCTTGCGGATGAACTCCCGGAGCATCCGCTCAGTCATATCGTAGTCGGAAATCACACCGTCCCGCAAAGGCCGGATGGCCACGATGTTGCCCGGCGTCTTGCCCAGCATCTGCTGGGCCTCGGTGCCCACCTTCAACAGCTTGCCGGTGTTCTTATCCAGCGCCACCACCGACGGCTCCCGCAGTACGATGCCCTTGTCCTTGATATAAACCAGCACGCTGGCGGTGCCCAGATCGATACCGATATCCTTAGCAAACATAATGTTATTCACTCCTGTATATATACTGCGCCGGGCTCCATCTGCTGGAAAGTCTGCCCAAAAAGCGCCTTAGATAGTCATAATAAACCCATTCCGGGTATACCTATTAATCATACTAGACAATTCCTGATTTTGCAAGCCTTTTTCCCCTGAATCCCCCTTAATTTTTCCATAAGGTTTTGTCCTGTTCCCCGCCGTTCTCAGGCAAAGACGCTAAAAAAGCACGTTCCTTACCGGAACGCGCCAAACGGGGCCCCGCGAAAGCATTCTTCCGCTTCCGTGGGGAGGGGAAGAAGGAACGGGCGGAGCTTCTTCTGACAACACTTGGCCCCCAGCCGTCCTATCACCGCGGCTGGGGGCCTACTTCTGGGATTGATTGTCCAAGGGCCTGTACCTTCACTTTCTTCCGGACCTTCCGGATGGTTTGCGTTGGGGTTCCGCCTGAAACTTGTGTCTCCCTGTTTCCTCAAACAATGGTAGGCTTCAGACTGAATCTGGCTTCCGGCGCTTTGATGAAGCGTGTTTGGAACGAGCCGAGGCTTCGTTTCACTTTGCGTCTCCCAATCGCAGAAAGAGCGGTGTGTTCTACGTTAATACATTGGACTCACCTTTTCCTTTCTGGCTATACTATACGATACTTTCTCAATTTTGTCAATAGTTTTTGTAAAACTTTTTCAATTTAATGATACCGGCCCCGTAAAAACGGAGCCGGTATCACTCATTCAATCTCGTCCAAATATCCGTCGTTTTCGATGGCCAGTCCGTACCAGCTCAGCCCCGTGTCCGCCGCGTCTCCAAAGGCAGGATGCCGCTTAGCCACCATTCCCCAGGTGTTGTACCAGAACACATAGGTAATATCCACATGGCTGGGCAAAATTTCCTCAATGATGACCCGCAGTTGATCAAACCCATCCGGAATACCCGCCACATCGGGAAAGTACACCTTGACGTAATTCGGCTGCTCCGTCTCCTCCGCCCGCGCGTTGAGCCCGCAGCCCTTCAAGGTGTCGTTGATGGCCTCCGGGGTGAAGCTGTCGCCGCTGATGCGCAGCAGCGCGGCCAACGCCACCCGCCTCTGCTGTACCGTCACGCACACCGGCCGGTAGGGCAGCAGCGCCTCAATGCGCTCCAGCCCAAAGCCCTTAGCGGTGGTCAAATTCATCTCCCGGGCTGTATCCTCTAATTCCACTAACCCGCTGTCCAGCTCCGCTCCATAGGCCGCCAGCTCTCCCCGGTTGATGGTCCCTGTCCGCAGGTCGTACACCCCCAGTGGCCGGAGCAGGTTCACCAGGTACTCCTCAAACCTCACCATCCGCGCCGCCTTCCTCCGTTGTATCGCCGGCCTCGCTTCCGGACGGATCGCTCTCCGCGCCGTTGACAATGGTCCTCTCCCCCAGTACCGGCAGCGTGATATTGCTCAAAGGCAAATCCTCTGCCGGGCTGGCCAGCTGGCAATTGGCCACTCCGTCCACGCCGTAGATCAGCGAAATCAGCTGTGCCCTGGGCAGCGGCTGCCCCAGCCGTTCCCCGTTGAACCAGCCCTCCAGCTTTTTCTGCACCGTCAGCGCCACCTTGTCAAAGTCCCACTCGTCCTTTGCCCACAGCTTGACCGCCACATTCACCGTCTCCACCGCAGGCGGCATCACCTTCACATCACAGGCAATCTCCCGCACCCGGTCAAAATGGGCTTGGAGCGCGTCCAGCAATTCCTGGTCCGGCACACCCCCCTGAGCCGCGGGCACCACATCCACCGTCCCCACGCCCCGGTTCCGGGGCAGCACCGTCACCGCCGCCACACCATCATAGGACAACGCCGTCTGACGGTAAAATGCGTTATTCGCTCCATTTGCCAGCCGCTGGAAGGTGGCCAGCACCCGGACCCGCAGCTCCTCGTCGCTCTCCCCGTCCTGCCCGTTGGAAAACCCCATCGGATTGGCGCAGGCCACCACCCCCAGCGGCGGCAGCGCCATATACACGATGGTATTCTGCCCCACGTTGCCCGAAGCTCCCGGCTCCACCGCCGTCACCGGCAGTTCACAATAGTCCTCTCCCGCCGGGATTACCCCGCCCCGGTCCGTCACGAACCGCACGCCTCCGGCGGTCATACACACCGTTTCCGCCGGAACCTCCGTGTCCGTCTCCCGGCTCTCATCCACATAAAACCGCACCGTCCCTGTGGCGCACCCCGCCTTCCGCCGGGTCACGCCCCGCAGCTTGGCATGCTTATCCAGGTCCTCCCCCACCGCCGTCTGCGGGAAGCACTGCCTCCGGGTCCACTCCGCCTGCACATACAAGCTGTAGATCTGCGCCGCCACAGCGTAAAACCGCACCGCCAGCTCACTGCTCCCTCCGGCAGTCTGCCCGGTCTGGGTCTGGAACTCCGAAGCCAGCCCCTGATAGATCTCCTCCAGCGTAATCAACGTCTCACCCCTCCAACTGCACCGCCACCGACAGCTGCTCCCCCTGCCACAGGAGGGACACCGAAACCCACAGCCGGTCTCCCTCCTGCCGCACCATTGTATCAGTCACGGTCACATCCTCCATATCGTCCAGCGCCTCCACGGCAAACTGCTTGGCCAGTATCTCCCGGCCCGACGTCTTTTCCCGCCGCAGCCGCTCCATCCGGCTGCCCAACTCCGGTAAAAAGGGAAAGCTCCCCCGCCGCGCCGCCAGCCGGAACAGCACCTCGTTCAACAGCGCCTCCCCGTCCCGGACCACCGCCACGCCGCCGTTGCCGTCGGCCACATAGTCCCTGTCCTTCAACAGCAGACTCATTCCATCCGCCTCCTACATCAGTCCCGCCAACATCAGCCTTACAATTCTGGCAATCATCTCTTCCAGCGTCTCCTCTTTGACGTATACCTGGCTGTCCAGCCTCACGTTTTCTCCCTGGATTATCACATCACCTTGGGCGAAAACCCTCGTCTCATCTCCCTGGAGGCTTAGTCTCCTGGCCTCCACCGTCACCTCATTGGGCACGTCGCCGTCCTGTCTGGCCCCCACCACACAGGGAATTTCCCCTTTTCCTTGGATCACCATCACCCGCTGGCCCACCTTGGGCGTCCACCGGTAACCCGCCGGAGCATACACCTGCAAACCTCTCCGTTCACAGTCCAGCAGCGCCGCCGTCTCCCCGCCGCTCATCGTGATGACGCCCACCTGGCCCTCGCTCTCCTCCACAGGCCGTTTCTGCTGACCGCCCAGCCACATAACCGCTCCCTCCTTCCTCCGTCCCCCAAGCCTTCCCTCCTCTGAGAGAAGGCCCCCAGTACGCACACTGGGGCGGATGGGGCCTCAAATCATCGCGTCTCTTTCGCCCAGCACCAATGTGGTCGTCAGCCCCCCGCTCCCACATGAGACCTCCACCTGCGCCGCCCGATACCGCCCATTGGCGCCACAGCCCTTCATGTCCACCGAAACCAACTGGCCCGGCCAAGCCAAAAAACCGCCGGCCACCGTCAACCGCATCCGCACCCGTTCTCTCCGCGCCGCCCGCAGCTGGTAATCGGCAGTATACCGCATGGCGGCGCTCTGCGTGGTGTTGGGCACCGTAATCACCCGCCGTGCGCACCCACCCTGGGCCTGAAACGCCCCATCGGACACCCATTGGGTCCCCCAAGAGGTCCGTCTCCGCACCGCCACCTGGCTGAGCACCCCGTGCCGCTCCTCCCGGTACTCCCAACCAGTCACCGGATCAGAGTCTTTGACACAGACTTCCTCCCCGTCCCCCGGCGGGTCCAGCACCAGCCGCCCCGCCCGGTCAAACCGGGGCACCACTCCGCCATAATAACAGGCAAACCGCCGCACCACGCTCCACTCACTTTCCCCGCTCGTCACGGTAAACCCAGTCACGGCAGGCAGTCCTCCGCCGCCCACCGCCGCTACACCGTAGGGCGCCACATGGTCCGCTACAATGTCCGCCCTGGTGGCCCTCTGATACTCCGCAGGCATGGCCTCGTTGTCCAGCAGCAGCGCCGCCATTCCCCGCCCGGATATCTCCAGATACAGCCCATCTTTCCCGCAGATCACCGCGTACTCGTCCACCACCCCGGTGAACACCCTGTCCCCCTCCCACCCGGCATAAAACCGGCAGGCTGCGGACAGCACCTTTTCCTGCCCCCGTTCCCACAGGCATCGCACAAAAAAGCTATCGCAGGGGGTATCGGTCCCATAGCAAAACTTCCAACTGATGGCGGTGGGCAATTCCAATTCCCCGCCGCCCCCCAGCATCACCCAACACCGCATCATGTAATCCTCACCTTCTGTCCTGGATAGATCAGGTTTGGATTTCGGATGGATGGGTTCAGCTCAATGATCCGGCTCAGCGCCATCCCATAGCGTTTAGACAGCTCCCACAGCGTATCTCCCCGGACCACCGCATGATACTGCGCCTCACCCGTCTCCGCCACAGCCTCCCCAGCGGCCCCATCGGAAACAGCCACCGCCCGGGTGGTCAGCTTCGTCTGTCCCGCGCCACCTTCTACCTCCCAAAACTCAAAGGAGTAGGCCACATAGTCCCGCCGGGGCGCCTGCCTCAGCTCCAGCCCCGCGAACCAAGCCGTGGTGGTCATCCACACCGGATGGACCAGCACCCCCGGCGCCTCCTCATAAAACACGACGGCCAGCTTCTTGAAGGTGTCGTAAGCCTTTTCCCCCACGAACTCCCCCTCTCCCCGCAGCACCCGCCGCGTCTGCCCCAGGCTCTGCAAATAGTGCAGTCCAAAGGGGATTTTATGGACGGCCAATTTTCGCTCAAAGGTGATGGAATACACCCGTGGATTATGGGGCCACACAAAACTCTTAAACCGCATGGGCGCAAGAATCATACCGCTCTCTCCTCTCGTCAGAAGAAACGCCGCTCTGTTCCGCTTCCGCCTGACGGCGAAAGCTCCACCCGCTACGTTCCTTCTTTCTCTCCCCACAAAGCCAAAGGACGGCTTTGCGGGAGTTCTTTAATAAATCGTCATCCCGCCGTCATAACGTCTGCTGTCCCGCCGAACGGCCCGGTCCAGTTCATCCATCGTCAGTGCGGCAGTCCTCCCCGGCTCCTCAGCCCGCATAGACCGCCCCGCCTGCTCCACCGGCAGACCTTGTACCGCCGGGCGGCTGGCCTGGAGCGCCTGCCTATACAGCCCTTCCAGACCCCCATCCGCCGGCCTGACGGAATCCGCCGCCGCGTCAGACTGTCCCGGCACACCAACCAACTCTGCCAGCTCCACATCGCCACTCCCCGGCCTTCTCAGCACCACAGAGCCGCCAGGCCCCGTCACCGGCGCCGCCAGCTCATCCCACAAAAGCTCCGTCGCTTCATTCCCATCGGTTCCGTTCTCCACCGCGCCGTTGTTAACCCCCGGCTTTTTCTCCTGACCTTCCGACGGGGCAGTCTCCACATCCGGCTTTTTCTCCTGACCTTCTGACGGGGCAGTCTCCACATCCAGCGTCCAACTCAATCCCGCATCCTCATCCAGCCTCAAATCCGCCTGATCCGCACCGTCTCCCGGCACATCCTCCGCCTCATTCTCAGCAGTGGGAGCAGCGGGGACGGGCGCCGCCTCCCTCACCATTTCCAGCGCATCCTGCCGCTCATCCTCATCGTCCTCATCCTCCATCAAAGCCAGCAGCTCTTCCAGCCGGTCAACCAACGTCCCCACCTCCCCTCAGCACCTGATACCGTGTCCAATCAAACCCAATATTTACCGCCCAGCTCTCTCTGGGCGCGCCGCACACCGGGCACGGCTCCCGTTCCGTTCGCTCCCTGCAATCCGGGCACAGCCGCGCCATCTCCTCCTCCTGGTCCAGCGCCAGATTGAGCGCGCACCAAAGATAATCCCGATCGGTCATCCGTTTCGCCCGTTCCTCCGTCGGCAGAGCGCCAAACATCCGGAGCACGCGCCACTGAAGGCGCTCATAACCCGCGTGCTCCAGGCTTTTTTTCGCCGCTGAATCTCCTTCTCCCCATCCAGCGGCGAGGGATTGTATTCCTTGTTGAACCGCGCCCACTCATCCGCCAGCCGCGCGATCTCCTCCACCCGCAGCCTGTCCAACGCCGCCTGACCATTCTCAAATACAGCTTTCCCGTTCCGCTCCAGCGCCCGCGCGACGAGACACGCATTCCGGCACAACGCCCGCTCTCCCCCATCCCGGGCAAGCGCATCCCCCTCCCGCCGGGCCTCCAGCACCTCCCAGGCGGACAGCAGCCGCAGCTCCCCCCCGTCCACCTTCACCCGGTCCGCTCCGACCCAAAAACCGTGCTCCATTTACACCGCCGTCTCCATCCGCCGCCCAGCCACCAAGGTGAGCTTTTCCACCACCATCTTGCCCAGTTGGGCGTCCTCCTGAATATCGCTCCATTGGCAGTCGGAGTAGATCACTTTTCGGTCCGGTTTACAGATCACCAGCGAAAAATTCTTCATTTTGTAGAAGTCCAGCCCATCGGCAATGGCCTGGTCAGTGGCATACAGCCGGGTCAGCTGAATCACATAATTCTGGGGCCCCTGCACCGTAGCCACCGGCTCCTCCTCGCCAAACGCCTCCACCGAATAAGAAGTCCGCGTGGTCTTGCAATTATAGCTTTGCACCACGGCCACCTTCTGTCCGTCCAGCTCCAGCCAAATATCAGAGCTGGTAGGAAACCCCGCCGCACTCAAACCCGCATTGATACTCGCCATAACAATTCCTCCTTAATCCACGCCCGTCACCGGGCGGAAGCGGCACAACCACCGCCCCGCCCGAAGCGAACTAAAAGTTCTTTTGGATACTTTTTTAAGAAAAAGTATTATACCGTGATATGGGCGGACAGCCAGATCTGATTCAGCCCATGGGCCACTGTAAAGGCAAACTCCACCAGGCACACTGTGGGATCACTGTCCAGCGCCGATACCGCCACGTCCTCATACCCGTCGATGATCTCCCTGGAGACCCGCTTCTCCAGCTCCATCACCACCAGCGACCGGATGGCTCCCCGGCTCTGAACGGTATTCTTGGCCCTGCTGAACTTCGCCCGAAGCGCATTGCGAATCCCTGGAATCACCTCATCTACCACCAAAATGGTGGTCAGCTCCCGCCAGGTCGCATCCACCGCGCCGCCGCTCTTGGTCCGGGTGGTCACCCCGCGCACCACATAGCAGGTCCCCGCCAACGTCTCCAGCGGCGTTACGCCCCCCTGCACCAGCAAGTCGATCTCCCCATCATCATAACTGCATTCCAGCTCACCCAGCCCATACAGCTGAGCGCCACCCAAGGGCAGCGCCGGGTCGCTTCCACCCGCGATGGCCCCCGCCACCGCCGCCGCGCACAAAACTCCGCCGGAGCCGTCCCCAGCCCCTGGCGCCACCAGCACCATCCGTTCGCAGTTCAGCTGAGCCGCCCGCTCGGTAAGCTTCTCCACACTCTCCCCCATCGCGCCGCCCACCACGGCGATCCGCTCCCGCCGAACATTCGAGCACTCCTGCACCGCCGCTTTCAGCTTCTGCTGCACCGCCAGATCGGTACTGTCGCACACCACGATCCCCACATCTTCCAGCGCCGCCATCACCGCAAAAGCCGCGTCATAGCTCTCTCCGGCCGGGATGCCGTACACTACGCCGGCCCCATTTCGAATGGCCGCCTGCGCCATCCGGCTCAGCATACACTCGCCCACATCGGCCGCCGCCCTGCTGTAGCTGGTCCACTGATAGCTCTTTTCCAGGTCCTCCCCGTCCGCTGCGGCCACCACCGCCACATTTCCGCCGCCAACGGTCGCCGCCGTCAAGCTGGACGCCTCATAGGAGGAATACACCCCCGGCCTCTCATGCTTCGTCACTGCGTTCATTTCAAGCTCCCCCTCACTTCAAAGTCTGTAAAGACCCCCGCCTCATTATCCATCCGGGCCACCAGCCACGCCTTGCACCGGCAGCTGACCTCCTGGCGGTAAAGCCCTTCCGCTTCCAAAAACGCCACCCGGCCTGCCTGCACCTCCAGTGCGGCCAATCCCGCCGCCCCCTGGCAGACCAGGCACTCCACCACGGCTTCCGCCGCAGTCTGACACACACCCTCGCCCCCGTCTCTGGGAGCGAACACATCCAGCGACAGCGTCAGCTCCGTCCCGCGCCCGTAAACCTCCGACTCAGTTCCCGTCTCCGGGTCCACCCATACGCCCAGATAGTCCTTAAACCCGCCCGGCGCGCACACCACGCGGCTGAGGGAAACAGCCGTCACCGCCTTCCTCCACCGGGAGGCCCTAGCGCTCTCCATTGCGGCGACGGCGTTCAGCCCGCTCTCCTGGAGCTGCTCCACCACCAGCCGCCTCCACCGGTCCAACGCCCCATTCACGGCGCATCCTCCGCGCAGGGCTGCAGCGCCAACCACAGATGGGTAACCTGGCCGCCCACCCAAATGGGCCGCACCGTCATCACCTCATACCTTTGGCCGCCCCAGCTGAGCCAGCCCCCCGGCCCCAGCTTGTCCAGCGGCATCCCCGGCTCCGCCAGCCCCAAAAACCGGTCCTGCGAATAGCTCCCCAGCGCTCCCGCCGTATACTGCCAGTCCGCGCGGGTCATGGGCTGCACAATGGCCATTCCCCGTCCGGTCTCGCCGCCGTCCTCCCTACAGCACACCATCTCCTGCCCATAGGTCCGAATGACCCAGTCAAACGCCTCGATCAACCTCGCACCCCCCGAAACACAAATCCGTCACTTCTCAAATAAGGGCCCATCAGCTCCAACGCCCTTTGCGTCAGATTACCGCCATCGCCCCCGCTGCCAGCCTCCCTGCGCACCGAGATATCCCCCGCCGTCAGCGAGGTAATTCCCTCCATCCCCCGGCTGCCCCGCAGCCAGTCCATGGCCATCCACGCCGCCGCCAAGGGATAAACTCCGTCGCAGTCCTCCGCTGTCAGCCCATCCTTCAGCCGCCTGTCCAGCGTCCGGCAGGCGGCGGCGCACAGCGTGCGAAGCATCTCCTCATCCTGCCCCGCGCCGCCCAGCGCCTGCACCAGCTCCATCACCTGTTCCGTCATCCCCGCACGCTCCTAGATCAAAAAGGCCCCGTCGGCAATTTCCTGCGGCACAGCGTCCTCGCCGTAACTTAACTGCACCCGGGGCATCAGCATTGAGTCCACCTTACCCCGGTACAGCTTAATGAGGCCCAGCAGCTCCTCCTCATCCAGCCGTCCGGCCACCTTCTCCAACAGCGCTTGACCGGCCCCCGGTTCGGCAATCCCTGCCAGCCTGACCATCTCATGCCGCAGGCCCTTGAGGTACTTCCGCCCCAGTCTGGCCTCGTCCTCCAGCCGTCTGCCTGCGCTCTTGATGACCCCGGCTTTCCTCTGCGCTGGCACCGCCACAAAGGACCACTCATAGGCGTCCGCAGCCCCCGTCAGCACCCCATGGCACACCTGTCCGTCATACTCCTCACCCTTCTCATGGGGGCAGGAATCCAGCTCCTGGCCACAGATGGAACATACAACCCGCTCCACCGCACATCCCACGCTGACCTCCCGCTTGATCCCGCCGTCGATCTCCGCGATCAGCGAAGCGTTCTCCTCGGTCCGCATCATATAGGCCCATCCCTTCAAAAACCGGTAGGGCCTCCCGTCCGTGGTAAGCGTCCCATCGCCACCAACTACCTCAGTTCGATAAATCCGCGCCGTCTGTCCCCGCGCGGACCACTGGTGGTCGAACACACCGGACACCCCCACAAACATAGGCGCCAGCTCGTCCAGAGTGTCATCATCGAACCGCTCAAAGTCCCGGTCCACATCGTTGTCGCACAGCCGCAGCGCAAAGGTATAGACCTCCTCGGCCCCCAGCTCCCGCCGCGCCAGCGCGTTAATGAGCGCCAATTCCCCCGCCTCCGGCGTCCCGATGCCCTTCACCACCGCGTCCTTACAGATTTCCATCCTCATTCTCCTTCTCCACAGCCTTGGCTTGAGCCCGATACAGCTCAGCCCTGGCCTCGGACTCCTCATCCTGAAGGTTCACGTCCAGCCAATCCACGCTCACCCGCTCGTCGTACCCCTTCAGCCTCAGCCAGGTCTCACAGATCCGCTCCACCACCGGCTCCAGCCCACGCCGAATCGCGGCAATCTCACTGGTCAAAATATCCGCCTGCTGACTGCTCATCCGCTCGGTAGACGACCAGCTCAGCCCCAGCAAAAACGGCGGGATCCCAGTCTTGGCCACCAACTGCTCCAAAATCTGCCGCACCGGCGCCTCGCTGTCCAAAATCTGGTTATCTGCACCGATGACCCGGATATCCACATCCCCGGCGCACACAAAATCCCGCACAGATCCATCCCGGCCAGCCTGCATCGCCGCGGACCACTCCCGCGCCACCTGATTGCACCGCTCTTCAGCCAGCGCGCCATTCTCACCCTTACACACCACAGCGAAGCGAACGTTGCCCATCCGCTCCCAGTTCTTCCCCATGGCCTCAAAGATCTTCACCAAAATCTCCGCCAAAAACGGCATCGACCTCAGCATGGACACCCCGTAAGGCGCTCCCACCTCCGGCTGAAAGGGGGTAAACAGCAGCAGCTCCTGCCTCTCCAGCTCCCGCACGGCCCCGTCGCTATCCCGCACGCAAAGCGTGAAATCCAACGGACTGTCGCCTTCCCGAATCTCCACTCGGCTCACATCTCCGCACAGCACCGCGGCCACCCCGCGCCCATCCAGCGCGGGCACGATCTCGCCCACCGCCCGGCCACACACGATCATGGAGTCCAGATACTGGTCCAGAAAGCTCTGAATCCCCCTCTGCCCCCGGCCCACCGGTACGGTCCGCAAAAACCGCTCCATCTCCTCCTGCGCCCTCACATCCCGGCAGGTGGCCATCACTCCGCCGCACAGCCGCACCAGCTTGCAGATGGCGGCGTCCACCACAGGCACCGCCTCCCGGATGGCCCGGTACAAGGAAATCTCCCGATAACTCAGCGGCACATACCCATCCATCTGCACAAAGGGGTGCCGCCCCATATTCCGGAGCTGGGCGGCGGCCCCCGCCGCCCCCCGCTCCTTCTTCCGTCCCCGGCCGCTCATCAGACGTCCAACACCCGGCTGGCCTCGTCAAAAATCTTAGCGTAGCCGGAAATGGTGGTGATCGCGGCCCGCTCCAGCTGCCGGTCAATGATCTTGTCATACTCCACCATCACATCGCCCGCCTTGACCATCTCCAAGGCATAATTTTTGTCCAGGCCGATGATCTTACCAGCGGGAACCGCAGAACTTCTCAGCACCTTCGCGCCCATAGGCGTAATCAGCTTACCGGTGCCATGGAAATCCAGCCCCGCTACGGCATCCTGCATCTGGCTCATGCCCAGCAGCTTGGGCATGGTGTCCACGCCCGCCAGCAGCGTGTTGAGCTGATAGGGCTCAAAGCTGTTCCAGAATTTTAACAAATCCTCATAGGTCAGCGTACCAGCCGCCGCCACATCCATGCTCTGCGCCGCATTGCCGCTGCCATCGCCCTTCAAAATGACCTCGATGGCGTCCTCCAAATGCATCCGCCCAATCTGCGCGCCGATCTGCCGCAGCGTCACCGAAAACAGGTCCAGCTTCTGGAAACGGATGGCCTCATAAGAAGCCACCAGCATCCGTCCCCGCTTGTGGAGCTTTACCAAAGTATCCCGCGTCCGTACGGTAGTCTGCGGAATAGCCGCTCCCTCCGCCACCTGCTTGAGCTCCTTCTCATCCTCTGGCACGGAGGTAATGGAGCGGTAGTCCATCCCCTCGATCAAGGTCTCCGTGGCGGTGATATCCGGCAGAATATTGGCCTCCTCCATACCCACCTTGACGGCCCGGGCGATATACTCCGGGAACAGCACCGCCGACTGAGAGGTGGAGAAAAACTTATCCACCAGATCGGACCCCGCGCCCTTCACCCGGATGTCGAACCGCTTGAGCTGCCGCTGATAGGCGTCCAGCCCCTCCAGGGCGGTGCCCCGGTACTGCTCACTGGGGTCCATCTTCTCCAGCACTTGAGTAAAGGACTTCCCCGCCTCGTGGTACATTCCCTTTTCCAGCTTCAAATTATCGAATCTCTGAGCCATATCCAATCTCCTCCCTTTCCTTACAGCTTAATGACAACCGTCTCGCTGTCCACCGCCAGCACCAGGCACTTCACACCGCCGGTGACCGTCTTGACGTTGCCCTCGCCATCACAGCCCAGCTCCTTCCACCCCACCGTGGGGGCGGTGCCGCTAAAGCCCACCTTGACCACACCACTGATCTGGACGGCCGCCGCGCCGCCGCGCGCACCGCTCAGCACCACGCCGCACAGTTCGCCGCCATCGGCGCCCAGGCCCACGGTGTTGTTGGCGGTGAGGGTTACCGCCTTGCCCGGCAGAACAGTCTTTTCGTCATTCACCAGGAAGGTGGCAGCCACCTGACCCACGCCCTCGAAACAAATGTCCATTTCCATTCTCCTCTCGTCGCAAAAATGTTTATAGAAATTCCCTTTCGGGCATTTCTCGAACAATAGAGGGGTCCGTCCTCAAAACGTCCCCCGCTCCACAAATCTGGCCGCGCTTCTCCGGCCCTCCTCCAAACTCATCACAAAGTACCGGATATCATCCATCGCATGGTCGAACTCCTTCCGCACTCTGTCCTGGGCCCCATCATCTTCCCAGCAATACATAGAGAACTCCCGCGCCGCCGCCTCGCACCCCTTGCAAATAACGACCTTCCCAGCTTTCAACGCCTCCGCCGTCCGCCTGATTCCTTCCAGAACCCGGTTATCCGCCTTGCGCACCGTCCATCCGTCTCTCCTAAGCGCCTCTATAAAGCTGGCCGCCGACGGGTCCACGATGACCATCTCGATGCATCGTCCCCCGGCCAATTCCCTCAAATCCCGAACATACTCCCCGTCTGTTTTCTGCCACCCTTCCGCCCGGGCGTCAAAATAAAACTCCTTCACCCGGTACCAGACCCCATCCATCAGCCCCCAAAGCCCAAAGGACGCCGGATTTCTCGTCCCGTAATCGCAGGAAATCCGCCATTTTGAGAACGTTCCCTCCGGCGCCTCCACCATCTGGTCCCGCTCGAAGAAGTCATACACCAGCCCCTCCGCCGCGACCCACTCTCCCAGCACATACCGCCGGTAAAAGCACCCCTGGAACGTCCTCTCATACCGCTCCCGAACCTCATCAGCCAGCCCCGGATTATCTCCCATCCCAAACCGCAGATACAGCGCGCTTTTCTCCTCCGCCTTGCAGATCCACTCTTTGTAAAACCAATGCTCCGGCCCCGCCGGGTTGCAGGAAAACCAAATCCTCCCGCCCCTCACCGAGCATCGTGCGCAAGCCTGCTCCACAAAGGACCTTGGCATCAGCACCACCTCATCCAGCAGCACCCCCGCCAGCGTTACCCCCTGAATGGAAGCCGAGCTCCCCTCGTCCCTTCCCCCATAGAGGTAAAACACATTTTCCCTCCCCCCGCCCCGGACCACGACCTCGTTCCGGCTGACCTTCTCCTCCCACCGGAACCCCAGCCCCTCCAGCACAGGCCGGGCCTGCCCCAGCAAATTCCGCCGCACCCCGTTAATAGACGCTGCGCACAGCCCAAATCTCTGTCTCTGAAAACAGCTCATCGCCCACAGGAAAAAGGAAATACTCAAGGCAAATGTTTTCCCCGACCTCGCCGCGCCGTCGCAGATAATGGCGTCAAATCCGCCCTTTCTCCACCACTCCAGCACCTGCCGCTGCTTTGCCGAAAACCGTAACCGCTTCACACCTCATCGCCGTCCCTTGGCTGATACAGTCCATCCAAAAAGTCCCCCAGCTCTCCGTCTCTCTTCTCATCCATCAGCTCCCGCAGCATCCCCAGTACCCGCACCTTGTCCACAAACCGCGCCTCAAACGTCCCATTGGCATTTCGCTTTAACTCCACCACACCCGTCAAATCCAGCTGATCCACCCGGTTCACATCCTCCGCGTCCAGAAACGCCAGCTTCACCACATCATTATTCTTCCATTTGGCCAGCTTCCGCAGATAGGACACCAGCTCCTGCCTGATCTTATCTTCCTCCAGCTTCTCCCGCGTACCCATCACCAACCTCCTCACAGGAGCGCCCGCGCGCCCAATTTTGTTGCCCATTCCGGTGCAAAAACAAAAAAATTTCCGGAGCCACCTTCTGCTCCGGAAATTTCCCAACCCTATTTTATTTATGGTAATCCGACCCCTCCTGAATTTTGAACGCCCGATAAATCTGCTCCAACAGCATGACCCGGGCCAAATGGTGAGGAAAGGTCATTGGCGACATGGACAAGGTCGCCCAAGCTCCCGCCTTAACCGACGGATGGAGTCCATAGGACCCTCCAATCACAAACACCAAATGCTTGGACGTGTTATGGCTCCAAGCCGAAATCATCTGCGCCAGCTCCTCACTGGACCGCATCGTCCCCTCAATCGCCAGCGCAATCACACTGGAGTTGGGCGGGATCTTCCCCCGAATGGCGTCCCCCTCCTTCTCCATCGCCGTCAAAATCTCTCCCAGCGACGGATTCTTGGACAGCTTCTGTTCCGCCAATTCAATCATATTCAGCTTACAATACCCCTTCAGCCGCTTCACATACTCCGCCGCGGCCTCCTGGTAAAACTTCTCCTTCAGCTTCCCCACGCAAATAACCGTAACATCAACCATCGTCCTCACAAACTCCATTCCGCTGCGTCCGGCTGCCGCCGAACATCCGCTCCATTTCGTTGCTCGTCCTCTCCCCACAAAGCCAAAGGGCGGCTTTGCGGGGGCCCCTTTTATACCTCAAACCAATCTGTCGCCTCGCCCCTGGGCGCGGCCACCAGCTCCACATCTGAGCCTTCCTTCAATCCCAGCTCCGCCAGCGCCTTCCTTGCAGCCTCCAGCGCCAGTCTGGGCAAATTATTCTCCTGGGACAGGTGGGCCAAAATCACCCGCCGGGCCCCCTGGGCTCCCGCCCAGGCCGCCAGCTGCCCGCCCATTTCATTGGAAAGGTGCCCCCGATCCCCTCGAATCCGCTCCTTCAAATAAACCGGATACGGCCCCGTCCTGAGCATCTCCGGGTCATAGTTAAACTCCCCAACGAGCGTATGGGCTCCCTTTGCTTCCTCCCGGGCCTCCGGCGTAATAACCCCCGTATCGGTACAAAGTACCAATTTCCGCGTTCCATCCGTCACCGAAAACCCGCAAGGACAGGCCGCGTCATGGCTGGTCCCAAAGGTCCCAATCTCCAGCCCGTCCAGCGCGAACCTCTGCCCCGGCTCAAACACCCGGAACCGCTCCACCAGCCCACTCCACCGCCCGCACAGCTCGGACGCCGTCCCCTCGGTGGTAAACAGCGGGGCCCCCGTCTGCTTGCACAGCACCGGCAGCGCCGCCACATGGTCCGTATGCTCGTGGGTGATTAAAACCCCCGAAATATGCCTCAGCTCCACCCCCAGCGCCTTGAGCCCCTGAGAGATCCGCCGTGTGGAAATTCCCGCATCAATGAGAATATGTACCCGTCCATCGCTCACCACCGCGCAGTTCCCCGACGATCCACTGGCCAACGTCGCCATCCTCAGCATATCACGACCTCCAATTTTCTCTCTATTCCACAAACAAGCCGGAAAGGACACCGCCCTTTCCGGCAAAAACACCTATTTCAACCTTCCCGCACAGAGGAGCAGGCGGCATTTGCCAGGCAAGTGACGGATGAGGGAACTTTCCCTCATCACCCCACCGCGGAAACCTTCCCCTGATCCGGGTCCGGCACCTCAACCGCCCGGATATCGGCCCCGATGCCGGACAGCTTCCCAATGATATCCTCATACCCACGCTCGATATGCTTCACATTGGAAATCTCGCTGGTCCCCTGAGCCGCCAGTCCGGCAATAATCATCGCCGCCCCCGCCCGCAGGTCACAGGCCTCCATGGGCGCCCCGGTGAGCTTTTCCACGCCCTCGATGATGGCAATCTTCCCATCCACCTGGATTTTGGCCCCCAGGCGTCTAAATTCCTCTGTATAGCGGTACCGATTGTCCCACACACCCTCAGTGATGACGCTGGTCCCCTTAGCCAGACACAGCACCGCCGCGATCTGCGGGTGCATATCTGTGGGGAACCCGGGATAAAACATGGTCTTGATATTAGTCCTCTGGAGCGGTCCATGCCTCCGGACGATAAGGCTGTCCCCATCCTCCTCCACCTCGGCGCCCATCTCCAGCAGCTTGGCGGTGATGCACTCCAGATGCTTTGGAATAATGTTGCAGATCCGCACCTCGCCCCCGGCAGCGGCCACAGCGGCCATATAGGTCCCCGCCTCAATCTGGTCGGGAATGATAGAATACTCCCCGCCCCTCAGCTTATCCACGCCCCGAATCTTGATAACGTCGGTGCCCGCACCCGTAATTTTCGCCCCCATTGAGTTCAAGAAGTTTGCCAAATCCACAATATGGGGTTCCTTCGCCGTATTCTCGATGACAGTCGTACCCTCCGCCAGAACTGCGGCCAGCATCAGGTTCATGGTGGCCCCCACGCTGGCCACATCCAGATAAATCTGGCTTCCTTTCATGCGCCCGCCCTCGGCCTTGGCGCACATATAGCCTTTTTCCACCTTGACCTCGGCCCCCAGCGCCGCCAGCCCTTTGAGGTGTTGGTCAATGGGCCTGCTCCCGAAGTCGCACCCGCCGGGCAGGGGCACCTCAGCCTCGCCAAACCGCCCCAGCATGGCCCCCAGCAGGTAATAGGAGGCCCGCAGCTTCCGCCCCGCGTCATAGGGGACGGTCATGCACCGGGCCCCGGTGCAGTCCACCTCCACGGTCGTGCGGTTAATCAGGCGCACTTTGGCGCCCAAATCTCTCAGAATGTTCAATAAAAGGTCAACATCGCTGATTGCGGGAATATTTTCAATGCGGCAGGGTCCTTCCACCAGCAGTGCGGCGGGAATGATACCGACAGCGGCGTTCTTGGCGCCGCTGATCTCGACCTTGCCATACAGCGGACACCCGCCGTGAATCACATATTTTTTCAAATCAGCACCTCTGACTCCCGGCAACACCGGGTTTTATTGTAAAAGAGGGGAAAACCCTCCGTTTTATCATCACAAAAAGCGGGTGGCTCTACCATGCGGACGCCGGGAGCCTAACTTCCACCGAACTATTATAGCACCCTGGATAAGTAAAGGCAACCAAAACTTTCATCTTTCCCGCTCACCCCCCGTCTTTTCTCCCATCCGACCATATTCTGCCCTGATGGAACACAGATATTCCGGGAAAATTGTGAATTTTCTGCGATACCCCTTGCAAAATTACTCGGACCGTATTATAGTATCGTTAGCACTCAAAGCCACCGAGTGCTAAAACCCGTTTTCTAAAATTTACTATATTATAATGAGGTGTACACCATGGCAAAGAAACAGTTCAAAGCGGAATCCAAGCGTCTGATGGATTTGATGATCAACTCCATCTACACCCACAAGGAGATCTTCCTCCGGGAGATCATCTC
>CAJUQN010000023.1 GCA_910588625.1 uncultured Oscillospiraceae bacterium
CACCATTCATTTAGGTAAATATAATTTCTGTGTTCACTATTTCTTCCACCGCAGAACGAATATTGTTCATTCGGCCCGCCCATTCCATCTGGCTATCCGCTTTAAGCTGTTCAGTGATACCCTCTTGCTCTGCCATCTGCTCTACAAGCTGAGAAAACATATCGTTTGCCTGCTGATTGATACCAGCCAAGTGGCTATTCAGCTTCCCGCTGAGTAGCAAGGTGTTGTAAAGAGCTTTCCTGTGTTCTCGCAGATACTGCCGCCTGCGCTGGCCCCAGATACCAACAGGGGCGTTTGCCGGCACAGTGAGATTTGGGAGAAAGTAATCTCCTTCTCGATGATAAGTTCCACCTATTTGCTCAAATATAGACTTTTCCATGACATTAACCTCCAAAGTGTTGAATAGTCCCTGTAATCCAATCACTTTCGGCTGTCTGCAAATAATAAGGGAGAGGTAACTTCCTTACGTTACCTCTCCCTTAGGCGGGGGCTGCTTTCATTTTCTCGTCTCTTTTTCCAGAAAGTAGGACGCCTCCATATCCGCCGTGGCCAGCGCGAAGGCCAGGGGATACTGCATCAGCGCCTGTCCCACGGTGCGGCTGTCCTCCGTGCCGGAAAAGCCCATGTGCCAGCGGATGGCCATGGCCTCCTCCCGGGTCAAGCGCATGAAGCCGGAGATGATGTACACCGACTTCTCCCCGTGGCCGTAGGGGAGCTTATCCTCATAGAAGAAGGTGGGCACCTTCTCCCATTTCCCGGTGGCGTCGTCCTTCACGTTCCGGGTGCCCGCCCGGTAGCAGCCGATCTTACACAGGTCGTGGAGCAGGGCGGCGATGGCCACCGACTCCATGGGGTACTCCACCCCATAGACCTCCTTCACCCGGTCCCGGGCCAGGTACGCCTCCAGGCAGCGGAACACGTTGACGCTGTGGTCGCACAGACCTCCGGCATAGGACCCGTGGTAGCGGGCGGAGGCGGGTGCGGTGAAAAAGTCGCTCTTGTTCTCCAGGTAGTCCAGCAGCTCCGCAGAACCCTCCCGGTGGATGTGCTCCGTGTAAATTTCGATAAATTCCTCTTTCCCCGGCATTGGCATGACCTCCTGATCCTGTTTTCCCCATTATAGCAAAAAAAGGCGCCGGGGGCAACCCCGGCGCCTGGTTCAATCTTCCAATGTCTTTTGCAAGTTATCCATGATCTCCGCCTGCGTTCAGCGTCAGGGTGTCGTCAGTCGCGCAGCAGCGGCGCCCGCACAGCGCCAGCAGGAGCAGGAAACGGCCGTCAGTTTTATACTTCGTTTCATCGTACCGCTTCCCAACTGTAAAATCATGCGTTTGGACCGCCATCAACTGGCCGGATACGGCTCCGCAGTCGGCACAGGCACATCGGTCGGCACAGGTTCCATCCCCACCCCGCCGTCCGTCCACACGGTATAGGGAGCCCGGTCCGAAGACTCGTACCGATCCCCGGCGCCCTGCGCCGCCAGCCGCTCCAGCACCGCCAGCGTGCTGGAGGCCGTGTCCTGCACATAGATACGAATCCACCAGTTTCGCGTGCCGCTGCCTACTTTTCCAGAACCAACAAACTGGAAGTCCAGCTCGCGCTGCTGCTCCCCCCAGTTGTTTTGGCCGTCCACCTTACGCACGCCGATGCGCCCGGCTTTGAAGTCCTCCTTCACCGCCTCATACAGTGCCTGGGCATCCTTGCCAGCATAGTATACGTTGTCCTCAAACTCGCCGTTGCCGTTCACATACTGCACCTCATCCAGACGGTAGCCCTCCTCAGCCATACGCTGCTCTGCCTCCTCGAAGCCGTAGGCCGTCCAGTACAAGTCCCGGTCGTCATAGATCTGCTGTATGGCCCAGGCCGCCGAGTCCTCCTGCTCCGCCTGGGTGGTATCCACCCATATCGTATAGCTCCGGGTGAGGGTGGACCCGTTCTTCAGGTGATAAGTCAGGTTCATCTGAGCACCCTCCATTCCGGCAGGCTGATCCGCGTCCCGCCGGTCCACCGCCGCCTGGTGGAGCAGGATGGCCCCCTCGATCAGCTCCGGGTCGTGGGTCACCGCGTCCAAAAAGTCCCCGTCGTCCCCCAGGCGGTTGACGCAGAGCCCATAGATCTGCACAGACTCCACCTGGTCCGCTGTGGGCACCCTCGTCTCGTACCCGGTGAGATCGAAGCCCACCACCAGGAACATCAGGACGAACGCCCCCACCACAGCCAACCCGCCCTTCCACTTGTGGAACACCTTGAAAGTCTTGTCCAGCAGCATCTGGGCCACAAAATACCCGACCACCGCCCACGCCACCATGGATATCATCAGCCCCGGCTCGTGCATATAGACGATCTGGGCGGTAAGCATCCCGAAGAACAGCCCCGAGCACACGGCCACGCTGTATTTGAACACCGGGCGCATACACCTGACGGACACCACATCCCCGGCGCTCTCCAGCCGCCGGGCGCGGTAGAGGAAGAAGGAGCCCACAGCCAGTACCACGGCCACAATAGCGTACACCGCCACAATGCCCTCGCCCTCGAACCGTTCGGCCATGATAAGATCGTCCCCGTATCCGTAGGAGTAGACCCCAATCCCCCGCGCCAGCTTTAACACCGGGGTGAGCCACGCCACGAAGCCGGACACACCGTTCTCAAAGCCCCCGAAGCCGTAATAAAAGCTGTCGAACACCGCCCTCAGCAGATAATACAGCGCAGCAGCCAGGGCGTTAAAGATGCCGTAAAACGCGGGCAGGGCCAGGATATGCCCGGTGAACATCCCGCAGAATACCGCCATGGAATAGAAGAACAGGCTCTCCCCGCAGGTCACCCACAGCCAGAACAGCAGCTCGGACATAAACACCGCGCCGCCTGCCGCCTCGATGACCAGGGTCAGCAGAAACACCACCACATTGGGCACGATCAGGAACGCCAGCCCCGCCAGGTAGTGGGTGAGGAACAGCCCCTCCCGCCGGATGGGCAGGGCGCCGAACAGGTTGGCGGATTTGGCATTATACAGATGGCTACACACCGCCATGGCGGCCAGCGCGCCAAACACCACCGCCATAAACAGGGACACCTCGGTCATCCCCGGCACGGCGTTTCGGGCGAAGCGCTCCAAAAAGCCGCCCGCGTCCGGATACTGCCGGTTGGCCGCCTCCAGCTGGAGCATCATCAGCGCGTCCAACGGCATGGCTATAAACCAGATAGCAGAATATGCCGCCCACACCGGCCAGAACCGCAGGATATTTTTCTTGAAAACCGTCCAATTAAAGAACGATGTCCCGGACCGCATAGTCCTCACCTCCCATTTCATAGATAAAGATCTCCTCCAGCGTCAGGGGGAGCGCGTCGGCAAACAGGGGATTCAGCGGCTTGAACTTTTCTGTGACCTCCGCCGCCGTCCCCCGGACGATGTAGGTATACACCCGGCCCACGTTGCTGGCGTGGACCACCTGCACCCCGGCGGGCAGCTCCGGCGGGGTTTCCGACTGGAAGGCGATTTGCAGCTTCACCGTTCCGCCCTGGAGCTCGGTGAGGGATCGCTCCAGCGCCACCTTGCCGTGGCTGAGAATGCCCACGTGGTCGCACACGTCCTCCAGCTCCCGCAGGTTGTGGGAGGACACCAGCACCGTGGCGCCCCGCTCGGCCACGTCGCCCATGAGCAGGGACCACACCTGACGGCGCATCACCGGGTCCAGGCCGTCCACCGGCTCGTCCAGCAGCAGGTAATCCGGTTTACAGCTCAGCGCCAGCCAAAAGGCGGATTGCTTTTGCATCCCCTTAGACAGGCGGCGGATGGCCCGCTTCTCGTCCACCTCGGGGAAGGCCTCCTTCAGCTTGGCGTAGCGCTCCATGTCAAAGGAGGGATAAATGCCCCGGTAAAATCTCATCATGTCCCGGGTGGAGGCGGACCCGAAATCATACAGCTCGTCGGGGATCACCGACATCCGCCGCTTGACGGCGGGGTTTTCATAGATGGGCGCGCCCTCCAGGGTGATCTCACCGGAGTCCTGGCGGTAGGCCCCGCACAGGTGGCGCAAAATGGTGGATTTACCCGCTCCATTTGGCCCCACCAGACCGTAAATGGCCCCCTTGGGTACAGTCATGGTCAAATCATCCAGAGCGTGAAAGCCGTCAAAGCTCTTAACCACATTTTTCACTTCGATCATTTCGCATCCTCCTTCCCAAAGGCCGCGCACCGGGCGGCGATGTTCGCCGGGGTCAGACCCAGGTAGACCAGCTCCTGGACGATGGCGTCCAACTTTTCCAGCAGCTCCTCCCGGCGCTTGTCGGTGACGTCTTGGGGCAAGGCGGCAAAGCTGCCCTTGCCGGGGACGGAATAGGCGTAGCCCTCCTGCTCCAACGATTCATAGGCCCGCTGGATGGTGTTGGGGTTGATGGCCAGCTGGGCGGCCATGGCCCGGACGGACGGCAATTTGTCCCCTGGGGGAATGGCCCCCGTGATGATGAGACGGCGCAGGCCGTCCCGCACCTGCTCATAGATGGGGCGGCTGTCGCGGTAATTTAGGCTGAGCATTGCCCCGCCTCCTTTCGAAAAGTTGTATTATTTGTATTAGTACAGTTATATTATCACGGGTAATCACTTATGTCAACTACAAGAAAATTTTTCCAAGATTTACAGATTAAAATTTTCGTAAAGGTGCTGACAAAACGGTTTGTGTCTGCTATAATAATTTTGCAGTGTTAAATTGCTCCAGTTTTTATAGCTATTTGTAATAAATTGACACTTTTCGGCGCCATGTATTATGAAAGGAGTCTTTACCTATGTCCAAGCATGATTTGAATAGCGCTGCTTTCCTCAACTGTGTGGGCTCCCTGTTGGAGACCCAGGAAGTGGGCTCCATGAAGCGGTGGAGACACCATTTTTCTATCACCTGCTATCAGCACTCTCTGTTCGTCTCCTATGTGGCCTTTCGCATCGCCCGCCGTCTTCACTGGGATTATCGTGCCGCTGCGCGGGCGGGATTGCTCCACGACTTGTACCTATACGACCCCGCCGACAGCTCCGCCCACCCTGGAAACCAATGCCTGGATCATCCCGAGTTCGCCCTGCGCAATGCCTCCGCGCTGTGCCCTGATTTAAGCGCCAAGGAGAAAAACGCCATCTTGTCCCATATGTTCCCCCTGGCCATCCATCTGCCCAGGTGCCGGGAGGCCCTGGTGGTCAATCTGGCCGATAAGGTGTGCGCCACTATGGAGGTGATCCACCTCTACCAGACCCGGCGGGTGCAGCGCTGGCTGCCCACCACCGCCGCTTGAACCCGGTTCGACCGCTCTCGACATTTTCACCGCTTTTCCCCGCCTTTTCCCCTCTGTTTTCGTCAGATTGTTACATTTTTTTAGAAGTGTGAAAAATCCCTTCAAAAAATTCTGGTTTCTGATATAATGTTTTCGTTGCAATCCGCTTCCCTGTTCCTTCGGGAAGTTGAATATAGGTGGAAGTGAGTATTACGACATTTTAAGAGAGGAATGATGGGAAGCATGATCTCACACGGCAAGGATTTAAAAATTTTCTCCGGCAGCTCCAGCAAGTCTCTGGCCCGCGACATCTGTAAGGAGTTAAGTATCCCCCTGGGGGACGCCGAGACCGGCGCATTCTCCGACGGCGAGAATTTTGTGTCCATCTTTGAGACGGTCCGCGGCTCCGACGTGTTTGTGGTCCAGTCCACCAGCTCCCCGGTGAACGACAACCTGATGGAGCTGCTTATTATGATCGACGCCCTCAAGAGGGCCTCCGCCGGGCGCATCACCGCGGTGATTCCCTACTTCGGTTATGCCCGGCAGGACCGCAAGACCAAGCCCCGCGACCCCATTTCCGCAAAATTGGTGGCCAACCTCATCGCCCGCGCCGGCGCGGACCGGGTGCTGACCATGGACCTCCACGCCAATCAGATTCAGGGCTTCTTTGACATCCCGGTGGACAATCTGCTGGGCTCTCCCGTGTTTGTGGAGCACTTCTTCCGCCGCTTCGCTCCCGTCCATGAGCAGACCATGGTGGTCTCGCCCGATGTGGGCAGCGTGGCCCGGGCCCGCGCCTTTGCCCAGAAGCTGGATATGCCCATGGCCATCGTGGACAAGCGCCGCCAGAAGGCCAACTCCTCCGAGGTTATGAACATCATCGGCGACGTCACCGACAAGAACGTCATCCTGCTGGACGATATGGTGGACACCGGCGGTTCCCTGTGCCACGCCGCCCAGGCCCTGGTGGAGATCGGCCACGCCAAGTCTGTTACCGCCTGCGCCAGCCATGGTGTGCTGTCCGGTCCGGCTATTCAGCGCATCAATGATTCCGTTCTGGATGAGGTCGTGTTTCTGGATACCATTCAGCCCAAGAACAATATTGATGAAATCTGCCCGAAAATCAAGTATCTATCCGTGGCCCACCTGTTCGCAGAGGCCATTGAGCGCATCTATGAGGAGCGGTCCGTATCCAAGCTGTGGCAGTAGCGTCAGGGCAGGCCCCGTATCCTTTGCTTCCGCGTAAGCGCGAAAGCTCACTCACTATGCTGCCCCTCCTTTCCCCACAAAGCCAAAGGACAGCTTTGTGGGGGCCCCGGTTCCCGTTTACCTGTATAGACAAAAAACTCCGCTCCGGGGCCGAGGCTCCGGAGCGGTTGTGGCGTTTAGTCAAGTTCTTTCCCGCTGGGAAATATGTTTGCGAGGTGCCTATGTTCTTCCAAAAAAAAGCGCCCGTTGCCTGGCTCGTCGTGGGCCTGGGCAATCCGGGTGAAAAGTATGAGGAAACCCGCCACAACGTGGGCTTTATGGTGGCGGACGAGCTGGGGAAACGGGGAAGTTTCTCCATTCAGAAGGTCAAATACCACGCGCTGACCAGCACCGCCACCATCGGCGGACAGGGGGCGCTGGTGATGAAGCCCACCACCTATATGAACCTGTCCGGCGAGGCGGTGGGGGAGGCGGCGCGATTCTACAAAATCCCGCCGGACCACGTGCTGGTCATCTCCGACGACGTGGATCTGCCCCTGGGAAAGCTGAGAATACGTACGAACGGCTCCGCCGGGGGGCATAATGGGCTGAAAAGCATTATTCAGCACCTAGGGAGCGACCAGTTCCCGCGCCTCAAGGTCGGGGTAGGGGGGAAGCCCCATCCTGACTATGATATGGCAGATTGGGTGCTGAGCAAATTCCAGGGCGAGGATAAAAAGCTGATCGACGAAACGGTCAAACGGGCGGCGGAGGCTGTCGAGTGCCTGTTAAAGGACGGGCCGCAAAAAGCGATGAACCGATTCAATTGAGGGCTATTTTGGCGCCCAGGCATAGTGAAGTTTGGAAAAGGGCCCTGTTTTGCAGGTCATCCATTTCCGCGCTCAAACCGGTTAAGTCATCCATCAGCTGTTCGCCGTCTTTGCCCAAGCGGAGTATGATCTCGTCCACGAGCGCACATTTCCGAATTAGCAAAACTTTTACACTTTCGTCTTTCATGCACTGTTGACCGATTCTCTCTGTCAGCATATAATAGATTTCATTCATAATGTCGTTCATATCAATTCTCCTTTCGGAGCAATCTATTTGGATAACCACATTATAACTTACCCGATGGGAGATGTTAAGAGGCGCTTTATGGAAATTCTAGCTACACGAATGAAAGAATTGCGCTTAGCCTCTGGCTTGAGGCAGATAGACGTTGCGCAAGCACTCGGTATTGGCATTCCCACATACTGCCGTTATGAATATGGTCAGCGGGAACCAAGCCCCACAACACTTGTCAAAATGGCAAAACTTTATCAGGTTTCGCCGACTACTTGCTGGGGCTGACGGATTGACGGACGCACCACGGCCACGCACTGGGGGGCGGTAGTGCGTCCCGCTCAGGCGAGGCCGGTAGGCGGCGCCAACGTTTCAGTACCTAAACACCGGCGGCAGCATCACTGGGAGCACCAGCGTCGAAGGCCGCAGGCGCCGGAACTCCACCACAAACGGAACGAACCGAGCTCTCCCGTAAAGGGGGGTGCATAGGGGGCGCACCCCCTATGCGCGCTCTTTGGTTACTTTCTCTCGCGTGAGAGAAAGTAACCCCCCGGAGGGCGCCCTGGGGCGCACCTAGAAAGGAGCATTATGAATACGCATTATGACGTAATGATTCTCGGCACCGGCGAGGCCGGTATCTATGCCGCTTATGAGCTGGCCTTGAAGGCCCCCAGCGCCAAGGTGCTGGTAGTTGACCAAGGCGCGGACATTTATCGCCGGCAATGCCCCATTGTCACCGGCAAGGTCCGCACCTGCATCCAGTGCAAGGTGTGCGGCACCATGTGCGGCTTCGGCGGCGCGGGCGCTTTCTCCGACGGCAAATTCAACTTCACTACCGCTTTCGGCGGCTGGCTGACCGATTTTCTGGAACAGAAAGAGGTCATGGAGCTCATTGATTATGTGGACGCCCTGAACGTCAAGCACGGCGCGACGACAGAGGTCTACTCCACCTCCACCCCCGAGGCCAAGGCCCTGGAGCGGGAGGCGCTAAAATACGATCTGCACCTGTTACAAGCCAAATGCAAACATTTGGGCACCGAGAACAACCTGAAAATCCTGACCAGCATCTATGAGGCCATCCGGGACAAGCACACGTTCCTGTTCGACACCGCCGTGGTTTCCATCGAGGCAGGGGAGGGGGCCTACACCCTCGTCACTGAGGGCGGCGAACGCTACACCGCCCCCTACCTTATCGCGGGCCCCGGCCGCTCCGGCGCGGAGTGGTTTGCCAACCAGTGCAAGGGCCTGGGTTTGGAGCTGCTGAACAACCAGGTGGACATCGGCGTCCGGGTGGAGCTCCCCGCCAAGGTGTTCGAGCACATCACCGACGTGGTATACGAATCCAAGCTCATCTACCGCACCCAGCAGTACGGCGACCAGGTGCGCACCTTCTGCATGAACCCCTATGGCCATGTGGTGGCGGAAAACGTGGAGGGCATCAACACCGTGAATGGGCATTCTTACTCCGACCCGTCCCTCCGCTCCGAGAACACCAACTTTGCCCTGCTGGTGTCCAACCGCTTTACCTCCCCCTTTAACGAGCCCTACCGCTACGGCAAACACATCGCGTCCCTGTCCAATATGCTGGCGGGCGGCGTGCTGGTCCAGCGCTTCGGCGACCTGATAGGCGGACGCCGCACCAACGACCACCGCATGAGCAAATCCTTTGTCCGCCCCACCCTCACCGCCGCAGTGCCCGGCGACCTGTCCCTGGCCCTGCCCAAACGCCAGCTGGACGATATCATCGAGATGATCTATGCCCTGGACAAGCTGGCCCCCGGCGCCGCCAACTATGATACCCTGCTCTACGGCGCCGAGGTCAAGTTCTATTCCGCCCGTATCAAGCTGTCTAACGAGCTGGAGACGGCTTTGCCCGGTTTTTTCGCCGTGGGCGACGGCGCTGGCGTCACCCGCGGACTGGCCCAGGCGGGGGCCTCCGGGGTCAAAGCCGCCCGGGCCGTGGCCCAGCGGCTGAACGGATAAGCCGTGCTCCCCGCATATCGTCCAATTTTTCTCCCTCAAAAAGTGACAGAACCGTAACAGAAATTTTTCCCTTTTTCGAGCTGAACCCCCACTGTTCCACAGTTTTCAACAACTTGAACATAGTTTTCCACAATCCTTTTCCACAGGGTTGAGGTTATAATAACCGCTGTCAAGGAAAACTTATCCGGCTTATCCTACAAACTTTACTTGGAGGACTTCCCCTTGAAACGAACAACTCCCGTCATCCCCGCTGAGGATATCCAGCGGCAAAAGGAATATTGCGCTGAGCTGCGCGCGCTCAACGCCCAGCGTCCCGCGCCCCCACTGGCCTATGTGGACACCTACGGCTGCCAGCAGAACGAGGCTGACTCCGAAATTCTGCGGGGTATGCTGGTTGACATGGGCTATCAGATTATTGACACCGACCAGGGCGCAGACGTCATCGTCATCAACACCTGCGCCATCCGGGAGCACGCCGAGCAGCGGGTGTTTGGCAATGTAGGCGCGCTGGTCCATGGCAAGCGGAAAAAGCCGGACCAGATCATCTGCCTGTGCGGCTGCATGGCCCAGGAGGCCCATGTGGCGGAACGGCTGCGGCAGTCCTACCGCCACGTTGACCTGGTGTTCGGCCCCCAAGCCCTGTGGAGGTTTCCGGAGTTCCTGCGCCGGGTGTACCTGCGCCGGGGCCGGGTGTTTGAGACGGAGCCGTCCGACGGCGCAATCGCCGAGGGTCTGCCCGTGCGGCGGTCCGGCAGGCTGAAGGCCTGGGTGTCCATCATGTACGGCTGCAACAACTTCTGCTCCTACTGCATCGTGCCCTATGTCCGGGGCCGGGAGCGCAGCCGGGAGCTAGAGGTCATCCTCTCCGAGATCCAGGCGCTGGCGGAGCAGGGGTATAAGGATATCACCCTCTTGGGCCAGAACGTGAACTCCTATGGTAAGGACCTGGAGGGGGGAATCGACTTTCCCGCCCTGTTGGAAAAGGCCAACGATATCCCCGGCGATTTCCTTCTGCGCTTCATGACCTCCCACCCCAAGGACGCCAGCTCAAAGCTGTTCGACGTGATGGCCAACTGTGACAAGGTGGCCCCAGTGATCCACCTGCCCTTCCAGTCTGGCAATACCCGGGTGCTCACCGCCATGAACCGCCGCTATACCCGGGAGCAGTACCTGGACAAGATCCGCGCCCTGCGGGAGCGCATCCCTAACGTGGTCCTCACCAGCGACGTCATTGTGGGCTTCCCCGGCGAGACCACGCCGGAATTTGAAGACACCTTGTCCCTGATTGAGGAGGTCCGCTTCGACGCCCTGTTTACCTTCATTTACTCCCCCCGGAAGGGCACCCCGGCGGCGGAAATGCCCGACCCCATGCCGAAGGAAGAGAAATCCGCCAACTTCGACCGCCTGGTGGAGACCCAAAACCGCATTTCCCTGGAAAAGCACCGGGCCTACATCGGCGCCGTCCAGCGCTGCCTCATCGACGGGGCGGGGGAGGACCCCCGCAACAATCTCACTGCCAGAACCGCCGGCAACCGCCTGGTCCACCTGAACGGCGATTCCGCCCTCATCGGGCAGTTCGCGGACATCAGAATCACAGACTGCTCCACCTGGGCCCTGTTCGGAGAACTTTTATAACCCCCGCACCGCAAAAAGGAGACCCCCAAAATGTCAATGACCCGACATGATATCATCATGAAATGGACCGCCTATCTCCTGGCGATGGCCCTGGTGACGGTGGTCAACTATTACGTCTTAGGCCCTTTGCCCATCGCCCTGCCCCAGCTGCTGCCCATCCTGGCTGTGGCTGGGGGAACGCTGGAGGGCGCCTCCTTTGGCGCCATCTACGGCGGAGCCTGTGGGGCCGTTATGTCCTCTCTGGGTTACCTGGGCCCCGGCTGCATCATCTCTCTGTCCGTCTTCGGCTGGCTGGCGGGATTGGTCACCCAGTACCTCCTGCGGCGGGACGTATGGGGCCACCTCATCTGCTCCGTCGTCACCGCCCTGATCTGGGAGCTGTGGACAGTGGGCGCCCGCCTCATCTCCCACACCGCCCCGCTGGAGGTCTTGCTCCGTGTGGCCCTGCCTGAGCTGTTGTGGACCCTGGCCCTGGCCCTTCCAGTGTACTGGGCGGGCCGGTTCTGCTGCGTCAACTATGGGAGGATCTACCATGAATAACCCCTTCGACCACGCCCACATCCAGGAGGAGAAGGCGGAACGGGAGGCGCGCCGCCTCAAGCTGCGCACCCACCTGCTCATCGCCGTGTTCTGCGCCGTGCTGCTGGGCTTTGTGGGCGTACTCTATCAGGCCCAGATCGTAGACGGCCCAAGCTACGCCTCCAGCTCTATCGTCCGCAACATCCAGCCCGAGAATGTGGACAGCGTCCGGGGTGAAATTCTGGACCGCTATGGCCGGGTGCTGGTCACCAACGAAATCAGCTATGACGTCACCCTGGACTATGCGGTCATGGGCTCTGAGCGCAACGATATCCTCTCCCGGCTGCTGGACATCTGCAAGGAGGAGGGGGTGTCCTGGACCTCCTTCCTGCCCATCTCGGAGTCCGCCCCCTGGAGCTATACCACGGATAACCCTTTTTTCTTCCTCCAAAAGACCGAGAACGAGGACGGGGAGGAGAATATGGAGACCCGCCACACCTACCTGGGCTCCTTAGCGGACAAGGAGAACTGCAATTGGCTGGAGGACGCCGCCAAGGACCAGCTCACCGCTGCTGAACTGCTGGCCAAGATGTGCGCCACCTTCGGCCTGGTTGAGAAGGGTGAGGTCCCCTCCCAGCGGGACCGGGAGCTGGCGGGGGTGCTGTACGAGATATACCTGCGCCGCTACGAGGTGGACAACAGCCAGTATATTTTTGCCCGTGGGGTGGATATCGCCTTTATCTCCAAGGTGAAGGAGAACGGCCTGAAGGGTGTGCGAATCGAGACGGACACCACCCGGAAATACGAAACCAATTCCGCCCCCCATGTGCTGGGCTACACCGGGGCCATCACCAAGGCCACCAGCGACCACTACAAGGAACTTGGCTACCCCATGAACGCCACAGTGGGCGTGTCCGGGGTGGAGCTGGCCTTTGAGGAAAGGCTCCACGGCGTCAGCGGCACCCGGCGCATCGAAAAGGATGAGAACGGCAACGTCATCAGTCAGGAATGGGGCAAGGAACCGGAGCCGGGGGACAATGTAGTGCTCACCCTGGACATTGCCCTCCAGGCCACCACGGAGGACCTGTTAGCCCAATACGCCGCCCGCCAGGAGGAGCAGAAGCCCATGGCGGCGGCGGTGGTGGATATGAGCGGAGGCGTGCTGGCCCTGGCCTCCTATCCCACCTTTGACTTGACCACCCTCCGGGAGAACCTGGTGGAGCTGAACAACGACACGGAGAGAAGGCCCCTGCTCAACCGGGCCACCCAGGGCACCTACGCCCCCGGCTCCACCTTCAAGATGCTCACCGCCGTCGCGGCGCTGGATTCCGGCACCATCACCACCCGGGAGCAGGTGGAGTGTACCGGACGCTATCGCTACTACCCCAACCCCTCCGACTGGCCCGCCTGCTGGATCAACCCAGGGCGGCATAATTGGGAAAACGTGACGGACGCCATCAAGGACTCCTGCAACGTCTTTTTCTACGACGTGGGACGGCGCACCGGCATCGCCACGCTTCAGGATTACGCCAAAAAATTTGGTCTGGGGGAGTACACCGGCATCGAGATCTCCGAGCGAAAGGGCCACATGGCCGGGCCGGAGACCTCCGCCCAGTACAACCAGGAGTGGTTCGAGGGCGACATCATGAGCGCCTCCATCGGCCAGGGCATGAACGAGTTCACCCCGCTCCAGCTGGCCAACTACGTGGCCACCCTGGTGAACGGTGGCAGCCATTACGCCTGCCACCTGCTGAAGGAGTGCAAATCCAGCGACTACAGCAGGGTCACGGAGATCTATGACGAGGAACCGCTGGACACCATCCACATCCAGCCAGAGCACCTGGCGGCTGTCAAGCAGGGGATGTACGACCTGTCCAAGACCTGGAGCATAGCCCGGTATTTTGATTCCCTCCCGGTGGAGGTGGGCTGTAAGACGGGTACGGCGGAGACCTCTGCCAAGGCGGCTTCCACCAACGCCGTGTTCGTATGCTTCGCGCCCTACGACGACCCCCAGGTGGCCCTGTGCCTGGTGGCGGAGGGCGGCGACGCCGGCGGCAGCCTGGCGGAGTTGGCGGCTGGCATTCTGGCACAATATTTCTCCACGGACAGTTCTTTGAGCACGGTGGCCACCGAAAATACGTTACTGCGATGACGTAAAATGGAAGCTGATTGGAATGAAGTTCCGTTTAGCTTCCATTTTTTGCGCTTTTCCATAATTCTTTTGGGCAAATCGGAGAATTTAAAAATCGTATGTTTCCCTTGCATCATTCATTCTAGTTTTTGGAAAACTCTTGATTTTCAAGGTTTCCACAACTTCCACACAAACTTCCACAGCCTTGTGCAACCTTGCATTGCCAGGAATCCTGCATTATCGGGTTTACATAACGCCTTGTCAAGCCCTTTTTCTCCGTGAAATCCACGGTTTTTGAACTCCTGGATTTTTGCTCCGAAATTCGGAGGAGCCCTCCCTCTTTATGAAAGCGGGGAAAGAATCTCCAGCAAAAAACGGCCCCGGTCAATGACCGGAGCCGTTCCTATTTCAACCCTTTGCAAACTCTTCTGCCACTTTTGCGATGTTGCTGGCGCAAAGGCCAAACTCCTCCAGCAGCGCTGACGCCGGGCCGGAGTGGCCGAACACATCATTGACGCCGATGCGCTTCACCGGCGTGGGCAGCTTCTCGCTGAGCAGAGAACACACCGCCTCGCCCAGGCCGCCAATAATGGAGTGCTCCTCACAGGTGACGATCCTTCCGCACTCCCTGGCCGCTTTCAGCACGACCTCCCCGTCCAGCGGCTTGATGGTCGCCATATTGATAATACGGGCCGAGATCCCCTTGTCAGCCAGGAGCTTCCCGGCCTCCACCGCTTCTGCCACCAACAGGCCGTTGGCAATAATGGCCACATCTGTCCCATCCCGCATGACCTCGCCCTTGCCAATGGTAAAGGTGAAGCTGTCCTCATCGTGGAACACCGGCACCGGGGAACGCCCAAAGCGCATATAAACCGGCCCCTCATGCTCATAGGCGGCCTTGACCATGGCCTTGGCCTCCACCGCATCGGCGGGGGACATGACCACCATCCCGGGAATGGCCCGCATGAGGGTGAAGTCCTCCAGGCACTGGTGGGACGCCCCGTCCTCGCCCACAGAAATCCCCCCGTGGGACGCGCCGATCTTCACATTCAGCCGGGTATAGCCGATGGAGTTGCGCACCTGCTCATAGGCCCGGCCCGCCGCAAACATGGCGAAGGAGGAGGCAAAGGCCACCATCCCCATGGACGCGGCCCCGGCGGCGGCGGCCATCATGTTACCCTCGGCAATGCCGCAGTTGAAGTGCCGGTCCGGAAACGCCTTCCCGAACACCCCCGTCTGGGTGGACCCCGCCAGGTCGGCGTCAAACACCACAATGTCGTCATGGATGGCGCCCAACTCCTTCAGCGCCTCTCCGTACCCGGTGCGGGTCGCGATTTTCTTCACATCCGCCATCTCACATCGCCTCCAGTCTGGCCAGCTCGGCGTTCAGTTCCTTCAGCGCCACCTCGCACTGCTCGTCGTTGGGGGCCTTGCCGTGCCAGCCCACTTGGTTCTCCATATAGCTAACTCCCTTGCCCTTCACAGTCTTCATCACGATGGCAAAGGGCCTGCCCTTCACGCTCTTGGCCTGGGCAAAGGCGGCCTCCAGGGCGTCAAAGTCGTGGCCGTCCACCTCCACGGCTTCCAGCCCAAAGGCCTGGAGCTTGTCCACAATGGGATAAGGGCTCATAACCTGGTCCACCGGCCCGTCGATTTGAAGCCCGTTGTTGTCAATGACCACACACAGGTTGTCCAGCTTGTAGTGGTGGGCAAACATCATGGCCTCCCACACCTGGCCCTCTTGAATCTCACCGTCGCCCAGCAGGGTATACACCCGGCAGGGGTTGCCCTGCTTCTTGGCGGCCAGCGCCATACCACAGGCGGCGGATACTCCCTGGCCTAGAGACCCGGTGGACATATCCACTCCCGGAATCGCCTTCATATCCGGGTGCCCCTGGAGGTAGCTGTCAATGTGCCGCAGGGTTTTCAGGTCCTCCCAGGGAAAGAATCCCTTCAAGGCCAGCGCCCCATACAAACCGGGAGCACAATGCCCCTTGGACAGCACAAACCGGTCCCGGTCCCATTTCTGGGGATCCCTGGGGTCCACGTTCATCTCTTTGAAATACAGGTAGGTAAACAGTTCCGCGGAGGACAGGCTTCCGCCGGGGTGGCCCGCCTTGGCGGCGTGGGTGCTCTCAATGATGCCGATCCGCACCTTGCAGGCGTTGACCATCAACGCCTTTTTTTCGTTGGCAGTCATATGATCTCCTTCTTTCTTTGTGGCAGACCGCACAATAAGGCGCGAGCGGTTTGCGGATATTCGTCGGTCAGGACAGGTCAAGCTCTCCAGGCCCGGAGGCGGAAAAACGGTAGACGGTGGCGCTGTGGTACTCCGCTCCGGCCCTTAGGATACAGGAGGGAAATCCGGGTTGGTTGGGGCTGTCGGGGAAAAACTGGCTCTCCAAGCAGAATGCGTGCCTGTTGCCGTAGACCGCGCCCCCTTTGCCGGCGGGGCAGCCCTCCACAAAGTTGCCCGTATAGAACTGAATTCCCGGCAGCGTGGTAAGGGTTTCCATAACGATACACGTATCCGGAGACCAGGCCCGGGCGGCGGGGCGGAGCGTGCCGTCCCAGCCGTCGATCACCCAGTTGTGGTCATAGCCGCCAGCCATGGTGAGCTGCTCGAAGGGTTCGTCGATCCGCGCCCCTATGGGCTGAACGTGACGCAGGTCCATCATCGTCCCCTCTACAGCCGCGATCTCCCCAGTGGGGATCAGCCCGGGCACAGTGGGGGTGTATCGGGAGGCATACAGCCGGATGCTCTGGCTTTCCACGTTTCCGCTGTCATGCCCGGACAAATTGAAATAGCTGTGGTTGGTGGGGTTGAACACCGTATCCTTATCACTTTTGCCCCAATAGTCGATGGACAGCGCCCCGCCCGACAGGGTGTAGGTCACCCGAACGCTCAGCGTCCCAGGATACCCCTCCTGCATATCGGGGCTGACCAGGGAGAGGATGACGGCGTTTTCCCTCAGTTCCTCCACCGTCCAGACCCGCTTGTCAAAGCCCGCCTTCCCGCCGTGGAGGGAGTTGGGACCGTCGTTGGCGGCCAGAGAATAGTCCACGCCGTTCAGCGCAAACCTCGCCCCGCCGATGCGGTTGGCGTACCGCCCCACCAGAGCGCCGATATATTTGCCCTGCTTCCGGTAATCCTCCAGGGTATCAAACCCCAAGACCACATCCACCAAACCGCCATTCCGGTCCGGAACCATCAGCGAGCGCACCGCGCCGCCGTAGGTGACGACCTTACAAATGAGGGCCCCGTCCCGCAGGGTGAGCTCCTCCACCTCGGTCCCGTCCGCCATATGTCCAAAAATTCTTCTGCTGCTTCCCATCGTCCCCTCCATTTCTCCGGGAGACCCGGCTTTGATATATTATGTTCTAGTATACCACAATAACCCGCTGAAAACAACCACAAACCGCTTTTTTCTACCTGCTTTGTCGAATTGTAAGCACTTCTAAAAATTTCCGGTTTCCCGTTGGCAATCCTGATATTTTTTGATATAATACCCCATAAGATTAAAATGGTGGAATATTTGCTAATACAAACGGGGGTGGAGCCTTTGCGTGGTTTCCTGCCGAAATTGAAGGAAAAGCTGCTGGAGGCACTGACGGCGGTACTGCCCATTGTGGGCATCGTCGTGGTGCTGTGCTTCAGTGTGGCCCCCATCTCCCCCAGTATTTTGTTATGCTTCCTGCTGGGCGCGGTGATGATCGTGCTGGGTATGATGTTTTTCACTCTGGGCGCGGAGGCCAGCATGACCCCCATGGGGGAGCGGGCAGGCGCCGCCGTCACCCGCAGCCGCAATCTGGCGGTCATCATCGGCATAGGCTTCCTGCTGGGCTTTCTCATCACCATCTCGGAGCCGGACCTCCAGGTGCTGGCAGGGCAGGTGCCCGCCGTGCCCAACATGGTACTGATTCTGGCTGTGGCGGCAGGGGTGGGCCTGTTCCTTGTGCTGGCTCTGCTGCGTATGCTGTTTGGTATGCCTTTGGCCCCCATGCTGGTGTTCTTTTATGTGATCGTGTTCGTCCTGGCCCTGTTTGTGCCCCGCGAATTTCTGGCCGTGGCCTTTGACTCCGGCGGCGTCACCACCGGCCCTATGACGGTGCCCTTCATCATGGCCCTGGGCGTCGGTATTTCCGCCATCCGCAGCGACCGCCACGCGGCGGACGACAGCTTTGGCCTGGTCTCTCTATGCTCGGTGGGCCCCATCCTGGCAGTAATCATTCTGGGTATGATTTTCCGCCCTGAGGACGGCGCGTACACCGCCCCTGTTCTCCCCGAGATCGCCGACTCCGTGGAGCTGTGGGCCCTGTTCCGCTCCGGCCTGCCCACCTATGTCAAAGAAATTGCGTTTTCCCTCCTGCCCATCGTGCTTCTGTTCGGCGCATTCCAGCTGCTGGCCCTCAAGCTAACCCCCCGGACGCTGAAAAAGATCGGCGTGGGCCTGGCCTATACTTACATTGGTCTGGTGCTGTTCCTCACCGGCGCCAACGTGGGCTTTATGCCTGCCGGCAACTATCTGGGCCAGGTGATGGCCGGCCTGTCCCGCCCTTGGATCATCGTTCCTGTGGGCATGGTCATCGGCTATTTCATTGTCAAAGCGGAGCCCGCCGTCTACGTGCTGAACAAGCAGGTGGAGGAGATCACCGACGGCGCCATCTCCAGCACAGCCATGGGCGCCAGCTTGTCCATTGGCGTCGCGGCCTCCATCGGCCTTGCCATGGTGCGGGTGCTGACGGGCGTCTCCATTCTCTGGTTCCTGATACCCGGCTACGCCATCGCCATCATCCTGTCCTTTTTCGTGCCCCGGATTTTCACCGCCATTGCTTTCGACTCCGGCGGCGTGGCCTCCGGACCCATGACGGCCGCCTTCCTTCTTCCCTTTGCCCAGGGAGCCTGCGTAGCGGTGGGCGGAAATATCGTCACCGACGCCTTCGGCGTGGTGGCTATGGTTGCAATGACGCCCCTGATCGCCATTCAAGTTCTCGGCATGGTCTACCAGGCCCGCCAGCACGCCGCGTCCAATGCCGCCGCCCTGGCGCCCACCTTCGACCAGCTTGACGACGACGCCATCATTGAGCTGTAGGTCATTCTTTTTCTTGAAAGAAAAAACCAAAACCAAAGGAAACTTTTGGCCCGCCTCCACTGGGGATTTTTTCGTAATGCTTTTTGCCCGGTCTCGGAACCAAGGAGGAGTCCTATGAATGAATTGTATTTGATGGTCACCATCGCGCCTAGGAGCTCTGCCCGGCAGTATGTGGATCTGTTCAGCAGGCATAACGCCACTATCACCCTCAGCACTCTGGGCGAGGGAACGGCGGGCAACGAACTTTTGGACTACTTCGGCCTGGAAAAGACGGATAAGGCGGTCACCTTCTCCTTCGTCACCCGGAGTACGTGGCGCGCGGTGAAATCCGCCATGCAGCGCGAGCTGCGCATCGACGTGCCTGGCACAGGCATCGCCTTCATCATTCCGGTGAGCAGCATCGGAGGGAAAAAGCCTCTGGCTTTCTTTACCGATGGCCAGGATTTCGAAGCAGGGGAGGAGAGCACCTTGAAGAACACCAAATACGAACTGCTGGTGGTCATCGCCAACCAGGGCCACACCGAGCTCATCATGGACGCCGCCCGGGAGGAGCAGGCGGGGGGCGGCACCGTCCTCCACGCCAAGGGCACCGGCATGGAGAAGGCGGAAAAGTTCCTAGGCTTCTCCCTGGTGAATGAGAAGGAAATGGTATTTATCGTGGTGAAAACAGCCACAAAAAACCGCATCATGAAAGCCATCATGAACAAGGCGGGTATGAACACCGACGCCAAATCTATTGTGTTCTCCCTGCCCGTCACCGGCACCGCCGGAATGCGCCTGTTGGAGCTGGCCGGGGATGAGACGGACGAGTGACGCCATGAGCGCGCCAAAACTTCTGACCCTGAACGGGAAAGAATACACAATCCTGCGCCTGCTGGGCAAGGGAAAGGGCGGTTACACCTATCTTGCGGAGCGGGATGGCGTCCAATACGCCCTAAAGCAGATCCACCACGAGCCTTGCGACTATTACCAGTTCGGGGATAAGCTGGCCGCTGAGCTGGGAGACTACGAAAAGCTGTCGGCGTTGAAACTGCCCATTCCCACCCTGCTGGACGTGGACCGGAAGGAGGAGCGGCTTTTGAAAGAACTCCTCCCCGGCGAGACAGTCTATCAACTGGTCCTGCGGGGCACTTTGGAGCCCTGGCGCCTGGAACAGGTCCGGACCTTGTCCCAGACCCTGCGGGAAGCGGGCCTGAACATCGACTGGTTCCCCACCAACTTCATTCCCAAGGACGGCACGCTCTATTACGTGGACTACGAGTGCAACGCCTATATGGACCAGTGGAGTTTTGAACAGTGGGGTGTCCTCTATTGGTCCCGCACCCCGGAATTGGACGCCTACGCCAAAGAACACGGCGATCTATAAGAGATAAAGAAGGTCTGACATTATGAAGCACGAAAAAAGCTGCGGCGCGGTAATCTTCCGCGAAGACGAGAACACCTCCCGCCGTTTCTACCTCATCCTGAAGAGCACCCAGGGCCACACCACCCTGTGCAAGGGCCATGTGGAAAAAAACGAGACCGAGCACGAGACCGCCACCCGTGAGATCATGGAGGAAACCGGCCTGACGGTGGACTTTATCGACGGCTTTCGAGAGGTCATCACCTATTCTCCCTTCGCCAACTGCACCAAGGATGTGGTGTTTTTCCTGGCCCGCGTGTCCGGAGGCAGGCTGGCCTGTCAGCCAGAGGAGGTGGCCGACGCCCGCTTCCTGCCTTTTGACGCGGCGCTGGACACTCTGACCCACGCCTCCGACAAAGCCATCCTCCAGGAGGCCCACAGCTTCCTGCAAAACCGCTGACCGATGCCCACCCCGTTATACGACAGCCTCCGCAATTTGGCGGAGCAAAATCCACTGCGGCTGGATATGCCCGGCCACCACGGCGCGCCCTTGCCAAACGGCTTTCCCTGGCCTTCTGAGCTGGACTTCACCGAGAACGGCTCCACCGGCGACCTGTTCGGGCCCGACCCCGACGCCATCCAAGCGGCCGAACACCTCTGGGCGGATCGCTTCGGCTTTGACTCCTGCCTGTTCCTCACCGGCGGCTCCACCCAGGGCGTGCACACTGGTTTGGCTTTGCTGGCAGGGCAGGGGGGCGCTGTCGCTTTGGACCGGGGCAGCCACCGCTCGGCCTATCACGCCTTGGCGCTGCTGGATTTGACACCCCATTTCCTTCCCCGCCCCTGGCTGGCGGAGGAGGGCGTCACCGGTCCCATCTCTCCCGAGACCGTGGCCGGAACTCTGGTCCTGCACCCAGAAATCAAAACAGTCTGTATCACTTCTCCCACATATTACGGTGTGTTGTCAGACATCCCCACCATTGCGGAGGTTTGTCACGCGCTAGGCGTCAAGCTGATGGTGGACGGCGCACACGGCGCGCATCTGCCCTTCCTGGGCTATGAGGGCTATGAGGCCGCCGACGTGGTGGTCATGTCCGCCCACAAGACCCTCCCGGCCCCCGGACAGACGGCGCTGTTGTTCGCCAATGGCTTCGGCCTGGCGGACCTCCAGCGCTGGGGCTCCGTCTATGGCTCCTCGTCCCCGTCCTACGTCCTCCTGTCTGCCCTGGACGCGGTCCGGAACTACATGGAAGAGGAGGGCGCCGCCCTTTACCGTCAGACCGCCCGCCTTGTGAACGAACTGCGCCGCCGCTGGCCGTCCCTCCAGCAGACCGTGGGCCTCCAGCTGGACCCCACCCGCCTGACCCTCCACAGCTCCGACGGCTTCACCCTGGCGGACGCTTTGCGGAAGCAGGGCGTATACTGCGAAATGGCCGACCAGGGCCATGTAGTGTGCATCCTCACCTGCGCCGACGGCAAGGCGGAAATCAGTTGTCTAGAGCGGACTCTGACTGGAACCGGTCTGGCCGGAACGGGCTCTGTCCTCCCTCCGCCTCCGGAGACGCCCAAGGCGGCCCGCTCTCCTCGTCAGGCGCTGTTCGCCCCCCGGGAGACGGTGCGTTTGACCCACAGCGCGGGCCGCATCTCTGCCTGTCAGATCGCCCCCTATCCCCCCGGCGTGCCCGTCATCGCCCCTGGCGAGCTGATCGAAAAAAAACATCTGGCCTATTTGACGGAAATAGGGTATAATAGAAGGTACTGCGACGTCATCCCCAGAGAGGAGTGAATGCCTTGAAGCTCATCATCGCCATTATCAACTACGACGACGCCAAATCCGTAATCGAAAGCCTGACCAAAAACGGTTTTTCCTCCACCCGGCTGTCCACCACCGGCGGGTTCCTGCTGGCGGGCAACGTCACCCTCCTCATTGGCGTAGAGGACAAACAGGTCCAGGAGGCCATCGACATCATTCACGAGCACTCCCACAGCCGGAAACAGCTGATGCCCGCCATCACTGAGATGAGCCACGGCTTTATGCCCGTCATGCCGGTGGAGGTCACGGTGGGCGGGGCCACCATATTCGTGGTGGACGTGGAACGCTTTGAGCGCCTATGATAGAGTTACCCAATCCACTGTCCCACGCCTATCTTCTAACAGGGGGGAGTGCGGACAGCCGCGCCGCCCTGGCCAAGCGCCTGACAGCGGCCTACCTGTGCGATGGGACCCGCCCGCCCTGCGGCGCGTGCCGGGCCTGCCGGAAGGTGTCCGCCAACACCCACCCCGACGTCTCCTGCACCGCCCCCGCACCGGACAAGCGGGAGATCGCCGTGGACCAGATCCGCGCCCTGCGCGCCGACGCCTACATCCGGCCCAACGAGGGAAAGCGGAAGGTGTATATCATCGACCCGGCGGACGCCATGAACCCCGCCGCGCAAAACGCCCTGCTGAAAGTTTTGGAGGAAGGGCCCTCCTACGCCGCCTTCCTGCTCCTGGCCCAGCGCCCTGGTTTACTGCTGGAGACCGTGCGCTCCCGCTGTGAGCTGCTGGCCCTGCCCCCGGAGGAGGTCCAGCCCGACCCAGAGCTGGTGGAACAGGCCGCGTCCCTGGCCCGCCTGCTCCTCACCGGGGATGAGCTGTACATCGCTCAGGCCCTGGTGGATTTGGAGCTGTCCAAGCCCAAAGGGGACCGGCTTTCCACTCTTTTAGCCGAGGTGGAAAACCAAGTTTCCCCCTTGCTGGCCCAATACCCCAGGCGGGGCGTGAAGGTGCTCCAGGCCCTGAAAGCCTGCCAGGAAAACGCTGTGTTCAACCCCGGCGCGGGACTTACCCTGGGCCTGCTCATCACCAAAATTTTCTGATTTTCGCATACAGATATTTCGTGTGAAATATTTGACAAAATACACGGAGGATACCCCTATGACAGAAATCGTCAGCGTCCGGTTCCGGCCGGGCGGCAAGCAATACTATTTCGACCCTGCGGGCCTCACCGTGGCCGAGGGCCAGAGCGTCGTCGTGGAGACAGGCAAGGGCCTGGAATATGGCACCTGCGTCCGCCGCAACACCGAGGTGGAAGACGAGGCGGTGGTCCAGCCCCTGCGCCCGGTGGTACGTCTGGCCACGGAAAAGGACGAGAAGCAGGTCCGTGAAAACCGGGGCAAGGAAAAGGACGCCCTGCGCACCTGCCAACAGCTGGTGGAACGCCACGGCCTGGACATGAAGCTGGTCCAGGTGGAATACAGCTTTGATGGCAACAAGATCATTTTCTTCTTTACTTCCGACGGCCGGGTGGACTTCCGGGCCCTGGTAAAGGACCTGGCGGGCATTTTCCGGGCCCGCATCGAGCTGCGCCAGATCGGCGTGAGGGACGAGGCCCGGATGCTGGGCGGCTTTGGCATCTGCGGCAAACCCTTTTGCTGCGCCCAGTTCTTGGACGAGTTTCAGCCCGTGTCCATCAAGATGGCCAAAACTCAAAACCTGTCCCTGAACCCCACCAAAATCTCCGGCACCTGCGGGCGGCTGATGTGCTGTCTCAAGTACGAGCAGGAGGCCTACGAGGACGCGGTGAAGCGCTGTCCCAAGCAAGAATCCTTTGTGGAGTGCCCCGACGGCGTGGGGACCGTGTCCTCCGTCAACCTACTGAAGGAGCAGGTGAAGGTCCGGCTGGAGGACTCCACCGAGCAGCCCAAGAGCTATCTCACGGACGAAATCCGTGTGGTCCGCAACGGCAAGGGCAAGCGGCCTGAGAGCTATGTGGCGCCTTCCAAAGCAGAGCTGGAAAAGCTGCGCACCCAGGAGGGCGAGCGGCTGCGCACCGGTCCCAAGCTGGACGGCCCCGCCGACCTGGGCGAGGTGCTCAACCGCTATCTAAGCGACAGCCAGCCCAAGCAGCCCGACAACCAAAAGCAGGGAAACCGCCGGAACCGGAACGGTCAGAACCGCCCCCAGAACCAGCCCCGGCAGCAGCAGGGCCAGGGTCAGCCCAGGCCCCAGCGCCAGCAACAGGTCCAGCCCAAGCCCGCGCCCCAAAACGGCGGCGGCCAGCCCGCCGAAGCCAAGAGCGGGCAGAACCAGAACCATAAGCGGCGTTACCGCCCCCACCACCGCCACCGTCCCGGCGGGGGGCAGGGCCAGGCGCCTCAGAACTAACTCAAAACCCGCCGGATTCCGGCGGGTTTTTTTGTGTGAATGCAACTTTTTAGTCCGATGAAGGGTATTATAAGCGACAGGCAAGAAACGCGCCGCGGCCGAGGCGCGCAGGAGAGAAGATGATGACATGGCACTGACACAGGACCGGCGCACCGCCCAGGTGGAGCGATGGGGGGACATGGTATACCGGCTGGCTCTGGCCCGCACCGCCAACGTCCCCGACGCCGAGGACGTATTTCAGGAGGTCTTTTTGCGCTATTTTCGCCACGAGGACCGGTTTCAGACCGACGAGCACCGCAAGGCGTGGCTTTTGCGCTGTACCGTAAACCGGTGCAAAAGCCTGATGTCCTCCCCCTGGCGCAAGCGCACCGTCCCCCTGGAGACCGCCGCGGAGGTCGGCGTGGAGGACGACTACCGGGAGGTATACTCCACCGTACTCGCCCTGCCGGAAAAGTACCGGGCCGTCATCCATCTCCACTACTTCGAGGGCCTGTCGGTGGCGGAAATCGCCGCCGCGCTGCAATCGACGGAGGGCACCGTCAAGTCCCAGCTCAGCCGGGGCCGGGCCCTCCTGCGGGATATGCTCAAGGAGGTCGAGTTATGAAACGCTACAAACAGGCAAACGAGGGCATTCACCCCCCCGATGAATTGAAGGAAAAGGCCGCGCGGTCTGCCGGAAAAGGACCCTACACCCGTTGGATAAGCGCGGTGGCGGCGGTGCTGGCAGTGGCCATCATTGGAGGGGTCGCCATGCAGACAGGTTGGGACAATGGGCCCGCTCCCATTTCCGATAACGCGCCCGGCATCGAGAGGAGGAGCTCCGGCCCCGCTGCGCCGGCCAAGGCCACCGCCTTGGCTGCGGCGGTCTACCCGGAAATGCACCCCTATCCCCGGGAGGACGAGTATTTTTCCGAGAATAGCGGCCGTCTGAGCGCAGACTATGACCGGGATTATAAAGCCTGGTCTGAGGACATGGAGGCCCTGCGCTCCGGCACCGACTACACCGGGATGATGGACCAGTTTTTGTCCGGCTCCACCGTCCAATTCCTGACCAACGCCGGAAATGAAAACCGAATTTATTCCCCCCTGAACGTCTACATGGCCCTGTCCATGCTGGCGGAGACCGCCGGGGAGAACAGCCGCCAACAGATTTTGGACCTGCTACAGGTGGATTCCATCGAGGCTCTGCGGGACCGTGCCGCCGCCCTGTGGCGGGACCACTACCGGGATGACGGCACCGTGACCACCATTCTGGGCAATTCCCTGTGGCTTCGGGACGGCTTCACTTACAGCCAGCAGACGCTGGACACCCTGGCGAAGGACTATTACGCCTCCTCCTTCTCCGGCGAGATGGGAACGGAGGAGTACAACCAGGCATTGCGGGACTGGCTCAACGAGCAGACTGGAGGACTGCTGGAGGAGCAGGCCAGCCAGCTCAGCATGGCCCCGGAGACAGTGCTGGCCCTGGCCTCCACCATCTATTTCAAGGCCGCCTGGAGCGACGAGTTCAACAAGGAGCGCACGGAAACCGACACCTTCCACGCCCCCAGCGGCGATGTGGATGCGGATTTTATGCACCGCACCATGGAGAGCAGCTTTTACTGGGGGAGCAACTTTACCGCCGTCCAGCTCCGCTTCCAGCAGGGCGGCAGCATATGGCTGATTCTCCCCGATGAGGACCGCACTGTGGATGAGCTGCTCCAGAGCGGCGAGGCCATGGACTTCCTGCTCGCGCCCAAATACGACCAGTACGACGATCAAGGCAGCGTGACGCGCGAGGGCTGGACCGGGCAGAAGTATCTTACCATCAACCTGTCCATGCCCAAGTTCGACGTATCCTCCGACCTGGACCTGATCGACGGTCTGAAGGCGCTGGGCGTCACCGATGTATTTGACTACACCGTTTCCAACTTCGACCCGCTGGACGCCAGCACAGATGACCCGTTGTTTGTCTCACAGGCCAAGCACGCCGCCCGGGTGAGGGTGGACGAGGAGGGCTGCGAGGCGGCCGCCTACACCGTCATGATGATGACGACCGGGGCCGACGCGCCCCCAGATGACGAAGCAGACTTCACCCTGGACCGGCCCTTCTTGTTCTCCGTTACCAGTGAGAGCGATTTGCCGCTCTTTACTGGAGTTGTGAATCAACCCAACTGCTAAAACACAAACCACCCTTCCCGCAATGCAGGAAGGGTGGTTTTGTTCGTTCAAAGCCAGCACCAGAGTCACACGGTCCGGCACTGAGGCGCAGCCCGCACAACGCACCAGCGTACCAGTGCCTAGACACCGGCGGCAGCACAAATAAAAGCATCAGCGTCGAAAGCCGCGAGCGCCGGAACAATTTACCCCAAGGCATCGTATGGGGCGTCCCCGCCGGGGTCCTTAGGGGCCGCAGCCCCTAGGCGCGCTCTTTGGTTACTTTCTCTCGCGCGAGAGAAAGCAACCCCCCGGAGGGCGTCCCCAGGATGGGGACGGTTATTCGCCCAGCACTTTGGCGCAGCGGTCGCAGAGTTCGGCGTGGTGGTTGGGTGTACCGATATGCTCGTCGTGGTTCCAGCACCGGGGGCACTTGGGAGCTTCGCTCAGCTTCACAGAAGCGGTTGTAGCTCCGCCCTTCTCCACTGTCACCTTGGACACAATGAACAGAGTGGCCAACTCCGCCGCGTCAAAACCCAGCTCGTCGGACAGCGTCAGAGCAATTTCCGCGTCCTGGTTCTTCTTGATCCCCTGGTCGCGGGCCTCCTCCAACGCCTTGAGCACCACGTCACGCGCTTCCAGCAGCTTGCTCCAGCGGGCGGTCTCCGCCCCGTCCAGCGCCAGCGCCGGGTCGTAGTCCGGGATGTCGTTGAACAGCACGCATTCTGCATCGTCCCCGGCCTTATGGGGCATGGCGGTCCAGATCTCCTGGCTGGTGAAGGCCAGGATGGGGGCCAGCATCCTGGTCATACCGTCCAGGATCAGGTACAGGGCGGACCGGGCGGAGGCCCGGCCCGCGTCGTCTCCGCAGTACAGCCGGTCTTTGATGATGTCCAAGTAGAAGTTGGACATCTCCACCACACAGAAGTTATAAATAGCGCGGTAAACGGTGTGGAACTCGTAAGCATCATACCCGGCCCGGACGGCCTTCACCAAATCGTTGAACGCCGCCACGGCCCATTTGTCCAGGTCAAGCATATCCTTGACCTCCACGGCCTTGTCCGGGTCGAAGCCGTTCAGGTTGCCCAGCATATACCGGGCGGTGTTTCGGATTTTCAGATATGCCTGGGACAGCTGCTTCATGATCTCCTTGGAGATGCGCATATCCTGGGTGTAGTCGGCGGAGGACACCCACAGGCGGAGCATATCCGCGCCGTAATCCTTGATGATCTCCTCCGGCGGCATGGCGTTGCCCAAAGACTTGTGCATGGCCTTGCCCTCGCCGTCCACCGTCCAGCCGTGGGTGATGATCTGCTTGTAGGGGGCCACGCCGTTGCAGGCGATGGAGGTCAGCATGGAGGACTGGAACCACCCGCGGTACTGGTCGCCGCCCTCCAGATACACGTCGGCGGGATACTGGAGATAGTCCCGCTCATTGGCCACGGCGGCCCAGGTGGAGCCGGAGTCGAACCACACGTCCATGATGTCGTTTTCCTTGGAGAAGTGGGTCTTACCGCACTTGGGGCACTTAAACCCGGCGGGGACCAGCTCCTCGGCGGTCTTTTCAAACCAGATGTTGGAGCCGTGCTCCCGGAACAGGTCTGCCACGTGGGCGATACTCTCCGGGGTGACAATGGACTCACCGCAGCCGTCGCAGTAGAACACCGGGATGGGCACGCCCCACACCCGCTGGCGGGAGATGCACCAGTCATTGCGCTCGGTAATCATGGACACCATGCGCTCCTTGCCCCAGGCGGGGTGCCAGGAGATACCGTCGCAGGACTTGACGGCCTGGTCCTTGATGGCGTCCACGGAGCAGAACCACTGCTCGGTGGCCCGGTAGATGATGGGGTACTTGCACCGCCAGCAGTGGGGATAGGAGTGGGTGATTTGGGCCTTGGCCAGCAGGAACCCCTCATTCTCCAGGTCCTCCACCACCATGTCGTTGCCCTTGGCGTAGAATTGGCCGTTGTACCGGGCGTCGGTCATCACGCCCTTGGCGTTGACGGGAACGGGCACGCCGATGTGGGTCAGCCCCGCGTCGTCGTA